>JBBSUR010000023.1:0-21927 GCA_038234255.1 Mycobacteriales bacterium | reverse complement strand
GTGCGCCCCTGCACCAGCGCCACACCTTCGCGCCAGGAGGCGACCAGCCCTTCGAGCCACGTCGACGTCGGGACGCAGTCGTCGTCGGTGAAGCAGATCAGTTCACCGGAGGCGTGCGCCGCTGCCCGGTTGCGGGCCAACCCGACCGGCACGTGCACCGGCTCGGTCAACACCGTCACCGGTCGCGCGGCCAGGTCCGCAGCAGTGCCGTCCACGGAGCCGTTGTCGACGACGAGCACCTGTGTCGCTCCGAGATAGCTCTGCTCGGCGAGGGCTTCGAGGGTGCGCGCGACCAGCGGCCGCCGGTCGGCGGTGACCACGACGACCGAAACTCCCGGCGACCTGACCCGCGTGGCGGCGACCGCGGGCAGCGGCCGGCGAGCGGCGAGTGCGGCCCACTGCTGCTCCAGGTCCCCGACCCGAGCGCCGAGCTCGTGGCACCGCACGACGTGGTCGCGGCCGGCCCGGCCGATCGCCGGCCAACGATCCGGGTCGCCGGCGAGCCCGAGCAGGGCGCCCGCCAGGTCACGGACCGATCCCTCGGGCACCAGCACCGCCCGGTCGGCAAGGGCGTACGTAACCCCGCCGCTGGCCGTCGACACCACCGGAACCCCGCAGGCGAGGGCCTCCAGGTTGACCAGCCCGAGCGATTCCGTGTCACCGTCGTCGGCCACCCGGCTGGCGGTCAGCAGCAGGTCGGTGTCGGCGAGCGCCGCCCGTACCGCCCCCGGAGTCGCCCCGTCCACCAGCTGGGCGTCGAGCCGGAGCTCGGCCAGCCGGCTACGCAGGGCAGCCTCGAGCGGACCGGTGCCGACGAAGCGGAACCGCAGTCCCGGCAGGCGTTCCCGAGCCGCGGCGAAGGCCTCCGCCGCATCGAGCGCGCCCTTCTTGGCGACGTACCGGCCGGCGAAGGTGACCAGGACCGTGCCGTCGGCGCGCGGCGTGCGGACCCGGAACGGCAACGAGGTCAGGTCCAGGCCGGCCGGGATGACGCGCAGCCGCTCGTCAGCAATCCCGGCCCGCGACGCCGCATCGGCAAGGAAAGGCGACGGCACGACGACGAGGTCAGCGCGAGCCGCCGCCGCACACCCCTCCACGAGCAGGTCGTGACCGTGCAGGGACACTGCCCAGGGCCGGCCGGTGCGCCGGGCAACGGCGGCGACCGGCCCCGCCCAGTAGCCGAAGTGGGCATGCAGCACCTGAGCGCGACGGGCGACGGTGACCGCCGCCAGCGCCGCCTTCTCTTGTCCGGCAGGCAGTCTCGTGGCCCGAGCCGGCAGGGTGGCACCGCCCCAGCGGGTGCCGTACGCCAGCGACGGCACGCTCGCGGTCGTGGTCCGCAGCACGTCGGCGACGAAGCCCTCCGAGGGCCGCACCCAGTCGCGGGCGACGTGCAGCACCCGCGGCCGGATCATCGTCCCTAGGCTAGCCCGGTGGGCTTGCGCATCGTGCTGACCAGCGTGCATGCCTGGCCCGGGGTCACCCGCGGCGCGGAGCGCTACCTGCACGAGCTCTCGGCCGCGCTCCAGGCCGCCGGACACCGAGTGCGGGTGCTGTCCACGGGTGCGCCGCGAAGCGACACCCAGCTCGGCGTCCCGGTCCGGCGACTGCGCCGCCGTGGCTCCGGGCGGTACGGGTGGCGCGGCTCCGAGGGCGTCTTCGGCCTGCAGAGCCTGGCCCTGCAGGGGCTTTCCCGGGTGGACGTCTGGCACGCCACGAGCACCGGCGACGGCGCCGCAGCCGCGACCGCCGGACTGCTGCAACCGGGTCTGCGAACGGTTTTCACCGACCACGGCTTCCCGGTCCGCCGCTCACGCGCACAGCGCGGCGACGCGGGACTGCACCGGTTCCTCGCCCGCCACATCGACTCCTACGTCTGCGTCAGCGAGTCGGCCGCGGCCTGGCTCGCGAGCGACTTCGGGCGGGCCGCCGACGTCGTACCGCCCGGCGTCGACACCGACCGTTTCCGCCCCGGACCGGGCCGGTCGGACACTCCGGTCGTGCTCTACAGCGGCGACCTGGCCGAGCTGCGCAAGCACGTGCGGACCCTGGTCGAAGCGGTCGGCCGGCTCGACGGCGTCGGTCTGTGGCTGGTCGGTCCCGGCACTCCCGACCTCAGCGGCCTGGCCACCGATCATGTGTACGTGCAGCGATCTGCGGCCCCGGCGGAGCTGCCGGGGCTCTACCGGTCCGCCTGGGTGACCGCGCTGCCGTCGGTGGCCGAGGCGTTCGGGATGGCGCTGTCGGAGTCGCTGGCCTGCGGCACGCCCGGAGTCGCCCGGGTCGACGGTGGCGGCCCCGCGGAGATCCTCACCCCCGAGACGGGAGTGCTGTGCGGCGAAGGGGTGGACGCCCTGACCGTCGCCCTGGGGAAGGCACTCACCATGACCGCCACGGCCGGGCCGGCCTGCCGGGACCGCGCGGAGCGCTGGGACTGGCGACGCGCCGTCGTGCCCGCGCTGGAACGGCTGTACACCCGGTGAGCGTCACGGTTGCCGTCGTGGTGAAGGACCGTCGGGAAGCCATGTCGCGCTGCCTGGCCGCGCTGGGCAACCAGACCCGCCCGGCCGACGAGGTGCTGGTCGTCGACAACGGCTCCACCGACGGCACGCTGGAACTGATCCGCGCCACGCCGCAGGTCCGCCTGGTGCAGCAACGCGGGCCGCTCGGCGCCGCCCGGCAGGCAGCGGTGGAGGCCTGCCGTACGGACTGGCTCGCCTTCACCGACTCGGACTGCGTCCCGGAGCCGGGCTGGCTGGCGGCGCTCTGCGCGGCCTCCTTCGAGCGAGACACGGTTCCGCATGACGTCGTCCAGGGCCGCACCGTCCCGGCACCGACCCTGGCTCCGGCGAGATGGGTTGCCACGCAGGATATCTCGGGCTTCACCGACCTCTACGAGTGCTGCAACCTGCTCTACCGCGTCCGCGCGTTGTGCGACGCCGGCGGCTTCGACCGTTCCACCGGCTTCTTCGGCGAGGACACCGCAGCCGGTTGGCGGGTCCGCCGGCTCGGCGGCACCTCGGCGTACGCCCCGGAAGCCGTTGTGGTGCACGACACCACCCACCCCGGACCGGCCTGGCACCTGCGGCGCGGGCTGGGCTACGCCGCCTTCCCCCGGCTGGTGGCGGAGTTCCCCGAGCTGCGCGGCGAGCTGCTGTGGCACCGCTATCTACTGCGTCCCCGTAGCGTGCCCGTCCTGATGGGAACCGCCGGACTGCTCGCCGCTGCCGTGACCCGGCGCCCGCTGCCGCTGCTGGCCGCCCTGCCGTGGCTGCGCGCCCGCCGTTCCGGGCGCAACGGTCTGCCGGGCGCGCTCGACACCGCGGCCGGGATGGCCTTCGACACGGCGGTTCTGGCCGGTCTGGTGACCGGAAGTGTCCGGGAGCGCCGTGTCGTCCTCTGAGCAGGTGCTCGGCGGGCTGGTCCGTCGGGCAACCCCGGTCGTCCGGCGCGCCCGCCGGGCCGCACTGGTCCGCCGCATCCGAATCCTGGCTGCCGCGGCCGGTGTCGACGTCGAGGTGGACATCGCCCTCGACGCGCAGATCGGCCGGGGGGTGCGGGTCGAGGTGCCCGGAGGCGGTCGCCTACGGATCGGCCCGGGCGCAGTGCTGGGTGACGGCGTCGTACTCCAGCTCAAGGCAGGCAGCATCGACATCGGCGCGTGGACCGACCTGCGCCGCGGCGTGGTGCTCAACGTCTCCGGCACCTTCTCGGTCGGCGAGCGCTGCGTGCTCGGCGCCGGGACGACCGTGCACTGCGCGCACGACGTGCGGATCGGCGACCGCATCGGCATCGGGGAGTACACGACGATCGTCGACACCAGCCACCACCACACCGAGCCCGGCCGTCCGGCGTACGACGACACGGTCCCCGGCTCCGTGCGGATCGCGGACGACGCGTTCGTCGCCACCAAGTGCACCGTGGCCCGCGGCGCAGCGATCGGCGAGTTCTGTTTCGTGGGCGCCGGTTCGGTCGTGCTCGGTGAGGTGCCGGCGCGGACGTTCGTGGCTGGAGTCCCCGCCCGGTACGTGAAGGACGTGGTGCTGCCGTGGGAGCAGTAGCGGTCGTGGTGCCGACCATCGACCGGCTGGCGCTGCTCGCCCGGTGCCTGCGCGGGCTGGCCGCGCAGAACCACCCGGCCGACGAGGTGCTGGTGGTGCACGACGGTGCGACTGGGGTGGCCGAACTGTTGGACGAGTGGGCCGACCGGCTGCCACTGACTGCGTTGCGGGTCGCGCAGCGGGATGCGAGCAACAAGCGCAACGCCGGCTGGCGGGCCTGCACCGCCGAGCTCGTCGCCTTCACCGACGACGACTGCGAACCCTCGCCCGGCTGGCTCGCGGCCCTCGTTGTCGCCGATCGTGCCGACGGCGCCGACCTGCTGCACGGCCCGGTCGCTCCACATCCGGAGGACGCCCACGTGGCGGCGGTGTTCGCCCGCACCCTGTCGGTGCCGGAGCCGGGCGACTACTTCCCGACCGCCAACCTCGCCGTACGCCGCAGCTGGCTGGCGGCGGTCGGCGGCTTCGACGCTCGACTGTCCGCCGGCGAGGACACCGACCTGGCATGGCGGGTCATCGAGGCTGGAGGGCGCTCGGCGTGGGTGGCCGGAGCACACGTGCAGCACGCCGTCCGCGCGGCGAGCTTTCCGCAGCACCTGCAGTCGCTGTGGCGCTGGCGGTCCCTGCCGGAGGTGGTCCGGCGCCACCCTTCGTTACGAGAAACGCTACTGCGCAGGGTCTTCTGGAAGTCCAGCCACCCCGTCGCGCTGCTGGCCCTCGGCGCAGTGCTCACGCCGCGGCGACCCGCGGCGGCGTTGCTGGCGGCGCCACTGCTGGTCACCCACTGGCGTGCCCGCGGTCCCCGCTGGGGCACTCAAACGGCGGTCGCCGACGTGGCCGAGGTCGCCGTCATGCTCCTCGGTTCGGTGCGGGCCAGGACGCTGCTGCTGTGAAGCGGATCGTCGTCGCGGGCGGCTCGGTGTCGCTGTTCGTCGTGCCCGACGGCCCGGAGCGGGAGGGGGGCAACTACGGCGAGCAACTGCCGGCGCTGCTCCCGGGCCATGACGTCGAGGTGCGGCACACCGGTCGGTGGTTCGACCTGATCGGCGATCTGCGCGCCCGCTACGAAGACTCGGTGCGCAATCACTTCCCCGACGTGCTGGTGCTGAATTACGGCATGGGGGAGGCCCAGCCGAACGTCGTTCCGACCTTCCTCGCGCGGCACTTCCAGTCCTGGAACCGCTCCAGCGCCCCGGCCGCGCAGTGGTATCGCACGCAGGTGGCCCCCCCGGTCTGGCGGCGGCTGCGCGAGGTGCAGCGGCGCACCGCGCACCTGCCGACCTACCGGCTGTCCCCCGAGCGCTACGCCCTGGAGTTGCGCAAGGTCGTCACCATGGCGCGGGACGAGACTGGCTGCCTGGTGCTGATGCTGGACCTCGACCCGCCCGGCGAGCGCTGGACCCACTGGGTCCCGTCGATGACCGAACGGCGCGCGCAGTTCCAGGCGGTGCAGGACCGGTTCGTCGCCGACTTCGCCGACCCCGACGTCCGGGCGGTACGCGTGGCCGCCCACGTCGCCGAGCACGGAAGCGCGGTGCTGACCCCGGACGGCATCCACCGCTCCGCACTCGGCCACCGACTGACCGCCGAGGCGCTCGCGCGGGAGGTGCGGCCGTGGCTCGACCGGTGAGCGCTGAGCGGCCGCTGTCGGTCGTGGTGCTGGGCAACTCGGTCGCCGTGCTGTCCATCCCGGGCCGCACCGGCAGCGACGACGGCAGCTACGCCGAGGTCCTGCGGGACAGGCTTGCCGCGGCCGGGGTGCCGGTGCGCGTCGCACTCGAGGGACGGTGGTTCGACTTCGCGGTGAAGGGCTTCCGCCGTTACGAGCAGTCGGTCCGCGCGCACCTGCCGGACGTGGTGGTGCTTCAGTACGGCCTCAACGAGAGCCAGCCCTGGCTGCTCCCGGTCCCGATCGTGCGCCACCTGGTCACCGACCACCAGGTGGCCACCCGGACCGGGCAGCTCTACCGCCAGCACGTCGCCTATCCGGTGTGGCGGCGGATTCGCGGCTACCGCCGGTGGGCGGCGCCGAAGGTCGGGTTGCGCACCTGGCAGACCACGCCCGGCCGGTTCGGCGAGGTGATGCGCCAGCTGGTCCGGGCGGTGCGCTACGACACGCAGGCGCTCGTGCTCGTCCTCGACGTCAACGAGCCCGGTGAGGTCCTGCGGCACTTCCTGCCGGGGATGCCGGAGCGGCACGCCGTCGTGCAGCGCACGCTGCGCGAGATGGTGCACAGCTTCGACGATCCCGAGGTGCGGCTGGTGTCGGTGTCTGCGGCGTGCACAGCCGCCGGCCCCGGCGCCTCGCACGACGGGATGCACTACTCCCCGCTGGGCCACCGCGTCGTCGGCGAGCTGATCGCCGACGAGGTGCTGGCCTGGCTCAGGCCGGAGCGACTCTGACCGCTGCCACCCAGTCACCCTTGCCCGCACCGCGGATCGGACGGTGCAGGACCGGCAGTCGCGAGGTCGGCGGCATCCCAGCCGCGGTCGGCCAGGCCCGCAACAACGACAGGTTCGGCGCCCACCAGGTGAAGCGGTTGTCCGGCATCGCCGGGCGGAACTGCGCGACCGGTCGGCGTGGGTGCGCCAGCGTCAGGCCGGTCGAGATGGTCTCGACCAGCACCGCCGAGCCGCCCGGTGCGAGCACCGACCGGACCCGCTCCAGCGCGCGTACCGGGTCACGCAGGTGCTGCAGGATCGTGCCGACGACCACGAAGTCGACCGGTCCGCCGATCGCGTCGACGGTCAGGTCGTAGACGTTGCAGGACACCCGTCGCATCGCCGAAGCGCGCGCCGCGGCGGCCAACCGGAAGCCGACACCAGGCACGATCCCCGACGCCCGCGCAGCTGCGACGTTGGCGTCCCGGCGCAGCGGCGGATGCTCGAGCTCGGTGGTGTCGTCGACGTCGATGCCGACCACAGCCGCCGCGCCTCGGTCCTCCATCGCAAATCCCCAGAAACCGTCGAAGGTTCCGACGTCCAGACAACGCCTGCCGGCCAGCGTCGACGGCAGTGCGCGCCGCAGGAACGGCCGCAGGTCGACGAACCCCTCGACCGACTGGCCGCCGCCCAGGTCGATCGAGTGGTACCAGCCGGGGTGGTCGCGCACGGCCTGCAGCGCTGCGTCGCGGTCCACGCCGCAAACCTAGTGGGATCCAGGACGTGACTTAACTCGCTGGTGTGCAGCAGCCCTCGACCGCGGCGATCGTGGACTACTGACCGGGCCGCCTCGGAGCCGCGGAGCACGTCGACCAGGACGCTGGTGTCGATAAAGCTCACCCAGCGGCCAGTCGCCTGCCGGAGCGCAGCTGCCGCACGTACTCGGCCCCATCGACGTCTCGATCCGCCCACGCACCGAATGAGTCGTCGATAGCCCTCAGGTCATCCTGCACAGACCGAACCGGCCGGTAGGCAGCAGTCACCGCCTCGCGAATGAGCGCCGCCATCGACTTGCCGGTCCGGGCCGATTCCTCGTCGAGGACCTGCTTCAGTTCTGCGGTGAGAGAGATCTGCGTACGCAGCATGATAAAAGTCTAGATCGCTCTGTTGCATGGTCGCCCGGTTAGCGAGCCGCCACCCGGGCGTGACCGGCCAACACCTGCGGCACGACCACGTCCCAGTCGTACGCCGCAGCCGCTCGCCGGCAGGCCGCGGACGTCGCCGGGTCGTGCGCCCGCCGAGCAGCAGCGACCACGGCCTCCGCCAGCGAACCGGGGTCCAGCGGCGCAGCGAGCGCCCCCGTCACGCCGGGCTGCACCAGCGCAGCAGTCGCCCCCGAGTCGACGCCGGCCACCGGCGTACCGCACGACAGCGCCTCCAGCGTCACCAGCCCGAGCGCCTCGTACACCGCGGGCGCGACCACGACCCAGGCCCGGGCGTACAGCGCTGCCAGCGCGACATCGTCGAGCAGCCCGACCGACCGTGCGCCGGCGGGCAGCTCGGGTGAGCCGTGCCCGGCGAGCACCAGCTCGGCTCCCGGCAGTGCCCGGCGGATCGCCGGCCAGGCCGCCAGCAGGTCCGCCACCCGCTTGCGTGGCTCGGACGAGTCGGCAGCGCAGACGATCAGCGGAATCTCCGACCGGTCCGTGCCCGGCCGGAAGAGCGTGGTGTCCAGCCCCGCCGGCACGACCCGCATCGGCACCCCGAAGCCGGCCATCTGCGCCACCGCCCAGTCGCTGTTGGCCCACACCTCATCCGCCCGGGCGATCGCCCCGCGGAACAGCCGCTCGTCCCAGCCGCTGATCCGTTCCGGCAGCACCGTCCCGGTCAGCTTCAGCACGACCGGCCGCCGGGTGCGGGTCGCGCCGTACGCATCGGCGTAGTGCAGGCAGTGCACGACGTCGGCCCGCAGGGCGCCGACCGCGGCGGCCAGCGCGAATCCGGGTCCCGGTTCCGGCCAGGACGCGCGCCGCGGCGTACGCACCCAGCGGACCGGCACTGCGAGCACTTCGCCGGTGCGGGTGAGACGCTGAGGCGAACCGGTGAGGACCCGCGCGTCCTCGCCAGCTCGTCGCAGCCGCGACGCGAGCTCGTGCAGCTCGCGCTCGGCGCCCCGCCGCACGTGCGGCCAGCCGTAGGGAGAGGTGAGCAGGACGCGCACCGAGCCCCCTCCGATCCTCGAGATGAGCGGCGGGCGCACGCCGCTGCGCATCCTGGTGGCCGACCTCCTGCGGGCCCGCTCGCTGGTGGCCATGCTGGCACGCCAGGACTTCGCGGCGCGCTACCGATCGGCGGTGCTGGGGCTGGCGTGGACGGTGGCGCTGCCGCTGCTGCAAGGGATCGTGCTCGCGATCGTGTTCACCCGGATCGTCAAGGTGCAGACCGACCAGCCCTACGTCGCCTTCGTGCTCGTCGGCATTGCCAGTTGGGCCTACCTCAACGGCTCGATCTCGGCGGCGTCCACCTCGATCGTCGACGGCGGTTCCCTTGCCACCAAGCTCTACTTCCCCCGACTGGTGCTGCCCGCCATCGCCCCGACGTCCAACCTCGCCGGCTACGCGATCTCGATGGCGGTCGGCGTCGTCGTCGCTGTGGCGCAGACGGGGCGGGTTGCGCCGCAGCTGCTGCTGCTGCCGATCGCGATGGCGCTGGCCTACCTGCTCGTCCTCGCGGTGTCGGCCTGCGCGGCGTTGCTGCACGTGTACTTCCGCGACGTGCGCTACCTGGTCACCGCGGTGCTGCTCGTCGCCTTCTACGGCACCCCCGTCATCTACCCGCTGGAACTGGCCGGGCAGCTGGCGCCGTACGTGCTCGCCAACCCGGCGACCGGCGTCGTGCAGCTCACCCGCTGGTGCGTCTTCGGCCACGCGGACTCGCTCGGAGTCGCTCTGGGCTGGACGCTGGGCTGGACGGTGCTGCTCACCGCCGTGGCGCTGCGGGCCTACGGCCGGCACGAGCGCACCGCCTGCGACCGGCTGTGAACGCGATCGAGCTGGCCGGCGTCGGCAAGCGCTACGTGCTGCAGTCCGGCGAGCCGCTGCTGCTGAACCGCCTGCGCCGGCGGTCCACCACGACCGAGCTATGGGCATTGCGCGACGTCGACCTGAGCGTCGCGCCGGGAGAGACGATCGGGGTGATCGGGCGCAACGGCTCGGGCAAGACAACTCTGCTGCGAATGCTGTCCGGGGTGTCGGCGCCGACGACCGGCCGGCTGCGGGTGGTCGGGGCGATCGCGCCGCTGATCGGCGTCGGTGTCGGCTTCCACCCGGAGATGACCGGGCGGGAGAACGTCCACGTCAACGGCCGACTGCTAGGGCTGTCGGCCGCCGACGTCGACCGCAGCTTCGACGCGATCGTGGAGTTCAGCGAGATCGAGCGCTTCCTGGACACCCCGGTCAAGTACTACTCCTCCGGCATGTTCCTGCGCCTGGCGTTCGCGGTGGCGATCCACACCCGACCGCAGGTGCTGCTCGTCGACGAGGTGCTCGCCGTCGGGGACCTCGCCTTCCAGCTCAAGTGCCTGGAGCGAATGCGCCAGATCCAGGCCGACGGGACGACGATCGTCATCGTCACGCACAACCTGCAGATGCTCGACCGCATGGCGCCCCGCGGCGTGCTGCTGCACTCCGGAAGGGTCACCTACGACGGGCCGGTCGAGGGCGCGCTGTCGGCCTACCACCGGGCGATGGAGGGCGCGGCACCGGGCGACGACACGACCGCCCGGGTGGGGGTCGAGCTGCTCGGCGAGGACGGCGCCGCGACCCGGCACTTCGCCAGCGGCGGCACGGTGCACCTGCGGGTGCAGGCCGACTTCGACGACGAGCTGGACTCCCCGGTGCTCGGCGTCATGGTTGCCCCGCTGGGTCTCGGTGCGGCGTACGCCGTGCACACCTCCCCCGGCGGGTACGCCGGCGTGCACGGCCCCGGTCGTCCGCTGACCGCCGAGATCGAGCTCGCCAACCGGATGCTGGACGGCTCGTACTCCGTCACCGTCGGCGTCCACGACGCGAGCGGCGGCCGGCAGCTCGGGTCGTCCGAGCCCGCCGTGTTCTACGTCAGCAGTGCCGAGTCGGGGGCGTACGGGATCGTCGACCTCGCCGCCCGCATCACCATCGAAGGGCGCACCGTCACCGATCCGGGGCGTCAACGCCTGGGCTGAGTCCCGCGTCGCGGCCCGCTCCCCAAGATCTTCGGGGAGGCAACCTCGGACCCCCGCCCGGCGTCCTACCTGTCGGGCCCGGCGCCCGGCCGGACGCAGTCCAGGGGAAGGACCTTGCGAGCGCTGCTGGCGACGGCGGCCGTGCTGGCCGGCACGCCTGCTTCGACCGGCTGGTCGTCGGCGTGGCCGGCAACGTCGCCGGCGCCTACGACATCCGGTACGTCCCGGTCGTGGAGAAGCAGGGCTCCGGCGACCCGTTGCCGCTGCGGGCGGGGCGTTCCTGCAGGTGGTCGTCCGCGCTCCCGTCACCACGACCGACTCGCTCTTCGTCAGCCCCGGCAACCTCGTGGACACAAGCGGCTACCGCACATTCCGGCAGGTCGGCTGGGGCGGCAGCTTCGAGGGTTACACGACGCTCGGACTGGGCGTGCGTGCCCGGCTGCCCTTCCGGGTCGCCGTCCTGCCGGGCCCGGGAACCGGCTCCCGACTCGTGATCGACGTCGCCCACCGCTGGTAGCCGGTGTAGCGAGGCCTCACCGTGGCAGAACCGTCAAGGGGACAGCCGACGGGAGGGGTGAGGCATGACAGCTGTGCAGGACAAGCCGGAGTCGACCCGGCACGCAGCCGACGGTTCACCGCTGGACGCGATGCTCACCGACGCGGCCCTCGGCCCGGTCCGCCGGCTGCTCCCGGGTCGAGCGGCGCTGAAGCTGGTCGGCCGGCTCGCGGCCCGGCCGGTGAACACGACCAGGCTGGGGCTGCACACCACCGCCGAGCTGGGCAAGGTCGTGGCCGGCACCTCGATGGTGCACCCGGCCAAGCGAGACAAGCGCTTCGCCGACCCGGCATGGACCGGCAACCCGGTGCTGCAGCGGCTGTGCCAGGCCTATCTGGTGGGGGGCGCCGCGCTGGAGCAGCTGGTCGACGAGGCCGACCTGGACTGGCGCAGCGAGCAGCAGGTGCGCTTCGTGGTGCAGATGCTGGTCGACGCAGCCGCACCGTCGAACAACCCGTTGCTCAACCCGGCGGCCCTGAAGCGGGGTCTGGACACCGGAGGCCGCAGCTATCTGACCGGGGCGCGGCAGTTCGTTCAGGACATGGCCTCCCGGCCGCGCATCCCGGCGATGGTCGACGGCCGCGGCTTCGCCGTGGGCGGCAACCTGGCCACCTCGCGCGGGGCGGTCGTGCTGCGCACCCCGATCTTCGAGCTCCTGCAGTACGCGGCGCGCACCGAGTCGGCGCGTGAGGTGCCGCTGCTGATCGTCCCGCCCATGATCAACAAGTTCTACATCGCCGACCTCGCGCCGGGCCGCAGCATGATCGAGCACTGGCTCGACGCCGGCCAGCAGGTGTTCGCCCTGTCGTGGCGCAACCCGTCGGCCGAGCACCGCGAGTGGGATCTCGACACGTACGCCCGATCCATCCTGGAGGCGCTGGACGCCGTCGAGGACATCTCCGGCAGTGCCCGCAGCCAGCTGCTTGGGCTGTGTGCCGGCGGCATCGTCACGGCCACCGCGGTCGCACACCTGACCGCCACGGGACAGGCCCACCGGATCGCCGGGCTCACCCTCGGGGTCACGCTGCTGGACCAGGAGCGCGCGGGCACGGTCGGCGCGATGGTCGACGAGAACACCGCCCAGGTCGCTGTCGCGTCGTCGCAGCGCACGGGATACCTGGACGGCAGGGCGCTGGCCGGCGTCTTTGCCTGGCTGCGGCCCAACGACCTGATCTGGAACTACTGGGTCAACAACTACCTGCTCGGCAAGCGCCCGCCGGCGTTCGACGTGCTGGTGTGGAATGCCGACACCACGCGCATGCCGGCCGGGCTGCACCGCGACTTCATCCGGATGGCGCTGGACAACTCGTTGACGCACCCCGGCGCGGCCACCGTGCTCGGCACGCCGGTGGACCTGTCCACGGTCGACGTCGACTCCTACATCGTCGCGGGCAGCACCGACCACATCTGCCCGTGGGACAGCTGTTACCGCAGCGCCGCACTGCTGGGTGGCGACACCCGCTTCGTCCTGTCGACCGCCGGGCACATCGCCGCGCTGGTCAACCCGCCCGACAATGCCAAGTCGAACTTCCGCATCAATGATGTGCTGCCCGCGTCCGCGCAGGAGTGGGAGGCCGGTGCGGTAACGCACCCGGGCAGCTGGTGGGACGACCACGTGGCCTGGCTCGACGCGCGCTCCGGCGAGCGCATGCCCGCCCCGACCGAGCTCGGCAGCCACCGGCACCCGACCCTCGGCGACGCGCCGGGCACCTATGTCATGGAACCCTGATCCCGGCCCTCAGGACGACGCCAGGGTTTTCGCGATCTCGCGGTAGGCGTGCCGGTTGAAGGCCAGCCCCACGTGGCTGCCGGTCACCTCGACACATCGGGCGTACGGCACGATGCACGCGCGCCATCGCACCACGCCGTCGCCCTTGGAGTAGAGCGACGTCAGCGGTACCGAGGCCGGGAAGGGTGCGCGATAGTCCTCGCTGTAGCGGCAGATGCAGGCGTCGGTGAAGCAGCCCTTCGCAGCCCGCTCCGGGTCGCGTCGATGGACGAGCCTTCTGGCCCCCTCGACGGCGAGCCGGGTCGGCTCGGAGATGTCGAACGGCTCGTCCAGTCCCGCGCCCATCGTGATGACCTGGGACACCGCGTCCGGGCAGCGAGAGGCGAGCGCCTTGGCGAAGTGACCGCCCCGGCTGTGCCCGACGATGGCGACCTTGCGACCGGCGGTGAGCTGCGCGTGGTTCAGCACCCGCTCCAGCCGATCCATGGCGGTGTCGGAGCACCGGACATTGAAGGCGATGCCGGCGCGGCGCGGGGCGTGCCCGAGCCGGCGCAGCCAGGACGCCATGACCGATAACGACTGGTCGCCGGCGAGGAAGCCCGGGATCAGCAAGACGGGTCCACCATCGCCGCGCGGCAGCCCGACGCCGCGAAAGACCGGATCGGCGAGCAACCGGGCCAGTTCAGCCTGCCAGCGCACCTCCCGCAGGTGGGCGCCCCACCACTTCGGCTCGACCACCGCTTCGAGGCTCTGCTGATCCGCCATCGGTCCAGTGTGCCTTGTTGGAGGGCATTCTGGGGTGAGGACGGGGCCGTGCCCGCTACTCGCTGGGCGGGGGGAGCTCGCAGTCGTCGATCTTCGGATTGACCCCCAGATAGTTCAGCGGGCCCGCCAGGACAGTGATCACGGTGGTCCCGACACTGGCGCAGGAGCCATCGTCGCTTTTGAAGTAGCCGCGTTGGCCGGCCGCGATCGCGCCGATGACGAACCACACGACCAGCAGCAGGGATCCGATTCTCATGTCGGTGACCTACCCGTCGGCGCGGAGTTGACCCCGCAGACGGCTTACTCCCACTCGATCGTGCCCGGCGGCTTGCTCGTCACGTCGAGCACCACCCGGTTGACCTCACGGACCTCGTTGGTGATCCGGGTGGAGATCCGGGCCAGGACGTCGTACGGGACGCGCGACCAGTCCGCTGTCATCGCGTCCTCGGAGCTGACCGGCCGCAGGACGATCGGGTGCCCGTACGTCCGGCCGTCACCCTGAACGCCGACCGAGCGGACGTCGGCGAGCAGGACCACCGGGCACTGCCACACGTCGCGGTCCAGCCCGGCCGCGGTCAGCTCGGCGCGGGCGATCGCGTCGGCCTCGCGCAGCAGGTCGAGCCGCTCCTGCGTCACCTCGCCGATGATCCGGATGGCCAGCCCCGGGCCGGGGAACGGCTGGCGCCACACGATCGCCTGGGGCAGCCCGAGTTCGATGCCGACGCGGCGTACCTCGTCCTTGAACAGGGTCCGCAACGGCTCGACGAGCGCGAACTGCAGGTCGTCCGGAAGGCCGCCGACGTTGTGGTGGCTCTTGATGTTGGAGGTTCCGCTGGTGTTGCCCGAGATGGCGCCGCCGGACTCCACGACGTCGGGGTAGAGCGTTCCCTGCACCAGGAACTCGACCGGCGCGGCCGACTCCCCCACCACCGCCCGCGCCTCCTGCTCGAAGACCCGGATGAACTCGCGGCCGATCGCCTTGCGCTTGACCTCCGGATCGATGATGCCGGCCAGCGCGTCGAGGAAGCGCTTGGACGCATCGGCGACCCGCAACTGCACTCCGGTGGAGGCGACGAAATCCTGCTCCACCTGCTCGGCCTCGCCCTGGCGCAGCAGTCCGTGGTCGACGAACACGCAGGTCAGCTGGTCACCGACCGCTCTGTGCACCAGCGCCGCGGCTACTGCGGAGTCGACGCCGCCGGACAGCCCGCACACCACCCGCTTGTCGCCGACCTGCGCCCGGATCCGGGCGACGGAGTCCTCGACGATGTTGACCATCGTCCAGGTCGGGCGGCAGCCAGCGCCGTCGAGCAGGAAGCGCTTGAGCACCTCCTGGCCGTGCTCGGTGTGCAGCACCTCGGGATGGAACTGCACGCCGTACAGCCCGCGGGCCGGGTCCTCGAACGAGGCCACCGGAGTGGCGCCGGTCGAGGAGGTGACGGCAAAGCCCGGCGGCGCCTCAGCGACCGCATCGGCGTGCGACATCCACACGTTCAGCGAGGCTGGCAGGCCGGAGAGCAGCACGCCAGGTGCGAGCACTGCCAAGCCGGTACGGCCGTACTCCGCCGTGCCCGTCCGAGCCACCACGCCGCCCAGGGACGCGGCCATCGCCTGAAAGCCATAGCAGATGCCGAGGGTCGCGACGCCGGTGTCGAAGAAGCCGGCGGAGATCTGGGGCGCCCCCTCGGTGTACACCGACGACGGGCCACCGGACAGGATCACCGCTCGGGGAGCCCGCGCCCGGATCTGCTCCGCGGTGATCGTGTGCGGCACGATCTCGGAATAGACGTGGCACTCGCGCACCCGGCGGGCAATCAACTGCGCGTACTGCGCGCCGAAGTCGACGACCAGGACGCCGTCGTGCAGCGGGTCGGTGATCTCGGCGGCGCTCACCCGCCTGAGGTTACTTCCGGACCTCGATCCCCTTCCAGAACGCCACGTGGTCGCGGATGTCTGCTGCAGCCTCCTTCGGCTCCGGGTAGTACCAGGCGGCGTCGGCGTTGACCTTCCCGTCGACCACCACCGAGAAGTAGCTCGCGGTGCCCTTCCACGGACACACGCTGGTGGTGTCGGAGTGGACGAGGACCCCGTCGATCACCGATGACAGCGGGAAATAGTCGTTTCCCTCCATCCCGACGATGTCGTCGGAGGTGGCGATGACGGTTCCGTTCCAGGATGCAGTGGTCATGCCGGCCACAACGCCCTGCCCCGGCGTTGCATGCCCGCCGATGTATCACCGGCCGTGGTCGCGGCTCGGAGCGGGTGAGACGTCCCGTGGGGGGACGCGACGACGGGAGCAGCCCATGACCGAGCTGACGATCGCCCGGGGCGGCCCGCTGCTGCAGATCGGCTTCGCCGGCGTGGACGCCATCGGCCGCCGTGCCTCGCAATGCCTGGTGAACGACTGGGTCCTGGCCGAGTTGCCGCAGCGGGTGCGTGAGAAGCTCTACCGGCGACCGCTGCCCGAGCCGGAGTCGCTGCCGCTGTCCGGGGGGTTGGAGACGGTGCGCGAGCTGGTCGTCGGCGCAATCCTGGAGAGCGTGCGCGAACAGTTCGACCCGTTCGACCCGCCGGAGAAGGCTCCGGACGATGACCTGATCGGCAAGCTCGTCCGGCGTGGCGTGGACCGCGGGATGGACGCCGTCGTCGAGGTCGAGCCGCGCAACATGGCGCAGTGCTCGAAGACCCTCGCGTTGCTGGAGAAAGCCGGCCAGCGCTACCCCGTCGGGGCGGGCGTCACCATGACCTCGACCTTCTGGAACTCCTTGATGGTGGAGTAGCCGGTCATCGCCATCGAGCGCCGCAACCCGCCGAACAGGTTGGTCGTGCCGTCGTCGCTGCGGGCCGGGCCCAGCAGCACCTGCGCGAGCGTGCCGGCCGGCTCGAGCTTCACCCGCGTCCCCCGAGGAAGCTCGGGGTGATAGCTGGCGTGGCCCCAGTGCCATCCTCGGCCGGGCGCCTCGCTGGCCCGGGCCAGCGGGCTACCGATCATCACCGCGTCGGCTCCGCAGGCGATCGCCTTGGCGACGTCGCCGCCGGTGCGCATGCCGCCGTCGGCGATGACATGCACGTAGCGGCCACCGGACTCGTCGAGGTAGTCGCGCCGGGCGCCGGCGGCATCGGCGATCGACGTCGCCATCGGGACACCGATTCCGAGCACCCCGCGGGTGGTGTTGGCCTGACCCGGACCGACCCCGACGAGGATGCCGGCCGCGCCGGTGCGCATCAGGTGCAGCGCCGACTGGTAGGTCGCACAGCCGCCCACCAGCACCGGGACGTCGAGGTCGGCGATGAACCGCTTGAGGTTCAGCGGCTCCGAGCGCGACGACACGTGTTCGGCCGACACGACGGTCCCCTGGATGACGAACAGGTCCACACCGGAGTCGAGCACCGTCTGTGCGAACTGCACGGTCCGCTGCGGGGTGAGCGAGGCCGCCACGGTCACCCCGGCGTCGCGGATCTGCTTGACCCGCGCATGGATCAGGTCCGGCTCGATCGGCTTGGCGTAGATCTCCTGCATCCGGGCGGTCGCCGACTCTTCGGGCAACGAGGCGATCTCGTCCAGCAGCGGCTCGGGGTCGTCGTACCGCGTCCAGAGCCCTTCGAGGTTGAGCACCCCGAGCCCACCGAGCCGACCGATCTCGATCGCGGTCGCCGGCGACACCACGCCGTCCATCGCACTCGCGACCAGCGGCAGCTCGAAGCGGTAGGCGTCGATCTCCCACGCGATCGACACGTCCTCGGGATCGCGCGTGCGTCGCGAGGGGACGATCGCGATGTCGTCGAACCCGTACGCCCGGCGACCGCTCTTGCCGATGCCGATCTCGACCGTGTCGTTGCCGGCCATCAGTCCCGGCTCCCGTAGTTCGGGGCCTCGACGGTCATCTGGATGTCGTGCGGGTGGCTCTCCTTGAGCCCGGCAGCGGTCATCCGCACCAGTTGCGCCTGCTGCAGCGCGGCGATGGTGCCGGCCCCGCAGTAGCCCATGCCGGCGCGCAGCCCACCGAGCAACTGGTGGGCGACGGCGGCCAGCGCCCCGCGGTAGGGCACCTGACCCTCCACCCCCTCGGGGACCAGCTTCTCGTCCGAAAGCACGTCGTGCTGGAAGTACCGGTCCTTGCTGTACGACGTCGCGCCGCCGCGAGAGCGCATCGCGCCGAGCGAACCCATCCCGCGGTAGCTCTTGTATTGCTTGCCGTTGACGAAGACCAGCTCACCCGGGCTCTCCTCGACCCCCGCGAGCAGGCTGCCGAGCATGACCGTGTCGGCGCCGCAGGCGATGGCCTTGGCGATGTCGCCGGAGTACTGCAGGCCGCCGTCACCGATCACTGGGACACCGGCCGGACGGGCGGCCAGCGCCGTCTCGAAGATGGCCGTCACCTGCGGCACGCCGACCCCGGCGACCACCCGGGTTGTACAGATTGCGCCGGCGCCAACCCCGGCCTTGATGCCGTCGGCGCCGGCGTCGATCAGCGCCTGCGCACCGGACCGGGTGGCGACGTTTCCGCCGATCACGTCGACCGACGCCTGAACCTTGACCCGGGCGAGCATGTCGGCGACCGCCTTGGCGTGGCCGTGCGCGGTGTCGACGACGATCGCGTCGACGCCCGCCTCGACCAGCGTCATCGCCCGCTTGAACGACTCGTCGCCAACGCCGATCGCCGCCGCGACGACCAGCCGACCGTCGGCGTCCTTGGTGGCCAACGGGTACTGCTCACGCTTGACGTAGTCCTTGACGGTGATCAGCCCCCGCAACCGGCCGGCGCCGTCGACGAGCGGGAGCTTCTCGATCTTGTTGCGCTGAAGCAGGGCGAGGGCGTCCGGGCCGCTGACACCCTCACGGGCGGTGACGAGCGGCATCGGCGTCATGACGGCGGCGACGCGCCGGCTAAGGTCGGTCTCGAAGCGGGTGTCCCGGTTGGTGACGATGCCCAGCAGCACGCCCTCGCAGTCGACGACCGGTAGGCCGGAGATGCGGTAGTGCGCGCACATCCGGTCGACATCCTCGAGCGTGTCCTCCGGCGAGCAGGTCACCGGGTTGGTGACCATGCCGGCCTCGGAGCGCTTCACGAGGTCGACCTGGGTCGCCTGGTCCTCGATCGACAGGTTGCGGTGCAGCACCCCTACCCCGCCGTTGCGCGCCATCGCGATCGCCATCCGCGCCTCGGTGACGGTGTCCATCGCGCTGGACAGCAGCGGCGTGCGCACCGTGATGTTGCGCGAGAGCCGGGTGGTCGTGTCGACCTGGCTGGGGATCACGTCGCTGGCCGCGGGCAGCAACAGCACGTCGTCGAAGGTCAGCCCCAGCAGCGGGAACTTGGCGTCGTACGCGACCTGATCGGCGGCGGCGAAGAACTCCGACGAGTGCATCTGCGCCTTCCCTGGAACTGGTAGGGGAAGCGCCTCACGGTACCCGCCGGGTCGGCTGTCCGGTCACTGGTCAGGGGCGTTTCGCCACGGTGAGCAGCACGACGGCGTCCTCCAGCGCCTCCAGGTTGTGCCGGGCGTCCGGCACGACGAGCAAGTCGCCGGGCGAGCCTTCCCAGGAGGTGTCGCCGGCACCGAGCCGGACCCGCCCGTGCAGGACGTGAACGGTCGCCTCACCGGGGTTCTCGTGCTCGCGCAGCGCCTGACCGCCCGCAAGGGCGATCACGGTCTGGCGCAGGACGTGCTCGTGCCCGCCGTACACGGTGGAGGCGCTGCGGCCGCTGGACGAGGTCTTGGCCAGCTCGAGCTGCTGGCGGGCCAGGGCGGTCAACGACGACTTGAGCATGCAGGCCTGCTTTCCGGGGTGTCAGAGGGACTGGCGGTAGCCGAAGAATTCGTGGTCCTGGTTGTAGCCGCCGTAGCCGCCACCGACTTCGGCGTAGTCCGCGACGAACTCCACGCCGGCAAGCCACTTCACCTGCTTGAAGCCGAGTTGGATCTCGTTGCGCAGCCGGAGCGGGGCGCCGTGACCGAACGACAGCGGCTCGCCGTTCATGTCGTACGCCAGCATCGTCAGGTGGTAACCCATCTGCTCGATCGGGTGGGCATCGTAGTAGGCGCCACCATCCGGACCGTCGCCGAGGGAGTAGAAGA
Source organism: Mycobacteriales bacterium (assembly GCA_038234255.1). Classification (GTDB taxonomy): domain Bacteria; phylum Actinomycetota; class Actinomycetes; order Mycobacteriales; family SCTD01; genus SCTD01. Next base: position 2,134 of record JBBSUR010000023.1, on the reverse strand, counting down.
CAACCCACTTGGCGGCGGGGCTGGGCCGGACCAGGTCCATCAGCGTCTGCATGGACACTCCGCCCCACTTGGCGATGCCGGACCAGCCCTGGATGCAGAAGTGCTGGGTGATCTGCTCATGGTGCGCCAGCGCCCGGAGCGCAGCGAGGTCCAGGTCGACGGGCTGCTCGACCAGGCCGTGGACGCGCAACCGGTAGTCGACGAACCCGTTGGCAGCCAGCGCTGTGTAGTGCGTCGACTCGGGGTATTTGCCGTTGTGCCAGAAGTAGGGGGAGATGTCCTTCTCGGTGTACTGGCCCGGGGCCGCGTCGACATGCTCGAACAGGCGCTGCACCGGACCGATCAGCGCGTAGCCGACCCGCTGCACCAGACGCGGGTGGCGCAGGGTGACCGGGGTGGCAGCGACCCAGGCCACGATCACGAGCGCCATCGACGCGGCGAAGACCCAGAACCCGAGCCAGCCGGCGCCGTTACGGGCGGCGTACATGTGGTTGAGGTTGCGCAGCAGGCCGGTCGTGAACACCAGCGCCACGTGCACGACGATGAAGACCAGGAACCAGAAGAACACCAGGAAGTGCAGCGACCGGGCGGTCTGGATGCTGAGCACGCTGCTGATCCGGGTGAAGCGGGTGGACAGCGCCGGGGACATCCCGAGGCCGGTGAGCACTGCCAGCGGCGCGGCGACGAACACGGTCCCGGCGTACGCGAACTGCTGAAGGCTGTTGTAGGCGACCCAGCTGTTCTCGATCGGCCAGTCCAGCGACAGGTACTGGATCAGCACCGACAGCGCGTGCGGAAAGGCGTCCCAGCTGGTGGGCACCAGCCTGCGCCACTGACCGGTGGCGAACAGCAGGACGTAGAACAGCAGGCCGTTGGCGAGCCACAGCGTGTTGACACCCAAGTGCCACCAGCGGGCCAGCCCGATGGAGTGCCGCAGGCCGGGCAGGCCGACTGAGCCGGGCAGGCTGATCGAGTCCTGCTTCGCCGTCCACAGCGGGTCGGCCGGAACCGGCTTCTGGAAACGCAGCCAGTCCCTGCCCGGGGTGCTGTGCCGGGTCCAGTACAGCCGCGGGTGGTCGGCGAGGATCTGCAGTCCGGACCGCAGGATGAACACCATCAGGAACAGGTTGAGAAAGTGCTGCACCCCGACCCACGAAGGGGTTCCGATGACCGGTGAGGGGCCCGACGGCTCGACGGTTCCCGGGTAGTCGGCGACGAAGCGCTGCACCGCGGGCATCCCACGCAGGCCCTTCGCCGTCGCGATCGCGATCAGCAGGACCCCGAATCCCAGCGGAAGCAGCCAGAGCAAGTTGAACCAACGGCTGCGGCCGATGCGCACCCTCGGCGCGATGCCATGGGAGGCCGGGAGCGAGCCAGCCCACGCCGCCGGGTCGACGACGTCCGAGCCCTTCTTCAGCTGTACGCGATAGCTGCCAAGGTCGTCCGGCGGGGCGTTGCCGACGGCCGGACGGTCACTCGGGTCGGCCATCAGCCGCCTTCGTGAAGCACGTCGTCGACGGTGCGCCGCGGGGTTGCAGCGGCGCCGGTCGCATAGCCGAGGCGCAGGGCGAGCTGCGGCATCCCGACCAGGCCGAGGGCGTTGCGGAGCCGGCGCCGGCCGGCGGGGGAGTCGGTGACCTGCGCGAGCGGCTGAGCCATCACGCCCTCGAGTGCGGCGCGCAGCAGGACGGCGCCGACGGCCTGGCCGGAGCGCAGCCAGGACAGCGGGCCGTCGTCGTCGGAGACGATCACGACCACGTCGGGGCGCTCCGCGACCGGCGGTTCTCCACCGCCGGGTCGAGGTCCGCTCAACGTGAAGTCGCGCAGCCGCAGCGATGAGCCCCGCTCGGGGTCGTCGGGCAGCGCCGACGCCGGGATGCCGTCCTGAGCAGGCCCGGTGTGGACCCAGGCCGTGACCTCCTGCCGATAGGCGGGGTTGGCCTCCTCGATGCCGTCTGCCCAGGACAGCAGCACGCTCAGCTCCAGCAGGTCCTGAGGGTCGGAGAGGGACTTCAGTCGCGCCCCCTGCGCCTCGGCGGCCAGGCGGAGATCGGTCAGGAGCGCCTCGGGCAGGGGCTCCTGGGCGAAGGCGTCCCGGTAGGTGTGGCGCAGCAGGATCGCCTCGGCTAAGTCC
>JBBSUR010000022.1:0-22014 GCA_038234255.1 Mycobacteriales bacterium | reverse complement strand
GCTGATCGTAGGGCTCCGCGCGGCGTGGGCGGCTCAGCCGGCCGCGAGGCGCAAGACGCCGTAGTCGTAGCCGTGCCGCCGGTAGACCACGCTGGGCAGCTCGGTGTCGGCGTCGTGGAACAGGAAGAAGTCGTGCCCGACCAGCTCCATCTCGTGCAGCGCGTCGGCGGTCGTCATGGGTACGGCGCGGTGCGTCTTGTCGCGCACGATCAGCAGCTCGGTGTCGTCGCGTGGCTCGAGCTCCTGGTCGACCTCCGGGTCCAGCACGGCCACCGTCTCGTACGCCGACGATGCGCTCGCGCCGTTGACCGCCACCGGCAGGTCCGAGGGCAGGCCCGCCGTCGCCTCGGCCACCGACGGCGGGGTGTGTCGGCCGTGGTGCACCCGGCGGCGGTCGTGCGCCTTGCGCAGGCGCGCCTCCAACTTGAGCGTCGCGGTGTCCAGCGCGGCATAGAAGTCAGCGGCGCAGGCCTCGGCCCGGATGACCGGTCCCTTGCTGTAGCAGGTGATCTCGACCCGTTGGCAGTGCGCCGACTGGCGGGGGTTCTTCTCGTGGGCAAGCTCGACGTCCAGGCGGAACACGCGGGAGTCCAGGCGTTCACAGGGAGCCAGTTTCTCCGTGACCCGTTCCCGGAAGTGGTCCGGAACCTCGACGTTGCGGCCTTTGACGACGATGTCCACGCGCATCTCCTGTCGATCGGGGGTCTGACGCTAGACCTTCCCGGCGCCCCCGCGCAGGGGTATCCCCCTTCCGGGCCCGGCGCGGCGCACCGTGGCGGCGACCACGGCCGCTCCACGCACGTCTGCACCGGCTGCCCGCAGCGCCCGGCAGGCCTCGGCCAGCGTTGCCCCGGTCGTGACGACGTCGTCGACGACCAGCACGGGAAGTCCGTCCACGCGCCGGCGGGCCCGCAGCGCCCCCGACAGGTTGGCCGCGCGACCGGCGATGCCGAGGCCTGACTGGTCCGCCGTGGTGCGGGCGCCGACCAGCAGCGGCGCCGTACGCAGGGCGAGCCGCCGGCCGGCGGCCGCAGCCAGCCGGCGCGCGTGGTCGTGCCCGCGGGCCCGGACCGCGGCAGGGGTCGACGGCACCGGGACCAGCACCGTGGCCGGCCCGGCCCGGCCGCCGGTCCGGACCGCTGCGGCCAGCGCAGCGCCGAGCGGACCGGCCAGCGTCACCCGGCCGTGCTCCTTGTGCGCCAGCAGGAGTTCTCGGACCACCCCGTCGTACGCCGCCGCCGCGATCAGCGGCGGAAGTCCCGGCGGGCACGGGGTCGGGCGGTGGGTGTACGGGACCCGCGAAAGCTGCGCGCGGCACTCGGCGCAGAGGGTGCGACCGGGCCGGCGGCAGCCGGCGCAGTCGCGCGGCAGGACCAGGTCCAGCACGTCGGCGAACATCGTTGCACCGTCAGGCATCCCGGCGTGCGGCGCAACGGTCCAGCACCGGACTGTGGATGGCTGGCTGGCTGCAGTCGGCTGGTCAGCCCGGATAGAACGGCTCACTGCCGTCCTGTTGGAGCCGGAACAGCGCGCCGTTGTCCCGGAACAGCCGCGAGCGGCCCTCCTGCACGGTGGCCACCGTGAGTGGGCGGCCGGGTGCATCGGCCAGGGACACGGGAGTGCCGGACAACCCACCGCGCTGCACCGGAGCCGAGCTCGACCCGTCGACCGCGACGACGACCGGCAGCAGCCCGGCGGTGTTCGGGTCGGCGGCCAGGACAGCCAGCGACGTGCCGGACTCCCAGGCCACATCGGTGACGTCGGTCAGCGCGGGCGCGATCGCCACGATCCCGGCGATCCGATAGCCGCCCTCGAACGGCTCGATCCGGCCGACGTGCAGCCGCCGGTCCGGGCCGCTGCCGAAAACCAGGGCGATGCGGGCGCCGTCGCGCGACACCCGCAGATCGGTCAGCATTCCGGGCGCGTCCGGTGGCGGCTCGTAGGCCACGCTCAGCGGCCGGCCGGCCGACGCGGCGTCCGGACCGGGGACCAACCACACCACCGGCCCCCCCTGACCCGTCGCCGCCTGGAGCACCCACAGCCCCTGGTCACCCGGTCCCCAGGACAGCGAGCCCAACCGCGTACCGGTCAGGACCGGACCACCGAACGGCCCGGACGCGGGCCCGATCCGCACCTCGTCCGGCCGGTCCCGGGACCGGGTGAGCAGGCCCAGCGTGCCGGCCATCGGACTCGCCGCCGCCTCGTCGACCAGCAGGATTCCTCCGCGCGTCGCCTCGCTGCTCTCCAGCGCGCCGTCGAGGTTGCGCAGCGTGCGCTCCTGCAGGTACAGCAGGGGCGCGTCCTCGACGACCGCCACCGGGTCGTACCCCGGCCAGTCGGAGATTCCCTGGACCTCGCCCGCCCCCTGGACCTCCAGCGGCCTGCCCCCAACCAGCAGCCGCAGCCCAGGGAAGGTCGGATGCAACGTCCAGACCAGTTGGGCGGAGAGCCGCTGGCGGGCGCGGGCATCAAGACGGAGCACCTCGTCGGACAGGTCCACGGTGACGACTCCGGCATCGGCGTGCACCGGCGCGGCCAGCGTCGTGCCGACCGGGACAGCGCTGGCGACGGCGCCCTGCAGCGGGACCGACGGGCCACGCAGCAAGGAGCCGACGAGCGCCGCGGCCGGCTCCGCCGTCACCGGCAGGAACACCCGGTCCGACACCAGTCGCCCGGTCGGCGTACCGGTCGCGGACAGAGCGAGGAAGTCGACCTCGTACGGGCGGAAGCTGAGCTCGCGGTCGGCCGAGGTGAGCCGCAGGCCGGGCGGCACAGCAGTAAGCCGGAGCTCACCTGCGGCGTCCGGCGCGACCGTGTAGCGCTCGGTCAGCGTGCGACTCTCGCCCCGGTAGGAACCGTCGCCGGAGATCCGGGCGACGGTCTCCAGCCGGACCAGGATCTGGTCGGGCTGAGCGGGTTCGGACGACACGGTGGGCGAACTCGCCCGATAGACGATCGCCAGTGCTTCGTCGTCCCAGGGTGTGCCCGGCGCGAGGAACTGACGGGCCACCGCATGGGACTGCCCCGGGCTGCTCTGGGCGCGCAGGAACCCCTCGACCAGTTCGACGGCCGTGGCGCCCTCCTGCGGGCCCGGTGGCAGGACCTGGATGCCGGCCGGTTCCTGCTGCTCGGCCGGCACCTCGCCGGCCGAACGCACCCCCTCCGGCAGCGGCAGCCCGCACCCGGCCGCAAGCCCCAGCACGACGACGCCGGCCAACAGCCTGCTCATGACCGCGGCCCGGCTCATGACGGCCCGCTCAGCGGAAGGTCGGGAACCGTCGAGCCGGCCTGGCGGGGCAGCGTCATCCGAAACACCGAGCCCTTGCCGGGGGCCCCGGCCGCGCGAAGCCAACCGGCGTGCAGCCGCACGTCCTCCAGAGCGATCGCCAGACCCAGCCCGGTGCCGCCGGTCGTCCGGGCGCGCGAGGGGTCACCGCGCCAGAATCGGGTGAAGACCAGCTCGGCCTGCCCGGGTTGCAGGCCCACCCCGTGGTCGCGCACCGAGACGGACACGGTCTGCGGGGTCTCGGTCAGGGTCACCTCGACCGGCCGGCCCTCTCCGTGCTCGATGGCATTGACGAGCAGATTACGCAGGACCCGTTCGATCCGCAGCGGTTCGACGTCAGCGATCACCGGGGAGCCGGGCACGACCAGGCGCACGCTGCTGCCGCGGCGGTCGGCCAGCGGCGCAGCCGCGGCCAGGACCCGGCCGAGCAGGGACAGCAGATCCACCGGGGAGGGATCCAGCGCCGCGGCACCGGCGTCGTACCGGCTGATCTCGAGTAGGTCGACGAGCATGCTCTCGAAGCGGTCGAGCTCGGCCTGGAGCAGTTCGGCGGCCCGGGCCGCCGACGCGGGGTAGTCCTCGCGTCCGTCGAACAGCACGTCGGCCGCCATGCGCACCGTGGTCAGCGGCGTCCGTAGCTCGTGAGAGACGTCCGAGACGAAGCGTCGCTGCACCCGCGAGAGATCCTCTAACTGGCGGATCTGGCTCTGCAGCGCCTGGGCCATGGAGTTGAAGGTCGAGCCGAGCCGCGCGATCTCATCTTCGCCGCGCACCGGCAGGCGCTCGTCGAGCAGGCCGGCGGCCAGCCGTTCCGCCGTACGCGCGGCCATCCGGACGGGGGCGACCACCTGCCGCGCGACCAGACCGGTGATCAGCCCCAGGAGCCCGACGAGCAGCAGGCCGGCGAGGGTGGTCGTACGCCGCACCAGGTTCTGCGTCTCGCGCTCGGAGGTGAGCGGAAACAGGTGGTAGAGGCGGTACTCGCCGAGCGACGGCACCGACACGGGCGACCCGACGACCAGCACCGGCTCCCGGCGGCCGTCGAACGGATGGACGACGAAGGTGTACGCCGGTCCCGTCCGAGGCTGCAGTCGCGCCGCCAGCTCGGCGGGGACGTCGGAGGTGTCCAGCCCCGGCGAGACGAAGGCGTTGCGCTGCGCGGGTCCGACCAACAGGACGAGGTAGGCGCTGCCCGGTGCGCCACGGGCGGACAGCCGTTGGAACACGTCCTGGAGGCGGGCCTCCTGCAAGTCGACCGGCAACGGTTCGGCGGCGGCGGTGCTGGTCTCCAGGAAGACCACCCCCGACCTCGCCTCGGCCAGGGACACGCGGGTCTTGGCGTCCACCAGCCCTCGACCGACCGACTCGAGCAGCAGGGAGGCGAACAGGGCCACCACGACGCTCGACACCAACAACGTGGTCACCACGACGCGGGCCTGCAGGGAACGACGCCAAACCCGGGAAAGCGCCCGCGCGGCCTCGCCCGGGCGCAGCACGACGTGCCGGAGGCGCCGCCACGGCGACGGCCCCGGCGGCACCGGACCCGCTTGCCCGGCCGGGATCAGCGGCTCCGGTACGGCGTGCGACGCGGGCGCGGCGGGCAGCTCGGTGGTCAGTCCGGGCCCGCCTTGTAGCCGACCCCGCGCACCGTGACGACGACCTGGGGCCGCTCGGGGTCCCGCTCGACCTTGGCCCGCAGTCGCTGCACGTGCACGTTGACCAGCCGAGTGTCGGCGGCGTGCCGGTAGTGCCACACCTGCTCGAGCAGGACCTCGCGGGTGAACACGGTATGCGGCTTGCGGGCCAAGGCGACGAGCAGGTCGAACTCGAGCGGCGTCAGCTGCACCTGGACGCCGTCGCGCAGCACCTTGTGTCCTGGCACGTCGATGCTGACCAAGTCCGTGGGTGGCCCGATCGTGAGGGACTCCGGTTCGCCGGAGTCGCGCTGGCGCAGCCGCGCGCGCAACCGCGCGACGAGCTCCTTGGGCTTGAACGGCTTGACGACGTAGTCGTCGGCGCCGCTCTCCAGACCGAGCACCACGTCGAGCGTGTCGCTGCGGGCGGTGAGCATGACGATCGGCACCCCGCTCTCGGCGCGGATCTGGCGGCAGACCTCGATGCCGTCGGTGCCCGGCAGCATCAGGTCGAGCAGCACCAGGTCGGGCTTCTCGCGGCGGAACGCACCGAGCGCCGCATCCCCGTCGGTCACGAAGGCCGCATCCAGGTCCTCGCCCTGCAGCACGATGCCGAGCATCTCGGCCAGCGCCGGGTCGTCGTCGACGACCAGCACCTTGTTCCGGCCCGCGCCCTTCACAGCGTTCTCTCGTCCCGCATCTGTCCATGGTCGCACCCCACGGGCGACGTGGCCCCGGCTCCGGCGCGCGCGCGTGGAACCATGGCAGCGGCTGACGGCCCGTCAGCGCACGTAGGCAGGGCGCATGCGGGAGGGGGATCGGTGAGCGAGCCGGGCAGCTGGACCACTCCGGACGGTTGGGGCGGGCCGGACCAGCCGCCGCCGGCCGCGTCACCGCCGCCCGGCCAGCCGGCGTACGGCCAACCCCCGTACGGCCAACCCCCGTCCGGCCAGCCCGCGTACGGCCCGCCCGCGTACGGCACGCCCGCGTACGGCACGACAGCATCGCCCGGGGCGGGACCGGGCTGGGGGCCGCGGCCGGCCGTGGCGAAACCCGGCGTCGTGCCGCTGCGCCCGCTCGGTCTGGGCGAGCTCCTGGACGGTGCGGTGGGTATCATCCGCCGCTATCCACGGCCCGCCATCGGTCTGTCCGCGCTCGTGGCTTTGGTCACCACCTTGATCAACGTCGCGCTGCTGGTGACCGCCTTCCAGCCGCTGCTGGACCTCGAACCGACGACGCTGGACAGTGGTGACACCGCCGCGCTGGAAGGCGTCCTCGGCGCGGCAGCCGCCGGCGGGATCCTCACCGTGCTGCTCGCGCTGCTGTCCGGAGCGGTTCTCACCGGAGGGCTCACCGCCGTGGTCGGCAAGGCGGTACTCGGCCAGCCGATGAGCTTCGCCCAGGCGTGGACCCAGATCCGTCCCTTCCTGCTGCGCCTGATCGGCCTCGCCCTGCTCGTCCTGGTGATCGTCTACGGCGTCCTGATCGCCGGCGTGCTCGCCGGCGCGGCGATCATCGCGATCGGCGGGCCACTGCTGGCCATCGTCGGCGTGCCGTTGATCTTCGCCTCGATCGCGGCGTGCGCGGTCGTCTACATCCGGTTGTCGCTCGCGCCGTGCGTGCTGGTCCTGGAGCGCACCGGGATCGTGTCCAGCCTGCGCCGCTCGTCGGCCCTGGTGAAACGTGACTGGTGGCGGGTCTTCGGGATCCTCGCCCTGACCCTGCTGGTGGGGGTGTTCGTCTCCCAGGTGGTGCAGTTGCCCTTCGCGGTCCTCGGCGCTGGGTCGCCGTCGAGCCTGTTCGACCCCGAGTCGGACCTGCTCAGCACCCGGTCGCTGGTCCTGTCGGCGATCGGCGGCGGTCTCGCCTCCACGCTGGTGGCTCCTTTCACCGCCGGCGTGCGCGCCCTCGTCTATGTCGACCGACGGATGCGCGCCGAGGGGCTCGACGTGGCGCTGACGGCGGCGGCGAACGCCCCCCGATGATCATCCGGTCGGCACTCGAGGAGCTGTCCCGCGAGACCGCCCGGGAAGCGGCCCGAGAGGAGCTGCGGCGCCAGGAGTACACCGCGGCCCAGCCGCCGCTGGTGGTGCGCGTGCTCGGCCGGGTGGTGCGGGAAATCGGTGAGCTGCTGGACCGCGCCGCCGGGGTCGCCCCCGGTGGGCGGCTGGGCCTGCTGGCGCTGCTGGTCCTGGTCGGGCTGTTCGTCGCGGTGGTGCTGACCCGCATCGGGCCGCTCGCGCGGCGCTCCCCCGCGGCGCCGCTGTTCGAGCACGGATCATCGCTGTCCGCCGCCCAGCACCGCGCCCTGGCGGACCAGGCCGCGCAGCAGGGGCGCTTCGCCGATGCGGTCCGGGAACGGCTGCGGGCGGTGGTCCGCACCCTCGAGGCGCGCGGGGCCCTCGACCCGCGACCCGGACGCACCGCCGGAGAGGTCGCCCGCGACGGTGGCGCCGTCGTGCCGTCGCTGGCCGACGACCTGCGCCGGGGCGCCGTGCTGTTCGAGGAGATCTGGTACGGCGGGCGCGCCGCCGACGCGTCGTCGTACGCCGTGCTGGTAGCCCTCGACGAGCGGGTCGGCAGCGCCCCGGTCGTCGTCGCGTGAGAGCGGGCCGGTGAGCGTGGTCGGGGCAGGACCCGGCACCGCCACGGGACCGACCGTCCGGTCCGCCACGCGGTCGCTGCGCGGTCCCGGGCTGTTGCTGCTCGCCCTGGTGTCGGCCGGCGTCCTGGTCGGAGTGCTGTCGGCGGCCGGGCCGTCGGGCCGGCTGGACCCCGCCTCCTACGCGCCGCTGGGGTCTCGGGCGGTGGCCGAGTTACTGCGCGACCAGGGGATACCGGTCACCCGGCTGGACACCGTCGACGCGGTGGCCGCCGCGAGCCGGCCCGGGCTGACCCTGGTCATCCCGGTACCGCAGGCGCTGGCGGTGGACGAGCTCGAGCGGCTCGCCGAGCTGCCCACCGCGCTGGTCGTGGTCGGAGCCCGCACCGAACAGCTCGACGCACTCGGTCTGCCCGTCCGGGGCCTCGGTCAGGTCGAGGTGGCCCGCCGGCAGCCGGCCTGCGAGCTCGCGGCCGCGGTCCGGGCCGGGGAGGCCGACCTCGGCGGCGTGACCTACCGCCCGACAGCTGGCGCGGCCGCGGTCGGCTGCTACGCCGCCGGTGGCGTGGCCACTGTCCTGCGGCTACCCGACCAGCGGGCGACGTTGATCGGCGACGGGAGCCTGCTCACCAACGAGCGGCTGGACGAACGGGGCAACGCCGCGCTGGCACTCGGCCTGCTCGGCGACCCGGCCGCTGGGTCGGACGGCGGGGTCCTGTGGCTCGTCCCACGGCCCGGTCGCGCCTTGCCCGGGGGCCCGGACCGGTCGCTGTCGGACCTGCTCCCCGACGGGCTGCTGCTCGGCGTCGTGCAGTTGCTCGTGGCCGTCGGGGTGCTGGCGCTGTGGCGCGCCCGCAGCCTCGGCCGCGTCGTCGAGGAGCCGCTGCCCGTCGTCGTCCGGGCCGCCGAGGCGGTCGAGGGACGCAGTCGGCTCTACCGCGCGGCGTCGGCCCGAGACTCGGCCGGGGAGGCGCTGCGCTCGGCGACCCGCGGGCGGCTGTCCCGCCGGCTCGGCCTGGCCGCCACCGCCGAGCAGCGCGACCTCGTCCCGGTCATGGCGGGACGAGTGGGGATGGACCCGACCGCCGTCACGGCGGTTCTGTACGGTGGGGCCCCAACCGACGATGCCGCACTGGTGCGGCTGGTGGCCGACCTGCGCCGGCTCGAGACGGCGCTGGGACGAGGAGAGGTGACCGGCCGGTGACGGTTCCGCCAGAACCGCCGACCGGCCTGCCCGCTGCCCCACCCGTACGCCGTCGGGCCGCCGCGACCTCGGCCAAGTCCAAGGCGCCGCGCCGTACACCCAGTGCCGACCAGGCCCGGCAGTCGCTGATCGCGCTGCGGGCCGAGGTCGGAAAGGCCGTCATCGGCCAGGACGCCGTGGTCACCGGGCTGGTGATCGCCCTGCTGTGCCGCGGCCACGTGCTGCTCGAAGGGGTGCCCGGCGTCGCCAAGACGCTGCTGGTGCGGGCGGTTGCCGCGTCGCTCTCGCTGGAGACCAAGCGGGTCCAGTTCACCCCCGACCTGATGCCCGGCGACATCACCGGGTCGCTGGTCTTCGACAGCCGCTCGGCGGACTTCACCTTCCGACCGGGTCCGGTGTTCACCAACCTGCTGCTCGCCGACGAGATCAACCGCACCCCGCCGAAGACCCAGGCCTCGCTGCTCGAGGCGATGGAGGAGCGCCAGGTCAGCGTCGACGGGACACCACGGCTGCTGCCGGACCCGTTCGTCGTCTGCGCCACCCAGAACCCGGTGGAGTACGAAGGCACCTATCCGCTGCCCGAGGCGCAGCTCGACCGCTTCCTGCTCAAGCTCACCGTCGGCCTGCCCTCCCGGGAGGACGAGGTGAAGGTGCTGGACGCCAACTCGGCCGGCTTCGACCCGCGCGACCTGGCCGCCGCGGGCCTGCGCCCTGTCGCCGGCGAAGCCGAGCTGTCCGCCGGTCGGGCGGCGGTCGGCGGCGTGACCGTCGCCCCGGAGGTGACCGGTTATGTGGTCGACCTGTGCCGGGCCACCCGCGCGAGCCCGTCACTGTCGCTGGGCGCCTCGCCGCGCGGCGCCATCGCGCTGCTGTCGACGGCGAAGGCGTGGGCGTGGCTGTCCGGTCGGGACTACGTGACGCCCGACGACGTGAAGGCCTTGGCCCGACCCACGCTGCGCCACCGGGTGAGCCTGCGGGCCGAGGCCGAGCTCGAGGGCGTGACCAGCGACGGGGTGCTGGACGGCGTGCTCTCCTCGGTTCCCGTCCCCCGCTGAACCGTGGCGCTCACCGGGCGGGCCGCGCTGCTCGCCCTGCTCGGCATACCGCTGGTGTTCCTCCTGCCGTCGGCGTGGACCCTGCTGGCCTTCGCTCTGCTGCTGGCTGTCGTCGCCGTGGCCGATGCGCTGCTGGCCGCCCCGGTGTCCTCGCTGCGCCCAGTCCGTTCCGGCGCGACCGCCTGCCGGCTCGGCGAGCAGGTCGAGGTGACGCTGGCGGTGACCAACCCTGGTCCGCGCCGGTTACGCGCGGTGCTGCGCGACGCGTGGGTGCCCTCGGCCGGCGCGTCGCCGCGTACGCACCTGCTCGACCTTCCCGCCGGGGAGCGCCGGCTGCTGACGACTGTCCTGCGTCCGACCCGGCGCGGGGACCGGTTGCCCGACCGGGTGACCGTCCGCTCGGTCGGACCGCTGGGGGTCGCCGCCCGGCAGGGCTACCATGAGCTGCCCTGGCGGGTGCGCGTCCAGCCGCCGTTCACATCCCGAAAGTTCCTGCCCGAGAGGCTTTCCCGGCTGCGCCAGCTCGATGGGGCGGTCGCCCTTCGGGCCCGTGGTCAGGGGACCGAGTTCGACAGCCTGCGCGACTACGTCGACGGCGACGACGTACGCGCCATCGACTGGCGGGCCAGCGCACGTCGCCAGGAGGTGGTGGTCCGCACCTGGCGTCCGGAGCGCGACCGCACCCTGCTGCTCGTCATCGACACCAGCCGCACCTCCGCCGGTCGGGTCGGTGGCGTCCCCCGGCTGGACGCCTCGCTCGATGCGGCGCTGCTGCTGTGCGTGCTCGCGTCGCGGGCGGGTGACCGGGTCGATCTGCTAGCGCTGGACCGCGAGCCGCGGGCAGCAGTCAAGGGCGCCGGACGGGGTGACCTGCTGCCCATGATGGTGGACGCGATGGCAACCCTGGAGCCGGCGTTGGTCGAGAGCGACGGCCGCCGGCTCGTCGCCGAGGTGCTGCGCCACACCCGCCGGCGCTCCTTGGTCGTGCTGTTCACCTCGCTGGACACTGCGCCGCTGGAGCAGGGCCTACTTCCGCTGCTCGGATCGCTGACCTCTCGGCACACCGTGCTGCTGGCGGCAGTCGCGGACCCACGCGTCGAGGCGATGGCCGCCGATCGCTCGGCCACCGTCGAGGCGGCGTACGACGTGGCCGCGGCCGAGCGGGCCCGCACCGAGCGGCGGCGGCTCACCTCGCTGCTAAGGCGGCGCGGGGTGGAGGTGGTGGACGCGCCGCCGGAGAGCTTCGCGCCGGCGGTGTCGGACGCCTATCTGTCGCTCAAGGCTGCCGGGCGGCTGTGAGCGCTGGCGGCCGGCGTGGCTGGCTCCCCGGTCCCGAGGTGCCCTCGACCCGCCCGTCCCCGGGGTGTCCCACCCCCAACCGGTCCCCCCAACCGATCACGTTGCCGCTGGGGAGATCGGCTGGGGGAAGTGTGGTGCGCAATCCCGTCGACCGGGTCCCCCAGCCGATCAGGAAGCCCGGCTGATGATCGGTTGGGTGCCCCCGCGGACCGCACGCGGTGCTGACGGTGGACCGCACGTCCGGAGAGCCGCTGCTCCGGCTGGCTCAGGCCGCGGCAGGGCGTACGTCGCCTCGCAGGTCGCCCGTCACGTCGCCGGTGATGCCGGCCCGGACCGCCCGGCGACCCGGCCCGAAGACGTAAGCGAGGAAGGCGATCTCGGCGAGCACGCCAATGCCGATGCGGGCCCAGGTCGGCAGCGGTGACGGCGTCACGAACGCCTCGATGATCCCGGAGACGAACAGGACCAGGGCCAGCCCGAGTGCGCCGGCGACCAGTGAGCGACCTTCCTCGGCGAGCGCCCGCGACCGGCTGCGCCGGCCCGGGTCGACGACGGTCCAGCCGAGTTTGAGCCCGAGTCCGCAGGCGACGAACACCGCAGTCAACTCGAGCAGACCGTGCGGCAGGATGAGCCCGAAGAACAACCCGCTCCGGTCGTTCGCGGCCATCAGCCCACCGGCGACACCGACGTTGAGCGCGTTGGCGGCGAGGACGTACAGCACCGGAATCCCGAGCAGGAGGCCGAAGACGATGGCTTGGGCCGCGACGAAGGCGTTGTTGGTGAACACCTGGGCGGCGAAGTCCTGGGCCGGTGCGGAGCTGTAGTAGTTCTCGAAGTCTTCCCCCACCAGCTGCTGCACCACCTCCGGGGGGGCGGCGGCCAGCTGCGCCTCGGGGGAGGTTGCGACGAAACCGCCCACCCCTAAGGCGACGGCCAGGAAGAACCCCGCCGACCCGATCCACCACCACCGGGTGCGATAGCAGATGGCGGCGAAGTCCACCCGCAGGAAACGGACCACGTCGGACCGAGCGGCCCTCCGCCCGCCCGCCACGACCCCGCGGGCTCGGGCGACGAGCGAGGACAACCGTCCGACCAGAAGCTCGTCGCGTCCTGCGCTCTGCACGACCGACAGGTGGGTCGCCGTCCGCTGGTAGAGGTCGACCAACTCATCGACCTGCGCGCCGGAGAGCTTGCGGGGCGAGGAGGCCCGGCCGAGCAGGTTCTCCAGGCGGGCCCACTCGGCTGAGTGGGCGGCCACGTAGGAGTCCAGGTCCACAGCCGAAGCCTAGCGAGTGGCGGGTGATGGCGGCCGGTCGGTGCGCCGGGTCGGTGCGCCGGCTCGGTGCGCCGGCTCGGTGGGTCGCCCGACTGCACCGCACGCCCCAGCCTGCGACGCCCGCCCTCCACCTCTGCGTTCTCCAGCACCGCCTCCGCAGGCAGGCGGCTAGCCAGAGCCCGAGGTGGAGGGTCGTTGTCGCACCGGCCCCATCACCGGCGGCGTCGGTGGCCGGTCGAGCCAGTCCCGGTGGGCAGTCAGGGCAGACTGGGGGAGGCGCCGGCAACCGGCCGCGCGACCAGCCAGCTCACTGGTCCCCTGGAGGCGCGATGTCCCAGGTCGTCACCGGCGAGGCTGTGGCGCTCGACCTGCGACCGGCAGCGCTGCCCTCCCGACTGCTCGCCGGGCTGCTCGACGCGCTGCTGCAGTTCCTGATCCTGCTGGTGTTCGGGGCCCTCGCCACGGCGGTGTCGCTCGACCTGTCCGAAGCGGCCGCGAGCGCGATCGGCGTCGTCGTCCTGGTCACCGTGCTCATCGTCTACCCGGTGGCCTTCGAGACCCTGCTGCGCGGGCGCACGCCCGGCAAGGCAGCCTTGGGACTGCGGGTCGTGCGCGACGACGGCGGCCCGATCGGCTTCCGTCAGGCTCTGGTACGCGGCTTGGTCGGCGCCGTGCTGGAGCGGCCCGGCATCACGGTCTTTACCGCCGCCGTGGTCACCTCCCTGCTGAACGAGCAGGGCAAGCGGCTCGGCGACCTGCTGGCCGGCACCCTCGTCCTGCGCGAGCGGGTGCCAGTACGCGGCGGAGCCGTCGCCGTCATGCCGCCGCCCCTCGCCGGCTGGGCGGCCACCCTGGACCTGTCGACCTTCCCGGACGAGCTCGCCCTCGCCATGAGGCAGTTCGTGTCCCGAGCCGACCAGTTGACCGAGGTAGCCCGCGAGGAACTGGGCGGCCGGCTGGTGAAGGCGGTGACCGAGATCGTCGGACCGCCGCCCTCCGGGGCGCCCGGCTGGGCGGTCCTGTCAGCCGTGCTCGCCGAACGCCGTCGGCGTGACACGGCCCGGCTGGCCGACGGGGCCTACGTCAAGCACCCGCCGGCCGTGGCTTCACCTGCTGCGACTGCACCGGCCGGGCCCCCACCTGGCGGGGCTCCGTCGCCCGCTCCCCTGCCGGCGGCGCCCGCTCCACCGACCCGGGAGAGCCCACCAAGTGTCGGTCCGGGCGGGTTCGCCGCACCGTTCTGATCAGAAGGTCTGATCAGAACGGTGGTGGCTCGTCCGGGTCGTCGTCGTCTCGGCCACCAGGGGCCGGGCTCGCTTCGTCCGGCATCCGGCTGCCGCGCCCGACCCGGCTCAGTAGCGGTAGGCGTCGGACTTGTACGGCCCGCCGACGTCGACGCCGATGTACTCCGCCTGGTCCTTGCGCAACTCTGTCAGCCGGACGCCGAGCGCGTCCAGGTGCAGCCGGGCAACCTTCTCGTCCAGGTGCTTGGGCAGCACGTAGACCCCGAGCGGGTAGTCATCGGTCTTGGTCCACAACTCGATCTGCGCGATCACCTGGTTGGTGAAGCTGTTGCTCATGACGAAGCTCGGGTGCCCGGTCGCGTTGCCGAGGTTGAGCAGCCGGCCCTCGCTCAGCAGGATGATGGAGTGGCCGTCGGGGCTGTGCTCGTTGGGAGGGAAGACCCACTCGTCGACCTGCGGCTTGATGGTGACCCGCTGCACCCCCGGCACGCGGGTCAGCCCGGCGACGTCGATCTCGTTGTCGAAGTGGCCGATGTTGCCGACGATCGCCTGGTGCTTCATCCGGACCATGTCGGCGGCCATGACGATGTCCTTGTTGCCGGTGGTCGTGATGAACACATCGGCGGTCTCGACGACGTCGTCCAACGTCGCGACTTGGTAGCCCTGCATCGCGGCCTGCAGCGCGCAGATCGGGTCGATCTCGGTGACGATCACCCGAGCCCCCTGCGCCCGCAGCGACTCCGCCGACCCCTTGCCCACATCACCGAAGCCGCAGACCACCGCGGTCTTGCCCGCCAGCATGACGTCGGTCGCCCGGTTGATGCCGTCCACCAGCGAGTGGCGTACGCCGTAAAGGTTGTCGAACTTGCTCTTGGTCACCGAGTCGTTGACGTTGATCGCCGGGAACAGCAGCGTGCCGGCGCGGGAGAACTCGTAGAGCCGCATGACGCCGGTCGTCGTCTCCTCGGTCACGCCGCGGATGCCAGCGGCAATCCGGGTGTAACGCTGCGGGTCCTCGGCGAGCGAACGGCGCAGCGTGTCAAGGATGACGGCGTACTCCTCGGAATCCTCCGGTCCCGCGGTCGGCACCGCACCGGTCCGTTCGTACTCCGCGCCCTTGTGCACCAGCAGGGTGACGTCGCCGCCGTCGTCGAGGATCATGTTGGGGCCCTGCGCGTTGCCCTCGCAGTCGTCCGGCCACTGCACCACCTGCTCGGTGCACCACCAGTACTCCTGCAGGCTCTCGCCCTTCCAGGCGAAGACCGGCACCCCGGCGGGCTCCTCGACCGTGCCGTGCGGGCCGACGGCGACCGCCGCCGCCGCGTGGTCCTGGGTGGAGAAGATGTTGCAGCTCACCCAACGGACCTGCGCGCCGAGCTCGACCAGCGTCTCGATCAGCACCGCCGTCTGGATCGTCATGTGCAGCGATCCGGTGATCCGGGCCCCGGTGAGCGGCTTGCTCGCGCCGTACTCCTCGCGCATCGCCATCAGCCCCGGCATCTCGTGCTGGGCCAGCCGGATCTCCTTGCGGCCGAAGTCGGCCAGGGAGAGGTCGGCGACCTTGAAGTCCTGCGTCACGGGGATGTCCTTCCTGAAAACGGCGGTCCTTGCTCTGCTCACGCTAACGGCGCCAGGGCGGCGCCGCCCCGCCTACTCGGCTACCGCGGTGCGGTAGAGGTCGGGCTCGAGGTAGATCATGCGGGCGATCGGCACCGCCGCCCGCACCCGGCTCTCGGCCGCGTCGATCGCCTTGGCGACGTCAGCCACGGACAGCCCGGGCGCCAGGACAATCTTGGCGGCCACCAACAGCTCGTCCGGGCCGAGGTGCGTCGTCTTGAGGTGGATGATCCCGGTGATGGCGGCGCCGTCGACCAGCGCGCTGCGGATCTTCCCGACCTGCGTTGCCGTGCCACCCTCCCCGATCAGCAGCGCCTTCATCTCCGTCGCGAGGAAAGCGGCGATCACCAGCAGCAGGACGCCGATCGCCATCGTACCCAGCGCGTCCCACACCAGGTCGCCCGTCACCGCGGCGAGCGCCACGCCGACCAGCGCGAGGGACAGCCCGACGAGTGCGCCGAGGTCCTCGAGCAGCACGACCGGCAGCTCGGGGCTCTTCGAGGTGCGTACGAAGCGCCACCACGACTGCTCGCCCTTGACCTTCTTGGACTCCATGACGGCGGTACGGAAGGAAAAGCCCTCGGCGACGATCGCGAACGCCAGAATGCCGATCGCGACGGCGGGGCTGGTCAACTCACCGCCCTCGCCCGCCTCCTGCAGCTTGTGGTAGCCCTCGTACAGCGAGAACAGCCCGCCGAGGGAGAACAGCACCAGCGCGACGACGAACGCCCAGAAGTAGCGCTCCCGGCCGTAGCCGAACGGGTGCTGGGCATCGGCTTGTTTCTTGGCCCGCTTGGCGCCGAGCAGCAGCAGCCCCTGGTTGCCCGAGTCCGCCACCGAGTGGACCGACTCGGCCAGCATCGCGCTGGACCCGGTGACGAGGAAGCCGACGAACTTGGCCACCGCGATCGCGGCGTTGGAGAGCAGGGCGGCCACCACCGCCTTCGAACCGTGGCCGTCCCCGCCGGCGCTCACGCGGGTGTCCGCGTCATCGTTGGTTTCATCCGGGCTGGTCTCATCGGGGCTGCCTCGTCGGGGCCGGGGCGATCCGCTGCTTCAGAGCGGTGATCGCCTCGACCGGGGTCGGGTCGATGCCCTGCAGCAGCGCCAGGTAGGTGGTGGCGTAGTCGGCCAGGCCGATCAGCGAGGCCAGCCGGGCGAACGAGGAGTCCCCTTCGGCCAGCAGTTGCACCACGGGCACGCCGCGCTCGCGGGCCAGTTCCACGCTGACGTCGGCGCGGCGGGCGACCTGCGGGTGCTCCTCGGTGTCGCGCAGCAGCACCAGGACGAGCCGGGCGGCGACGTCGAGGTCGTCACCGCGGTCCCGGAAGAAGTCGTCGCCGCTCGTGCCGACCGAGCCGGCGAACGGCCCGTCGAAGGCGACCACCTGGTTGTGGTTGGCCTCGGGCAGCACGCCCCAGGTCGCCGGCACCTTGGCGTTCTCGTTGAGCTGGCAGGCGAAGCGGTACGCCGCCGTACCCGCCATCGGCGAGGTCCCCCACAGGACCGGGAGCGTGCCGTCGAGGTCGAGGGCGAGGCGCTTGGCCGGGTTGACCATCGTCTCGGCGTCGGGGCGGCAGCGGTCGGCGATCCGCTCGAGCACGACGGCGGCCTGCTCCACCGCCTCGGGCGGCGCGGCCAGCAGGCCGAGGGCGTGACCGGCCACGATCAGCGGCGTCGACAGCGCCCAGACGCTGGCCCGGGGCTGGCGGCCCTGCGTGACGGGGACGAACACCGCCCGGCCGCGCTGGCCGAGGTCGTCGATCGGGGAACCGGACCGGCCTACCACCAGCAGTCGGCAACCGCGGCGTACCGCCTCCTCCAGCGCCGACAGCGTCTCCTCGGTCGAGCCCGAGCAGGACACGACGACGACGAGGTCGACCGGGCCGACCCAGGCCGGCAGGCCGTACCCGCGGTGCGTGGTGATCGGCACGGGGCAGCCGGTCCCGGCCACGGCCGAGAGCACGTCGCCGGCGATGCCGGATCCGCCCATGCCGCACACCACCACTGCCCGGGGCCGACCGTCGGTGACGAGGGAGGCGACGCCGGCCTCTGCGGCCAGGGTGGCCGCCTCCCGCACCTGGGCGGCTCCGGAGGCGACCGCCGGCAGCATCCCGGCCGGGTCGCCGGCCTCCAGCCGCGAAACGTCGTCGAGCAGCGCCCCCCCGCCGACCAGGCCCGCGGACGGGCTCACGCGGGCTTGCGGGCTTCGTCGACGAGCAGGACCGGGATGTCGTCCCGGACCGGGTAGGCCAGACCGCAGGCGGTGCAGACCAACTCCTCGGCGGCCTCGTCCGCACGCAACGGGCTGACGCAAACGGGGCAGGCGAGGATGTCCAGCAGCGCGGCATCGAGCTTCATGGGCGCACTCTAGCGAGGCGGCGGCCGGGCCGGACCGGGAGCCTGACTAGTCGAAGAGCTGGCCCAGCCGGAGGTTGGCGTACGGCGCGACCAAGGCCACGCACAGCAGCAGCCCGAGCGGGGCGTTGAACGGCTCGGGAACGAGCGCCAGGGTCAGCACCAAGGCGTTCACGCCGGCCAGGGCCAATCCCAGGTACTTCACCTCGGTGTCGCCGCCCTCGTCCGAGACCAGGTTGTCGTCGAGTGAGCGCAGGCTCTGCAGAAGCGACATCGCCCGATTATGCACATCTGCGGCCGGTCCGGTGGGTGGTCAATCAGCCGCGGATGAGCCTCAACGCCTCGTCGCGGACCCGTTCCATCGTGGCGGTGTCCGGCGCCTCGACGTTGAGGCGCAGCAGCGGTTCGGTGTTGGAGGCGCGTACGTTGAACCACCAGCCGTCCGGGGACTGCACCGTGAGCCCGTCGAGCTCGTCGAGCTCGAGGTCGGCGTACTTCTCCTTGATGAGCGCGACCTTGCCGGTCTGGTCGGTCACCGTCGAGTTGATCTCCCCGCTGGCGGCATAGCGGTCGTAGGAGGTGAGCAGCTGCGACAGCGGCCCGTCGTAGGTGCCGAGCGCCGCCAGGGTGTGCAGCGCGGCCAGCATGCCGGAGTCGGCGTTCCAGAACTGTGCGAAGTAGAAGTGGCCGGAGTGCTCACCGCCGAAGATCGCGCCGGTGCGGGCCATCTCGGCCTTGATGAACGAGTGCCCCACCCGGGTACGGACCGGGACGCCGCCGTTCTCCGTGACGACCTCCGGCACGGCCTTGGAGGTGATCAGGTTGTGGATGACGGTCGAGCCAGGCGCCTTCTTCAGCTCCCGCTCGGCGATCAGAGCCGTGAGGACGGACGGGCTGACGATCTCACCGCGCTCGTCGATGACGAAGCACCGGTCGGCGTCGCCGTCGAAGGCCAGCCCGACATCGGCTCCCTCGGTGAGCACCCGGGCCTGTAGGTCAGCGGTGTTCGCCGGGTCGATCGGGTTGGCCTCGTGGTTCGGGAAGTTGCCGTCGAGCTCGAAGTACATGCTCGTGGTGTCCAGCGGCAGCCCCGCGAACACCGCCGGCACCGTGTAGCCGCCCATACCGTTGCCCGCATCGACGACCACCGTGAGCCGGCGGATCGCCTCGATGCCGGGCACCAGCTCCTTCATGTACGCGGCGTAGCCCGCCAGCACGTCCTGCTGCGAGACGGTGCCCTTGTTGCCGTCGTACGCCGGGAGGCCATCGTCCAGGTAGGACTCGGCATCGGTGCGCAGCTGTGCGAGGCCGCTGTCCTGACCGACCGGCTTTGCCCCCGCAAGGCACAGCTTGATGCCGTTGTAGCGGGCCGGGTTGTGGCTGGCGGTGAACATCGCGCCCGGGATGTCCATGTTGCCGGCGGCGTAGTAGAGCAGGTCGGTCGAGCCGAGCCCGGCGTCGACGACGTCGACGCCCTGGCTGGTCACCCCCTCGGCAAAGGCCGCCGACAGCTCGACGCCGGAGGCGCGCATGTCCCGGGCTATGACGATCCGTGGTGCCTGAGCGAAGCGGGCGAACGCCGCCCCGAGGGCCCGGGCGATGTCGACGTCCAGCTCCTGCGGCACCAGGCCGCGTACGTCGTAGGCCTTGATGATGTTCGACAGGTCACGGTTCACACCGCGACCCTAGTAGGGCGCGACTATGCGACCTTGTGCTTCCGGGCCTTGATGAGCACCGTCGCGATGTCGAGTGGGCGCCCTGCCTGGGTCCAGGATTTGCTCTCGCAGGCGTGACAGGAGGCGAAGTCGACCGACGTGCCGTCGGTGAGGGTCATCGTGAGCGACGTGACCCGGTTGCTGGTGCAGGTCGAGCAGACCGCGAGCTGGCTGGCGGGGACGAGGACGAGCGACATCGGGGCTCCCAAGGGACGAGGCGTGGTCGGGAGGACCTTCGGTTGCTCGTGGCGTCGCCTGGAGGACGGGGCGATTCCGGGACAGGTCGGGCAGCGTCGTCGACCTCGGTCAGCCCGGGGTGGGCAGGGCGCGCAGATGGCCGCGCCGGCCCGTACCCGGGTCGGGGCCAGCACCCGGTCCCCCCGCCGAGGGCCGGGCCGCCTCCCGTACGGCGTCGGCCAACGCCTCGAGATCGTTGCTGCTGCGGGACCGGGCGACCTCGTCGAGCTCGCGCTGGTGACGGACGACCTCCCAGCCGCGAGGAGCGGTCAGCCCTTGGGCATGGTCGTCGCACAGGTCATAGCAGTGCGGCTCGGCCTGGAGGGCGAGCGGTCCGACGACGGCGGCGCGGTCGGCGTAGACGTAGGTGAGCGTGGCCACCGCAGGAAGGGCGCACGCGGTACGGGAGCAGCGCCGGACAGAGCTCACGGTCGGGACGGTAGCCGGTCGGACTTCCGGGGGCCAGCGACGCGCCCAACCCCTCATCCGCTGCGTCCGCCGCTGGCCGGGATACCGGCTATTACCCTCTCGCCCGTGGACACCGCCCGCAGTGCCCGTCGCCGCCGGGATCGACATGGGCGTGGGATGCGCGGACCGCTCGTGCCGCCGGTGGTGAGCCTGGGAGGCCGCGACGTGCGGATCCCGGGATCGCAGACCCGTGGGGAGCGCTTCGACGACCTGGTCCTGGACGCCGTCGAGGACCTCGAGCAGCGCTGGGCGCAGGAGCTCCAGGGGGTCGAGTTCGCCGTCGAGGACGTGCCGGCCGTGCCGCTGGGCAGTGACGCGGCTCTGGACGACGACGTGCTCGCGGACGAGACCTGCGGCGGGGCGGTGCCGCTGGGCCGGTTGCTGGCCGCGAGCGTGGACGAGGCCGGACGACAGACCGCCGCGCGCGTGGTCATCTATCGCCGGCCGCTCGAAGCCCGAGCCGCTGACCGCCTCGACCTGGCCGACCTGGTGCGCGACGTGGTCGTGGACCAGGTGGCCCGGCTGTTGCACCTGGACCCGGACGAGGTCGATCCGCCGGACTGACGTGGGTGACCTGGATCACCGGCCGCGGAGTGCCGCATCCGGTGGGGTCAACTGACCGCGCGCTTCACGCGACGGCGCTCGCGCTCGGACAAGCCGCCCCAGATGCCGAACCGCTCGTCCTGGCCCAAGGCGTACTCCAGGCAGTCGCCTTTGACCTCGCAGCCCACGCAGATCCGTTTGGCCTCCCGGGTCGAGCCACCCTTCTCCGGGAAGAAGGCCTCGGGGTCGGTCTGCGCACACAGGGCCTGCTCCTGCCACGACAGAATCGTGGCATCGGCGTCACCCAGGGCGGCCAGGCGTATCGGCTCGCTCATCTCGTCTCCTCGGACCAGATCTCGGTCGGACCGGCAACTGCCGGTCCGCGAAGGGGTGTCGCCGGCAGGACGGCGGAGGCCGGACTGCGTAGGAGGGAAGGACACGCGTGTAATTACATGCCTCGGATGCGCTCGCGTCAAGGGGCGAGGTGGTAAAGGCCGCAGGTCGGCCCGGACACCTCCGAACGACTTCCCTTGCCAGACGGGCCCGCATCCGGTCGCACTTCCCTGCGAAACGGCCTGCCCCGGTCGACTTCCCCTTCGAGACGGTGCGGATCCGGTCCGCTACGTGTGTCGTTTGGCAGGGGAAGTGCCCGTGCTCGAGCCCGCGTCGCCGATCAACGCCTGCGGCGGAACAGGGTGCGCAGACCGACGTCCTCGTCGTCATCGTCGTCGTCGTCGGGCGCATCGGCAGCCCGGCTGGCCCAGCTGGTCTCCGCTTGGTCCTGGCGGCGCTGCGCAGCGGTGCCACTGGAGCGGGCGTTCCATGATGGCGGCGGTGCTGCCGCATCGAGCGCCATCTCCGGCCCGGGTACCCGGGGCATCTCATCGAGCCGGCCACGGCGATCTCCCGGCGCCGGGCCGGTGGCAGACGTGGGCCGCGCAGCCCGGCGCGTCGACGGTGCGGGGGGGCGTACGAACGCCGCCGGCTTCGTCGGGACCCGTGCTGCGGACGACGACGGCACGCGGACGACTGGCGCGTCGTCGGACATCGGCGAACGCCGTGCGGCGGTCGGCCGGGCAGCAGACGATCTCGCGGTCCGGGTCCTGGCCGCCGGAGCTTTCGCGGTCCGGGTCCTGGCCGCCGGGGCGCGTGCCGCCGGGGCCTTCGCCGCCGGGCTGCGGGTCGCCGTCCGGGCAGCGGCGGACCGGCTCGGGCTCGGCGTGACGGCGGGCGCCGCCGCCGTCCGGCCGGGGGCTCTGGCCGGCGCACGTTTGGCGGGCACAGGCTTGGCGGGCACAGGCTTGGCCGGCGCAGGCTTGGCCGGCGCAGGTTTGACGGACCGGGTCTTGGCGGACGGGGTCCTGGCCGGGGAACGACGGGGACCGGCCTTCACAGGCGGTGCTTTCGCAGTCGCCGTCCTGGCAGGAGTTGCGGCTGCCGCCGGCTTGGTGCGCGGCTTGGTGCGCGGCTTGGTCG
>JBBSUR010000021.1:0-22041 GCA_038234255.1 Mycobacteriales bacterium | reverse complement strand
GGTCACCACGACGTCGCCGTCGACGCCCGCGAGCAGGGCGATCGCGTCGGGGAAGCATCCCGGCGCGAGATGTCCGCCGGAGACGGTGAGTTCGCCGAACTCGGCGAGCGCATTCAGATCCAGCGGCAGCGGTCGGTCGTAGACACCGTAGATGCCGACCCGCCCGCCGGCGCGTACCGCCTTCAGCAGCACCGCCACCGCGTCAACCGAGCCACTGACGTCGAGCACGACGTCGTACGCCCCGTCCTCCGGCGACGTCGTCGCCGCGTCGTAGCCCAACGCGCCGGCGAGCAGGAACTTCCCCGGCGTACGCACGACCGCCGTCACGGCCGACGCACCCTCGGCGCGGGCGGCGTGCACCGCGAGGGCGCCGAGCCCGCCGAGGCCGGCAATCGCCACCCGGTCCCCCGGCCGCACTCCGGCGCGGCGTACGGCGTGCAGGGCGCAGGCCATCGGCTCGGCGAGCACCGCCTGGTAGGTCGTGAGACCCTCCGGCACGGCGTGCACGAGCGCCTCGGCCGGCAGGGCGAGCCGCTCGGCGAAGGCGCCCGGGATGCCGCTGCCGAGGTGCCGGCCGTGCGGACACAGGTGGGTCTCGCCGCGCCGGCACCAGTCGCAGGTGCCGCAGGGCAGCTTGACCTCGGCGGTGACGCGGGCGCCGGCGGGGAAGCGGTCATCGCCGAGCACGACCCGGCCGAGCAGCTCGTGCCCGGGGGTCATCGGCCAGCTCAACTCCCCCCAGGGGTGCCGTCCGGACCAGAGCATCCGGTCGGCGGCGCACACTCCGGCCGCCTCGACCTGGACGACGAGCGGGCCGGTCGGCTCGGCGACCTCGCGGACACCGAAGTCCCCGGGACCGGAGGCGACGACGGCCCGCATCAGGTCGCCCGCATCAGGTCGCCCGCATCAGGCTCGGCGCGACAGCACGTGATCGCGGCTCTCGCGCACCGCCTGCGCGCCGGTCACCTGCCCGGAGCTGACCGCGCCGTACAGGTCGAAGGACGCCGAACCGGCGTACGGAGAGGCGTCCAGGGCCGCGACGAAAGCGCTGAAGTCGTGCAGCCGCCCGCACGGCAGATCGTCGTCGTCCCCGCCCAGCGGTGCGTCCCCGAGGTGGCAGTGCAGCAGCAGGTCGCCGAGCCGGTCGACCACCTCGGCCGGGTCCTCGCCGACGGCGTAGGCATGACCGGTGTCCAGCAGCACCCCCAGGCCGGGCAGTTGCGTGCACAACGCCAACGCCTGCGCCGCGGTCGCCACCGCGGTCCCGGGCTTGTACTCGACCGCGAGGCGCACGTCGCCGGCCGCCTCGACGCAGCGGCGCAGCGCCGGCAGCACGTCCGCACCGACCGGGTCGGCGCCGGGCCAGATGCCGAGCACGTCCAGACCGAGTTGCCGGCATACGTCGGCGCACTCGGTGACCTGCTCGACCAGCCGGTCGGAGTCGCCGGACAGCGCTCCTTCGGGCCACCGCGGAGCGGGCAGCGACAGCAGCACCGCGCTGACGGGGACGCCGGTCTGCTCGGCCAGTCGGGCCAGCGCCCCGAGCCGGTGCCGGGCGAGCTCGACAGCCGCGTCGTACACGCCCAGCTCGATTCCCTCCAGTCGCAGCTCGGCGGCCTGCGCGAAGGTCTGCTCGTCGGAAAGGCCGTCGGGCCAGGAGTTCCAGTCCGCGTCGGTGAGCCGCCAGGTCGTCACGCGCCGTGGTCCCGGAACAGCTGCAGCGTCGCCTCGCGGACCGGACCGGTCTGGGCCTGGACGAGAAGGAAGACCGCCTCTCGCATCAGCCGCTGGGGCGCTGCGGACAGCGCCATGGCGGAGCCGCCGGTGGCCGCGACCAGCGCGGTCGCGGTGCGCACGACCAGCTCGAGACTGGCGGCCCGCACGGCCAGCCGGTCCTCGATCTGCTCCTGAGCGGGGACGTCGTCGATGAGGGTGTACGCCACCGCCCGCAGTCGTTCGCTTTCCGCGCCGAGCTGCTGCGCGAGTGCCGCGGCGGTGCCGTCGTCACGGCGCGCTGCGGTCTGGGCCAGCCGGCGTACGCACTCACGCTGCAGGCCGAAGGCATGCGGGCTCGGGTTCGCGGTCTTGGCCGCGTCTGCCGCGAGCCAGTCGGTGGCGGGTCGGATATCGACCACGTCGGTGTCGGGGACGATGAGTCCGTCGAGGTCGAGCGTGACGGTGACGGTGGCCTGCATGGCCGCCAACTGCATCGGCTCCGACGCGGTCAGACCGGCACCGTTGCGGGCCGGGATGAGCACGGTGACGACCTCGCCGGTGGGGTTGAGCCCGCCGAGCAGGAACACATCGCAGATGCCCCAGCTGGTCATCCAGCCGACGTGGCCGTCGAAGCGCCAGCCGCCGTCGACGCGGGTGGCCGTGACCGCCGGCGGACCGGGGCGGCGCAGCTGTGCGACCGCCACGCCGGCGAGTGTCTCGCCGGTGCACATGCCTTCCAGCCGGCGGTTCTTCAGGGGCTCGTTGGAGGATGCGGCGAGGGTGGCGAGCGGCATGGCGTGCTGGGTCGCGACGAACCAGGTTGCGCCGCAGGCTCCGGCAAGCAGCTCGGTCACCTCGCGGACGACGTGTGCGGGCGCAGCGGCTCCGCCGTACTCCCGTGGTCCGGCGAGGCCGAGCAGGCCGGCCCGGCCCCAGGCGTCCAGGTGCGAGCGGGGGACGACGGTGCGGTCGACCTGCTCGGCCTGCGGGCGGATCAGGTCGTCGGCCAGCCGGCGGGCGAGCAGCACCGGCGGGGTCGTGGTCGCGGTGGTCATCCCGGCGAGCCTAATCGGGCTCACCGAGGCGGCCAGTCGAGCGCCAGCCAGACGTGCTGCTTGTCCACGACGACCTCCGCGTCGGGACGCCTGCCAGGCCGGGGACAGGCCCGGATGTCCAGTTGCCGGGTGGACGGCCGACCGCGGACTTCCCAGCTCAGCACCAGGTGACGCAGCTGCTCCGCCAGTGCAGCTCCCTGCAGACCGTAGGGGCGTACGGCCAGCTCGAACGACGGGCCGTCGTCAGGCTTTCGCCGGACGAGCGCCGCGAGCGAGCCCTCGCGGACCAGCACCGTCGTCGCCGTCCATCCCTTGCCGCGGTGCAGGGCCGGCACAAGCTCACTCTGGGACGCAGCCCCACTCGTGCGGAGTTGCGCCATACCCATGTTCAGGCCGTGGAGGCCCAGCCAGCTCCCCAAGGACTGCCAGGGCTCCGCGGAACTGACCCGGACGCCGGTGGGCAGATCAGGGGCCGGAGTGGTCAGGGCGAGGCTCAGCGCGTCGGTATCCACGCCGACGTCCCGGTCACCCAGTTCGATTGCCAGCTCGCCGTTCCTGCCGAACTCGTGCCGCGACTCCGGGACCGCGAGTTCGCCGCGCAGCCGCATGAATCCGCAGTCCCGAGCCGAACGGCTCTGCCAGTGGTCACCGACGGCTTCGAAGGCGATGGAGTACTGCCGGCTGCCTATTGCCAACGGAAGGACCAGACGTCCTCCCGGAGCGAGTTGGTCGAGCCACGCCGGCGCCAGATCCCCCGCACCCACGGTCAGAATGATCCGGTCGTACGGGGCTCGCGCAGCCCAGCCTCGGGCCCCGTCACCGCAGTTGACGGTCACCGAGGACAGCGCTGCCGCGGCGAGGTGCTGACGAGCGCTGTCGACGATGTCGGGATCGATGTCGATGCTGACGACGCTGCCGGTAGGGCTGACCAGCTGGGCCAGCAGCGCGGCGTTGTATCCGGTGCCGGCGCCGATCTCCAAGACGTGGTGACCGGGCGCCACGCCGAGCTGTTCCAGCATGATCGCGATCATGGCCGGCTGTGAGCACGAGCTGATCGGCCGGCCGCGGACGTCGGTCTTGGTCACGATCGGCTCATCCCGATATGCGTGGGCAGGGTCGATCCCTGGCAGGAAGTGGTGCCTGCGTACGGCTTTGAACGCGTTCTCCACGGTCGGGCTGACGATGTGGCCGGTGTTGCGCAGCTGTTCCACCAGACTGCCGTGGAGCAGGTCGAGCGCATCGTCGCTCATCGGTGAAGTCTGGCAGCCGCCCGCCAGGCAGGCTGCGGACACCCGGCCGATGCAGGTTGACGCGCCGCCGGTACCGTTGGCACCGTGACCCGCCTCTTACCGATTCGGGGTGAGGAACCGCCCGCCGAACGGTCCTGATCACCCTCGTGAGCGGAGGAGCAGCCATGGCATACGACATCTGGGTCGACTTCCAGCGCATGCAGGACGACGGGCGGCTGCTGGCCCGTACGCAACGCCAGACCCGGACTCGTCATCACCGCCGGAATGTATCTGCTCGTAGGTTGTGAATCACCACCCACGCCCGCACCACCCCCGCCGCCCGACCAGCCGCGCCCAGCTGAGCCGGGCGGTGGTCGGCCGGCGTCTTCGGAGGATCCCCAGCACACAGATGCTGTGGATCCTCCGAAGATCAGCCCCTGGTCAGGTAGGCACCTTGGTCTGGATCAGGTCGACGAAGGCGCCGATCGTCTTCAGGTCGGCCAGCTCCTCCTCGGACAGCTCGATGCCAAAGGCGTCCTCGAGTTCCATCGTGTACTCCACGAGCGACAACGAGTCGACGTCGAGGTCGTCCACGAACGACTTGTCCTCCTGCACCGCCTCGGCGTCGACCTCGAGCATCTCGACGGCCTTGTCCCGGACGACCTGCAGCACCTCAGAACGTTCCATGGCCGCAGAACCTAGCCGCCGAAACGGGCCACGTCCTGTGGAGTCGCCAGCGACACGACGCGCATGTTCGGCAGCGTCCGCCGGACCAGCCCGGCGAGCACCCCACCGGGGCCGAACTCCACCACCGTGTCGACGCCGTACGCCGGCAGCGCCTCCACCACCTGTCGCCAGCGGACCGGCGCGGTCAGCTGACGCGACAGCACTCCCGGCACGTCCGCAGCGTGCAGCCGCACGTCCACCCCGGACAGCACCGGCACGGCGGGTGGGGCGTACGACACCTCCCGCAGCGCGATCTCGAGACCGTCCCGGGCCGGCGCCATCAGCGGGGTGTGGAAGGCTCCGCCGACCGGCAGTGACAGGACCCGACGCGCCCCCGCAGCCCGAAGGGCGCTGCCCGCCGCGGCGAGCCCGGCGACGGTGCCGGACACCACGACGTGGGCGGGCGCGTTGTAACTGGCCGGCCACGCGTCCTCAAGACCGGCGCAGATCCGCTCGACCGCATCGTCATCCAGTCCGAGCACCGCCGCCATCGCGCCGGGTGCCAGCTCGGCGGCGGTCTGCATGGCGTCGCCCCGGGCGCTGACCAGGGCGAGCCCGTCGTCACAACTCAGGATGCCACCGGCCACCAGCGCGGTCAGCTCACCGAGCGAATGACCCGCCAGGACAGCGACTTCCTGCGACGGCAGGACCATGAAGGCCTGCCAGACGAGCAGGGAGGTGAGGAACGTCGACAGTTGAGCCGGAGACGTCGAGCGGAGCTGCTCGGCGTCGGCATCCAGCAGCAGCTGCTCGAAGTCGCGGTGCAGCAGGTCGCTGGCCCGCTCGACCAGGGACCAGCCCGGATCGGCGCGCCATGGCGCACCCAGGCCCGGTCGCTGCGATCCCTGGCCGGGGAAGACGAGGGCGAGGCTCATGACGCGTCATCGTGCCAGCCGGCTCGCTAGGCGCCGGCTCGCTAGGCTTCAGGCCGTGATGCCTCCCGCCGACCTGTCCCAGCGGCTGCTCCAACTGACCGCAGAGCAGCTTTCGGTCTCCCCTGCCGCGCTGCGTCCCGATGCCCTGCTCGGCGACGAGCTCGGTGTGGACAGCCTCGCGGCCATCGAGTGGGGCATGAGCATCGAGGACACGTTCGGCATCAGCCTGCCGGAGGACTCCTGGGAGTACATCCGGACGTACGGCATGGTCGACGACCTCGTACAGCGGCTGGTCCGCCGGTCGACCTCGGCCCAGGCGTAGCCCAGGTGCGCGTCGCCCGCGAAGCCCGCCGGGTGGTCGTCACCGGGCTGGGTGTCGTCTCCCCGGCCGGCACCGGGTTGGAGGCGTTCTGGACCGGGTTGCAGACCGAGCCACCGCTGCGCCGGGAGCGCACGGTCGACGACTTCGACCCCTCGCCCTGGCTCTCGGGCAAGCAGGTCCGCCACCTGGACCGCTTCACCCACTTCGCTATCGCCGCGGCCGCGATGGCGCTGCAGGACTGCGGCGGAGTCCCGCCGGTCGACCCGGCCCGCGCCGGGGTGCAGCTGGGCACCGGGATCGGGGGCGTCGGCACGCTGGAGACCCAGGTCGGCGTGCTCGCCGCCCGCGGACCGGCGCGGGTCTCGCCGTTCACGATCCCGATGGTCATGTCCAACGCCGGAGCCGCCGCGGTGTCGCTGCGCCACGGCTTCCAGGGCCCCTCGGAGACGTTGACCACTGCCTGCGCAGCCGGCACCCACTCGGTCGCCGCCGGCGCCCGGATGGTGGCCGACGGGCGCTGCGACGTCGTGCTCGCCGGCGGTGCCGAGTCCTCCATGACGCCGACGACCGTCGCCGCCTTCACGGTGATGACCGCCCTGTCCCGGACCGGGTTGTCCCGCCCGTTCGACGTGGGACGCGACGGCTTCTGCATCGCCGAGGGCGCGGCGGTGCTGGTGCTCGAGGAGCGCGAGGCGGCCCGCGCGCGCGGCGCCCGGATCTACGGCGAGGTGCTCGGAGCGGCCAGCACCTGCGACGCCCACCACATGACCGCGCCCTCGCCGGGCGGCACCGGAGCCGCCGCCTGCATGCGGCTCGCGCTCGCCGACGCCGAGCTGGAGACCACCGACATCCGAGCGGTCAACGCGCACGGCACGTCGACCCCGCTCAACGACGCCGCGGAGGCGGCCGCAGTCGCCACCGTGTTCGGGGCGGGCGGCGTCCCGGTGTCCAGCATCAAGGGGGTCACCGGGCACGGCCTCGGCGCCGCGGGCGCCCTGGAGGCGGCCAGCGTGCTGCTGTCGTTCCTGCACCGCCAACTTCCGCCGACCATGGGGACGACCGAGGTCGACCCGGCCCTCGAGGTCGACGTGGTGCTCGAGCCGCGCGGCTGGGAGCCCGGTCCGACCCTCAGCAACAGTTTCGGCTTCGGCGGGCACAACGGCTCACTCGTGCTCGGTCCCCCGTCGTGACCGGAGCCGGAGACCCCACTCCCGATCGCCTCTACGACGTCGGACGGTCGTTGTCGACCGACTACTTCGGGCTCCAGGACCAATTGCGTCCCGACGAGCTGGAGCTGCTCCTGCGCACCCGGGCCTTCGTCGACGACGAGGTCCTGCCGGTCATCGGTGGGTGCTGGGAGCGGGCCGAGTTTCCCCGTGCGCTGGCGAAACGGCTCGGCGAACTGGGTCTGGTCGGCGACGGCATCGAAGGCTACGGCTGCACCCCGATGAGCCCGACCGGAGCCGGACTCGTGCACATGGAGCTGCATCGCGGCGACGGCAGCCTCGGGACCTTCCTCGGCGTCCAGGCCGGGCTGGCCATGAAGTCGATCGTGCTGCTGGGCTCCGACGAGCAACGCCAGCGCTGGCTGCCAGGTCTGGCCGCGGTCGAGCTGTTCGGGGCCTTCGCGCTGACCGAACCGCGGCACGGCTCGGACTCGGTCGCTCTGGAGACCACGGCGCGTCGCGACGGCAGCGACTACGTGCTCGACGGCAGGAAGCGGTGGATCGGCAACGGCGGCATCGCCGACGTCATCGTGGTGTGGGCCCGGGACACCGGCGACGGCGAGGTCAAGGGCTTCCTCGTCGAGAGCGGTACGGCCGGACTGGAGGCACACACCATGCAGGGCAAGTTCTCCGTACGCGCCGTCGAACAGGCCGAGCTCCTCCTCACCGGCGTGCGCGGTCCCGCGCAGAGCCGGCTGCCGGGCGCCGAAACCTTCGCCGACACCGGTCGGGTGCTCGCCGCGACGCGCAACTCGGTCGCCTGGGGGGCGCTCGGCCACGCCACCGCCGGGTACGAGATCGCCCTGTCCTACACGCTGCAGCGCGAGCAGTTCGGCAAGCCGTTGGCGAGCTTCCAGCTGGTCCAGGACAAGCTGGTACGGATGCTCGCCGAGGTGACCGCGATGCAGCTCTACTGCATGCGCCTGGCCCGGCTGTCGGAGTCCGGGGAGCTCACCGACACGATCGCCGCGCTCGCCAAGGTGCACAACACCCGCAAGGCTCGCGAGGTGATCCTGTCGGCGCGTGAGCTGCTCGGGGGGAACGGGATCCTGCTGGAGTACCACGTGGTGCGCCACCTGGCCGACATCGAAGCGATCTACACCTACGAGGGCACTGCCGACATGCAGGAGCTGATCGTCGGCCGGGAGATCACCGGACTCGGCGCGTTCGCCTGATGGCGCCCCGGTGAGCGAGCCGGCGCCCGTGCGCCTGGACCCCGTGCGCCTGGACCCCGTGCGCCTGGACGACGACCTGGCGCTGGCGCACGAACTGGCCGACGCCGCCGACGTGATCACCCTGGACCGCTTTCTGGCCGTCGACCTGCTGGTGGAGTCCAAGCCGGACCTCAGCCCGGTGAGCGACGCCGACCGCGCCGTGGAGCAGGCCCTGCGGGATCTGCTGTCCCAACGCCGGCCGGCCGACGCGGTCCTCGGTGAGGAGGACGGCCAGAGCGGCAGCGGTCCCCGCCGATGGGTGCTCGACCCGATCGACGGCACCAAGAACTTCATCCGGGGAGTCCCCGTGTGGGCCACCCTGATCGCCCTGCAGGACGCCGGCCAGGTCACGGTCGGGCTCGTCAGCGCCCCCGCCCTGGGCCGGCGCTGGTGGGCCGCCCGAGGTCTCGGTGCCCACGTCGGCGGCGTCCTTGCCGCACCGCGGCAGCTACGGGTGAGCGCCGTGGACCAGCTCTGCGACGCCTCGGTGGCCTACTCCTCCCTCGCCGGCTGGGAGAAGCAGGGCCGGCTGCCCGGGCTGTTGGAGCTCGCGCGCGAGGTGTGGCGCACCCGAGCGTACGGCGATTTCTGGTCCCATCTGCTGGTGGCCGAGGGAGCGGTCGAAGCCGCGTTCGAGCCGGAGGTCTCGTTGTGGGACCTGGCGGCGCTGCAGGTCATCGTCGAGGAGGCCGGTGGTCGCTTCACCGACCTGTCCGGAGCCGCGCGCGCCGACGGCGGCAGCGCCGTCTCCAGCAACGGGCTGCTGCACGACCGGGTGCTCAGCGCGCTGCGGCCCGATCCGCAGCCCTGACGGCGCCACTGGCCGGCAGCAGACCCGCCGAGGCAGCGTGCAGCAGGACCGCGGTCCCCCCGAACACCGCGAGCCGCAGCGCGACCAGCGGCGAGGTGCTCGCCACCAGCAACGCCAAGGTGTGCAGACCGGCGGCCAGGAGGGTGCCGGGCCCGCGGAGCCGCGCCACCCACGGCGTGACGGCGAGCAGCGCCTCGGTGGCGATCAGCCCGAGACCGGCGAGCAGCAGCAACCACAGCGGGGGGAACGGCAGCAGCGCGGACCACAGTGGTGCGGCCACCACGCCGCGAGCCAGCACATCGCCGCCGAGGAACGACTCGTTGACCTTCGCCAGGGCCGCCACCGCGTACAGCGCGGTGAGCTGCACCCGCCAGAGCAGTAGCCGTTCCGCGACGTCCCGAGCCACGACGGCGCCGAGGGCAACGGCCATCAGCAGGACCAGGTGATGACGGCGCAGTTCGAGCGGATAGTCGATCGCCAGTCCGGCTCCGGCGATCAACACCGCTGCCCAACACAGGCGAGCAGTGGCCAAGCGCAGCGGCCCGGCCAGCAGCGCGAGCCCGCCCGCCACCCACAACGCCAGCACCGCGGCCCACAGCAGCGCCGGCAGCTCGACCGGTCCCCGCAGGACGACGTCCACCGCCTTGACCAGCACCAGCGCGCCGGCGAGCCGGTCGGCGCTCAGCACCGATAGCTCCCGGGTTGCGTGCCGCCGATCCGCTGGACCGCGACCAGGTCGGCGTGCCGGGCGCAGAGCCGGTCCGGTAGGACGCGGCCGGTGTCGACGGCCCGCAGCACCGGTAGCAGCGGGCCGACGTCGAGCGGGCGTACCCGGCCCTGCCGGTCGGTGCCGAGGTAGGTGATCGGTGGCTCAGCGCTGTACATCTGGAACGACGCGGGCAACTCCGAGACAGGACGCGAGCCCTCCTGCGCCCACCGGATCCCCAGCATTGCCGCAGGCACGGCGAGCTGG
This sequence comes from Mycobacteriales bacterium, assembly GCA_038234255.1. Lineage (GTDB taxonomy): Bacteria > Actinomycetota > Actinomycetes > Mycobacteriales > SCTD01 > SCTD01. Next base: position 11,894 of record JBBSUR010000021.1, on the reverse strand, counting down.
AGCGCGGCCACGGCCAGGACGACACGACGTGGAGTAGCCACCGCAACGGTCTACCGCACGGTCGTACGGGCCGAGGCGCACCGAAGCGGCCCTCCCCGAGGCGGCCCTCCCTGATCAACGGGCGAGCCGAAGCGGCCCTCCCTGATCAACGGGCGAGATCAGGGCCCGAATCGGGCAGCTTTCCGCCAGCTGATCAGGGACGGGCCAGGAGACCGCTCCCGCTGGCCGGGGCGGTCACGCGGCGGTGGGTTGCCGACGGGTCCGGCGCAGGCGGGCCACCACCCCGAGCAGGGCCAACCCGGCTCCGATCAGCGCCGCCGCGAGAACGGCCAGCACCCGGACGGTCACCGAGGTGTTGTCGGTGCCCTCGACCGCGGTGACTGCTGCGGTGTAGATGTCCTGTGTGCCGGTCAACGCTGTGCCGTTGCGGGTGTCCGACCAGGACACCAGCGCTCGGTCGTCCCACGAAGCGATCGAGATCGGCACCACCACGAAGTAGTTGTTGTTCCACGTACCGATGCTGCGGTCGATCGGGACGTCGTTCACCCGGACGTTCCTGCTCCACGTGGAGCCGTCGTCGTCGGAGCTGGTGTAGTACACGGCCTGCTGGACCCCGATATTGCTGCTGAGGCCGAGTGGCTCGCCGTCCTCCTCGACCGGCGGTGGGTTGAGGTCGTCGCGGAAGTCGTACCAGGCCACGTCCAGCCGCCCGCTCGGGCTCTGCGAGATCTGGGGATAGAACTGGCCGATGTTGTTCTCGAGCGCATCGTCGTTCAGTCGTATTTCCTCGGACCACTGCTTGCCGTCCGTCGAGCTTCGGGTGAAGACGTCGAGGTCACCGTTGTTGTTGTCGTGGTAGACGACGTGGAACCGTCCCTGGTCGCGGTCGTACAGCGGGATGGGCTCGCTCGCGTCGAGCGCCGAGGCGAGCAGCGTCGGTTCGTCCCAGCTCTTGCCCTGGTCGGAAGAACGGACCACGTACAGCTTCGTTTCCGCAGGCGGGGCGTCGTCCGGGACGCTCGCCGCCGACTCGCGGTAGAAGGCGAAGAGTTGGTCGTCGACGACAATCGGTCGCGGGCCGTCGAATCCGGGGTTCAGCGCCAGCATCTCGCTGGGTTCACCGAAGGTGAGGCCGCCGTCCTCGGACACCGCCATGAACGGCCGCGACGGCGGACGGGGCATTTCGCCACCCTGCGCGCGGCGCCACATCACGTAGATCCGCTCGGGCTGTCCGGGGTCGATGGCCATGTGCGCCTGGAAGTTGACCTCGACTTCGGCGGGCGCGGACTCGGTGCCGTCGTCGACGACCGTCGTCTGCCAGGTACGCCCCTCGTCGGTGGAGCGGGCCAACAGCACGGTCCGGGAACGGACGGCGGGATCGACGTTGTTGGCGCTGAACAGGTAGTACAGCGTGCCGTCCGGCGCCTGATCCAGCTCGGTCCGGATGTTCTGCGAGCCGCTGCCCAGGGTGCAGTCGGTGTGCGGAGCGATCTCCGGGGCCTGCGCGGCGCCGTCCGGCTTCTCCGACTCCACCGGCGAGTCCAGCGTGCTCTGCTCCACCGACCAGGTCCGGCCCCGGTCAGTGGACCGGTAGAAGCGACAGTCGCCGCTCTGCAACTCCGACTCCGACAGGTAGACCTTGTCGGGATCCTTGCGATCGATCTGCAGAAAGGACGCCTCGTGGGTGCGGCTGACTGCAGCGTCGTCGGTGACCAGCACCGCCGGTGCGGCAGCCGTCAGGCTGGCTGCTCCTGATCCGCACGCGGTCAGCGCGAGCACCGCGCTGACTGCGGCCGCCGATCTCGGTATCAACCTCGTGCAGTGCGTCGGGCGGGTCGGCGTCATGGGCCATCCTTCCGGTAGCTTGAAGCCCGGCGAACCTAGCCGCTCGCGACATAGGTGACAAGCACGGCGATATGTCCTCAGGCTCCTGGACCGGCGTGCACGCTGTCGGGAACCCCCGACCCGACCTCGTCGGACCCGCTGGCCTCCTTGTCCTCACCCTCGTGCCGCCGCCGCCACCGGTCCCACCGGCCCATCAGCCGAGGGGCGGCGTAGAGCGCGGCAGCGTCGAACCAGGCATAGCCGCCGGCGACGCCGCTCGGCGGGTTGCCGACCGAGACCAGCCCGGTCGGGTCGGTCGGCTGCCACGCCCAGGTCCCGAGTGAGGTGCCGATGATCTCCAGGTAGCTCACTACCAAAAACGCTCCGGCGTACAGCAGTGGGCTCTTGCCCTTCCACGCGAACACCAGCAGGCAGCCGTACCAGAACGCTCCGAGCAGGTCCGGCCGGTCCGCCAGCGTGAGCCCCCACAGGGCCCAGAAACCTCCCACGACGAGCGTGGCCGGCAGGAAGGAGCGCCGGTGCCGATGCGCCCAGGCACTGCGCCCGAGGGCGAAGGCGGCGAGGTAGACCAGCCCGTGACCGGGGGGGACGAACGCCGGCACGTTCTCCAGCCGGTAGACGTAGGCGCCGAGCCAGCCGGCGAAGATGTACTCCACCACGGTGGCAAACACGACGACCACGCCGACCTGAACGCGGGTCGCCCGGTCCTCCCCCCGCAGGACCAGCAGGAGCAGCAGCCAGGTGCCGACGCCGATCAGCCGCTGCTGGCCGAGGGAGGCGACGCTGTCGAGGCCGAGTGCAAGGAGCGCCCAGAGACAGGTCCCGGTGACCAGGGTCGTCTCACGGGTCAGGCGCACCCGTCCAGGGTGTCACGGCCAGGACCCGGACTGCCTTTCCAGAAATCGTGACACGGTCCTCAGGGGATGCGATCCTGCCCGGGATGCGGTGGAGTTCGTCCGCGCTGGCCTTCGCCAAGATCGACCTGGACCCGGCCGCCGGGCAGAAGCTCGCGATCTACCAGCTGGCGAAGCGCTTTCCGTCCACCGGCGAGAAGGTGAAGGACCAGGACAGCGTCAAGGACGAGCTGCTGGCGGCGCTGTTCGACCGTGAGGGCGTCGACTACGACCGCGACATCGCCCCGTGGATCGGCGACCGCGTCGGCATCGCCGCCGTGCCGGGTGCGGGCGGGGAGCCGGAGCCGCTGGCGGCGCTGAGGTTCGGCCAGCGACTTAAACGGTATCCCCCAGGACTCACCGGTCTACGCGGCCTTGGTCGAGCGGAAGGAGGGCGGCAAGGTCCGGTTCTCCGGCAGCTTCTTGACCGACCCGAAGAGCTGCATCGACGAGGTGAGCCTCACTTTGGTCGGTCAGATGACCACGCCCAACTTCGTCTTCAAGTGCGCCGAGGTCAGCAAGATCTAGGCCGCTGCTGCCTCATGGGCGCTGTGCCCGGTCCCAGGGAGGCCAGAATCGCACGTTCCGGATGCGGCTGACGGTCCGGGACGAGTAACTCGAACCGAGGCAGACCTACACCAGCAGCCGACGGGTTCGACGCCCACGTGCGTTGTCGACGAGCAACTCACTGATCGCGGTCGCTCGCGACCAACCGAAGCGCTCCAGTCGGTCCCACCCCGGAGCGTCCTGCTTGCCGCTGGCCAGAGTCATCATGAACACACCTGAGTCCGCGAGGGCGGCACAGATCACCATGGCATCCCCCCCCTCGTACAACTGATCCATGAACGTCCCCAGTGTGTCTGCGGGCACCGCCATCACGAAGACGATTTCGCCCATGGGGGTCCGCTCCGTGCTGACCAGATCTAGGGCCAGGTCTGAGGTATTCAACAGTCTTTCGACGCGCCGGCTGACCTCGAGCCGGTCCGGCAGCTCGGGCCCCTCTGCCCAACGGAGCAGGAACTCCTGGCCGACGGCCGTAACACCGCGCTTCTGCAGATGTGCCTGGACGCGTCCTTGGACGCCGACGCCCTGCAGGACGGGCTGGAGGTCCCGCCGGAACTCGGCTTCGGTGGACCGGCCGAAGCACAAGCCTGGCACCTGCGGAGACTCGGCGAAGAATCCTTCGGTGTCCTTGGTCACCAGGATGTGGGTCAGGTCAGCAACTTGGGCGGCATTACCCACGCTGAACCACCTCCTTCGCCTCATCGAGTGTCAGCCCGACCTGACGCACCAAGATAACTCGAATCATTGCACCACCAACTTCATCCCTGTCGTGAAACGCGAACCACAGGCCTGGCCTCCCGGGAGCCTCGAGGCGCCGGTGTGAGCCACCTCTGCTCCGGCTGGGGACTACGGCGTAGCCCAACTCTCGGGCGAGCAGGCTGCGCAGGCGGCGCGCCTTCATTGCCGGGAAGCCAGGTGCGTTCGCCATGGCGCGGCAGGGTAGGTGACGCCGCCGACACAGGCCGATCCCCCGCTACTCCTGCGGGGCGTCCACCCCGGTCGCCGCCTGCCGGTCGTACGCCACCTGACAGAAGCCGTGGTTGCAGTAGCCGCGCGGGTTCTTGTGCAGGTACTGCTGGTGGTAGGCCTCGGCGTAGTACCAGGGACCGGCCTCGGCGAAGGGGCGGATCTCGGTCGTGATCTCGCCGAAGCCCGCGGCGGTCAAGGCAGCCTGGTAGCGCTCGGCCGACGCCTGCACGGCCACCAGCTGAGCGTCGGTGGTGGGATAGAGCGCCGTGCGGTACTGCGTGCCGTGGTCGTTGCCCTGACCGTTGAGCTGGGTCGGGTCGTGGTTCTCCCAGAACACGGCGAGCAGCTCGTCGACGTCGAGCACGGTCGGGTCGTAGACGACCTGCACCGCCTCAGTGTGCCCGGTGCGCCCGGTGCACGTCTGTTCGTACGTCGGGTGAGGGGTGAACCCGCCGGTGTAACCGGCGGCGGTGGTGTAGACGCCCGGAAGCTGCCAGAAGAACCGCTCGGCGCCCCAGAAACAGCCCATGGCGACGTAGAGCACCTCCATGCCCTCGGGCCACGGCGGGCTGAGGGGGGTGCCGAGCACCTTGTGCCGCTCCGGCACCGGCAGCGGCGTCGACCGGCCCGGCAAGGCGGTCTCCGCGGTGGGCAGGTCGGGCTTGCTGCGCAACCACATGGGGCACTCCTGGGATAGATCGTCGACGGCGTCGTACAGGGGCTACGTAGGCTGCAACCGGGGCTCGACCCGGGTCGTTCCCTACCGGGAGCGGGGCATCCGGTTATCACTCACCCAGCTCGCCCTTCCAACGGGCCAGCTTGCCGCTGCGGTCGACGGCGCGCACCCGCGCCTCGGCCCGGTCACGGACGGCGCCGGTCGTCACGATCAGCAGCTGGTCGCCGTGCGCGAAGTGGGTGTGCCGGTCGGGGACGAGGCTCCTGCCGTCCCGGACGATGAGCGTCACGTGGGCGCCGGCCGGCAGCCGGAGCTCCTCCACGTAGACGCCGTGCAGCCGCGAGTCCGGCCCGACGCGTACCTGGAGCAGATCGGCGCGCAACTGCTCCAGCGAGGCGACCTCGATCTCGACGTCGAGCGCCTGCCCGGCGTCGACGACCCGCAGGCGGCGACCTAGCGCCGGAAGGGTGGGCGCCTGGATGAGGGTGTAGACGACCACCAGGACGAAGACAATGTCGAGGATGCGTTCGGCGCCGGCGACTCCTGCGGTGACCGGGATGGTGGCGATGACGATCGGCACCGCGCCCCGCAGCCCGGCCCAGGACAGGAAGAGCTGTTCGCGCCACGGCAGCCGGAAGGGCAGCGCCGACAGGGCGACCGCCAGCGGCCGGGCCACGAAGGTGGCTGCGGCCCCGACCAGCAACGCCTCGGGGACGGCGGGCAGCAGCCGCTCGGGCGACGCCAGCAGGCCGAGCAGCACGAACAGTCCGGCTTCGGCGAGCAGGGCGGTCGAGCTGGCGAAACCCAGCACCGCCCTCCGGTGCGGCAGCGGGGAGTTGCCGAGCACCAGCGCGCCGAGGTAGACGGCGAGGAAGCCGCTCAGGTGCAGCGCCTGTCCGGCGGCAAACGCCAGCAGGCACAGCGCGACGGTGGCCAGCGGGTAGAGCCCCGAGGTCGGCAGCGCCGCCCGACCCAGCAGCTCGCGACCCAACCGGCCGACGACCCATCCGAGCAGCGCTCCGCCGACCAGTTCCAGCACGACCGTACCCAGCCCGCTCAGCAGCGAGGTCCGCCCCCACGCGTCGGAGGAGGCGAGCACCACCAGGACGACGACGGGGGCGTCGTTGAGCCCCGACTCCGCCTCCAGCACGGCGCTGGTCCGGGCCTGCAACGGCAGCTTGCGCAACACACTGAAGACGGCGGCAGCATCGGTGGACGCCACCACGCTGCCCAGGATCACCGCCGTACGCGCATCGACTCCCAGCACGAGGTGGGCCAGCCCGGCCACGACCGCCACGCTGACCGCGACGCCGACGGTGGCCAGGACGAGCGCGAAGGGCAGCACCGGCCGCACCACCGGCCAGCGGGTGGTCAGCCCACCCTCAGCCAGGATCAGGGCCAGGGCGAGCAACCCGAGCTCGGCGGTGAGGCCGTAGTCGGAGAACTCGATGCCGAGCCCCGACTCGCCGACAGCCAGACCGACGGCGAGGTAGATGAGCAACGACGGCAGGCCGGTACGGCTGGCGAGCCGGACCGACACCACCGCGACCAGCAGCAGGGACGACGAGGCGAGCAGGACCGTGTTGAAGCTGCCGTCCACCTCGCCCCCTCCTGCTGCCCGGCTGGTTGTCCCCGAGTGCTAGACCGTCCCCCCCTGCGGCCGCACCCGGGCCTTGACTGGCTGCGGGCGCTTGTTCGCCGGCCGTCGCCGCGGCGCCGAGTTGGTCGACCGCCGCTTGGGCATCGGCGGCGGCGCGTTGTTGCGCTTCTCCAGTTCGATCATCAGCGGGCAGACGAAGAAGGCCGAGGAGTAAGTCCCGACGAGCAGGCCGACCACCAGCGCCAGGGCGAAGTCCGACAGCGACGCGCCACCGAGCAGGAGCAGCGCGCCGAGGATGAACATCGCGCCGACCGTGGTGTTGATCGTGCGCGGCGCGGTCTGCAGGATCGCGGTGTTGACCAGCCCGCGCAACGGCTTGGTCCGGTTCAGCGCCCACGTCTCGCGCACGCGGTCGAGCGTGATGATCGTGTCGTTGACCGAGACACCGATGATCGTCAGCGCGGATGCCAGGAACAGCCCGTCGATCGGCTTGCCGAGCCAGGCAAAGATTCCCAGCACGAGCAGGACGTCGTGGAAGATCGCCGTGACCGCCCCCGCGGCGAACGTCCACCGGAACCGGATGGCCAGGTAGCCGAGTTGCGCGATCAGGGCGAGGACGAGCGCGATGATCGCCTTCCTGCGCAGCTCGTTGCCGAGCGTCGGGCCGACGATGCTGTCGCTGGCGACCTCGACCGGGCCGGTCACCCGCTCCAGCGCGGTGCGGATGCGGGCCTCCTGTTCATCGGTGGCCTTGCCGGTGCGGACGCTGATGTTGCGGGGCGTGCCCTCACCGCTCTCCTGCACCACGGCGGTCGCGAAGCCGGCGGACGTCACCGCGTTGCGGGCGTCGGCCACCGCCACCGTCTGGCTCGGCGTGTACTCGATCAGCCGGCCGCCGGTGAACTCGACACCGAAGTTGAAGCCGCGTAAGAACATCCCGGCGACCGCCAGCAGCAGCGCGACGCTGGTGATGGTGAACCACAGCTTGTAGCGGCTCATCAGGTCCGGGCCGCTGCGCTCCAGGAACCCACGGAAGCGCCCGATCGAGGAGATGCCGGACGCCCGTGTGTGACGCTCGACCCAGCCCCGCTGGACGGCGAAGTCGGTGAGGACACGCGTCACGAGCAGCGCGGACACCAGCGAGGCGATGGTCCCGACGGTCAGCGTGACGGCGAAGCCGCGGACCGGTCCGGTGGCGAATAGGAACAGCAGGGCCGCGGCGAGCACGGTCGTCGCGTTGGAGTCGGTGATGGCGCTGAGGGCCTTGGTGAAGCCGACGTCGAGCGCCGGCAGCAGCCGGCGGCTGCGCGAGCGGGCGTACTCCTCCCGCGCGCGCTCGAACACCAGGATGTTGGCGTCGATGGCCAGACCGGCCGACAGCAGCAGCCCCGCGAGGCCCGGCAGCGTGATGGTCGCGCCGAGGCCGACGAGGGTGCCATACGCGATGACGCCGAACGAGGTGAGGGCCAGCACCGCCAGGAAGCCCACGAGACGGTAGACGACCGTGAAGAACAGCGCGGTGAGGATGAAGCCGATAACGGCGGCCCTTATGGTGGCGTCGATCGCCTCCTGACCCAGCGTCGGGCCCACAGTGCTGCGCGAGATGATCTCCACCGGTACGGGCAGCGCACCGCCCTTGATCAGCACCGCGAGCTCCTGCGCCTCCTGCTGGGTGAAGCTGCCGGTGATCGACGTCTGACCGCCCTGGATCCCCACGTTGCAGGCCACGCCGGTAGCGACCTGGGGGGAGCTGATCGCCCGACCGTCGAGCACGATCGCGACCCGGCGCTTGGGGTCGCCGGGCGGCGCGCAGGCAGCTGCGGCGGTCAGCTCCTCCCACTTGCGGCCACCGTCGCCCCGGAAATCGATGGACACGAACCGGCCGGTGCCGGTCTGCGGATCGACCTGCGAACTGGCGTCGCCGACACCCTCACCGGTCAGCGCCGCCGGACCGATCACGATCGGCCGACCATCCTCGTCCAGGATCGTCTGCTCCTTGCTGGCATCGAACTCGGCCGCATCCGGCGGGGGTGCCGGCGCCGCCGGCAACAGGGTCGGAACCGGCTCCTCGCTGGGTGCGAGGGGCACGCTCGGTTCTGGGGCCGGAGCGGTAGGGGCCGGCGGCGGCTCGGGCGCCTGGGCGTCCGGCAGTCCCACCGCCGCCCGGCCCTGGGTGGAGACGGTGGGGGCCGGCGCCGGGCTGGCCGGCGCCGGGCTGGCCGGGGCCACAGAAGGCACCGCGGTCGCGGTGGGAACGGGCGGGGCGACGGCGGCGAGCACCGGGTGGAAGGTGAGCTGGGCGGTCTGCCCGAGCTGCGCGGCCGCATCGGCGGCGTTCTGCACGCCCGGCAGCTCCACGATGATCCGGTTGCTCCCGGACCGCGCGAGCGTGGGCTCGGCGACGCCGATCGCGTCGACGCGGCGGCGCAGCACTTCCAGCGCCCGGTCGGTCGCCTCCGCGTCGGCCTTGGTAGTAGGTGAATCCCTGGTCTCGAGGGTGATAGAGGTGCCGCCGCGCAGATCGAGCCCGAGCTGGGCGGGCTTGGTGACGGCGAAGAAGGCCGACAGGCCGAGAATGATCAGTGCTGCGATGGCGCGCAGCACGGGGGGACGGGTCACGAGAGGTCTCCAGAAGGGGGGCGGCCGGTCAGGGCCGGGTAGGCAGGGACGCGTCGGTGCTCGCCGTCCCGGGTGGTGCGCGGCTGCCGACCGCGCCCCCAGAGTTGCCGGCGGGTGCTTCCGCCGTCGCGAACCGACCGGGCGGTGCCGGCGGGGGCAGCGCCTTCCCGCGACTGGTCAGGGGGACCAGAACGTCCCCGGCACCCACGGACCCGGCTGCTGCCGACACCGATGCGACCCGGAACTGAGGCGGTCCCTGGAGGAACTGCCGGTCCGCGCCGGTGGGCGAGCCGCGCGACGGGCCCGCCGCTGAGGTCTTCGTACTCCCCTGGTGCAGCGACGTCGCCGAGACGCTCGCCGACGCCCCGATCCGGGCCAGGCCGTCCAGCGGGCCGGCACCGAGCAGCGCGAGCGAGGCGAACAGCAGCAGCAGCGGGCGCGCCGCCTGGGCTCGCCGGCGCACGCCGCTTCGGCGGCGACTGTCCTCCACGCGCCGGAACACTACTGCGACGGGCCGCTCAGGGACTCGCCGCGACCAGCGGCTCCAGCACGGCGTCGGGATGGTCGCGCTGGACCCGGGCCAGGCGCCAGTTGCCAGCGAACAGCGCGAGCAGAGCGCCGTCGCTGCTCCGCTCCAACACCTCGACCCCACTCTCACGATCGAGTACGGACGCCCAACTCCGGTCGGTGCGGCGGGCCATGGAGTAGTCCAGCCGGTCCAGCCGCACCGCCGCGGAGAACTCCCCCGCCATCCGGTGCTCGGCCACCTCGAACTGCATCGGGCCGACCGCGGCCAGCACCGGCGCCTGGTCGCCGCGCAGGTCCGACCGCAGCACCTGCACCGTCCCCTCCTGCTCGAGCTGCTCGATGCCGCGGCGGAACTGCTTGTAGCGACCGGTGTCCACGGCCCGGCAGACCGCGAAGTGCTCCGGCGCGAAACTTGGGATCGGCGGGAAGGTCACCGGCTCCTGGACGTACAGGCTGTCGCCGACCCGCAACGCTGAGGCGTTCACCAGCCCGACCACGTCGCCCGGGTAGGCCAGGTCGACCGTCTCACGTTCACGCCCGAAGACCTGCTGGGCGTACTTGGTGGCGAACGGCTTGCCGGTCGCGGAGTGGGTCACCACGGTCCCGCGCTCGAAGATGCCCGAGCAGACCCGGACGTAGGCCAGCCGGTCGCGGTGGGCGCTGTCCATGCCGGCCTGGATCTTGAACACGAAGGCACTGAACGGCCGGTCGAGCGGTCGGGGCGTGCCCTGGAGGTCGGGACGGGGCCCGGGCGGCGGGGCGAGCGCGAGCAGGGTGTCGAGCAGCTGGCGCACCCCGAAGTTGAGCACCGCCGACCCGAACAGCACCGGCGTGGTGATCCCGTCGAGGAAGGTCGACTGCTCGTGCACCTGCCCGAGCGCCTCGAGCAACTCACTCTCCTCAACCGCCGTCTGCCAGGCCTCGCCCTCCTCGACCGCCGCGCGGGCGGCGGGGATGCGCTGCTCCGGCGCGATCGTCGCGCCGCCGGCGGTGCGGGTGAAGCGCAGGAAGTCGCCGGTCGCCCGGTCGAGCACCCCACGGAAGTCCCCGGCGATGCCGACCGGCCAGGTGAGCGGCGTCGGCTCCAGACCGGTGCGCTCGCGAATCTCGTCCATCAGTTCCAGCGGCTCGAGGCCGGGCCGGTCCCACTTGTTGACCACGGTGATCACCGGGATGCCGCGATGCCGGCACACGTCGAACAGCTTCATCGTCTGCGGCTCGAGGCCCTTCGCGGCGTCGAGCAGCATCACGGCGCAGTCGACGGCGGCCAGGACGCGATAGGTGTCCTCGGAGAAGTCGGCGTGGCCCGGCGTGTCGAGCAGGTTGATGACGCAGCCGCCGTACCCGAACTGCAGGGCGGCGGAGCTGATCGAGATGCCGCGGGCCTTCTCCATGTCCATCCAGTCCGACACGGTGGCCTTGCGGCCGGACTTGCCGTGGATCGCACCCGCCTCCTGGATCACCCGGGCGTGCAGGGCCAGAGCCTCGGTGAGGGTAGACTTGCCGGCGTCGGGGTGGCTGATGACGGCGAAGGTGCGGCGCCGGGAGGCCTGCCCCACCGCGGTGTCAGCGCCGGCGGTGTCAACTGTGACAGTGTCACTGGGGGCAGTGTCACCGGCGACGGTCATCGCGCCAGTCTACGTTCGGTCTGGTCGTGAAGATCGCGCGAAAAGATCACCCGGGAGGCGCTGGACGCGGCGCTGCGGGGTAGGGCCCGCTCCAGCCCACGCAGCGAGTGTGGGAAACGAAAGGGTTCCCATGTACATCGGTGGCGGCGTCGTCGGTCTGATCATCATCATCCTGCTGCTGATCCTCATCTTCTGAGCGAGTTCTCGAGTCCGGACATGACGGACGCGTTCTCCTACGACGGCTTCGACCGGCACCTCGGACTTCAGATCCGCTCGGTGACCGCCGACGAGGTACGCGCGGTGCTGACCGTACGGCCGGAGTTGCTCCAGCCGTACGGCCTGCTGCACGGGGGCGTTCTGTGCTCGGTCGTGGAGACCGTCGGCAGCGTCGGCGGAGCCGCGTGGTTCGGCGAGCGCGGGCACGTCGTCGGGACCAGCAACCACACCAACCTCTTGCGCGGCGTCCGCGAGGGGACGCTCACCGCGGTCGCGACCCCGATCCATCGCGGCCGTAGTCAGCAGTTGTGGTCGGTCGACATCCGCGACGAGCAGGAACGGCTGGTCGCCAAGGG
>JBBSUR010000020.1:0-22704 GCA_038234255.1 Mycobacteriales bacterium | reverse complement strand
CTCCCAGTGGGCATCCAGATTCGCCGACCAGGCGGCGCAGGTCCGGGCGTAGTGCTCGCGCAGGTTCTCCTCGTGGCGGACTTCGAGCCCGGCCCGCTCCAGTTGGCAGATCACCTCCGACACCGAAGGCAACTCACCGTCTGGAAAAACGTAGCGGGTGATGAAGCCTCGGCGGCTGATCACCGGGACGTCGACCGACGGCCGGGTGATGCAGTGGTTGAGCAGGCGGCCACCTGGACGCAGATGGGCAGCCAGTCGAGCGGCGTACGCCGGCAGGTTGCGCACTCCGACGTGCTCGGTCAACCCGATCGAGCTCACAGCATCGAAGCCGGTCTCGGTCACGCTGCGGTAGTCGGCGTGCCGGACCTGGACCTGCCCGGTCAGGCCCTCCTCGGCGATCCGCTTGTTCGCCCACTCGGCCTGCTGGCGCGAGAGGGTGACGCCGAGCCCCTCCACGCCGTAGTGCTTGGCGGCATGAAGCACCATCCCACCCCAGCCGCATCCCACGTCGAGCAGGCGCATGCCGCTGCTCAGTCCCAACTTGCGGCAGACGAGGTCGAACTTCTCCTGTTGGGCCTGCTCGAGGGTGGCGTCGTCGTGGGCGTAGACCGCGCAGGTGTAGGCCATCGTGGGACCGAGGACCCAGGAGTAGAAGCGGTTGCTGACGTCGTAGTGGTGTGCAATGACCATCGCCTCGCGACCGGGAGCGTGCGCGCGCAGGCCGCTGAGGTAGCGCCGTGCGCCGACCTCCTGGGCCGGCGGCTCCACCCACGCCAGAGCGTGCGGTCCGAGCGACCGGAGCACCCTCGCCCGCTGGGACCAGGTCAGCTCCGAAATCTTGCGTCCGGCCAGCCGGCGCAGGATCAGGAAGTGGTCGACCGGACCGTCGCCCGGCGTCCTCAGGTCTACTTCGCCAGAGACGTACGCCCGCCCCATGCCCAGCTCGCCCGGTCCGCTGACGAGGTGGGCGAGTGCCTTGCGGCTGCGGAGCACGATCTCGACGTCGGCGTCCGGCGAACCGGCGGACGAGCCGTCGTACGCCCGGATCCGGACTGATCGGTCGAGCACCTCCGCGATCGCCTGGGCCAAGGGCATGCGAGCCATCACCGTCCTGCTTTCAGCGCCGACCGACGCACTTGGAGTAAAGATCGAGCAGCCGCCCGCCCGGGTCGAACGTCGCCTTCAGGCGGTGATAGACCTCGCCCCCGTACAACCGCCAAAACGTCTCCGGATCATAGAAGGAGGTGGAATACAGCGACTTGTGACCACCGAGCTCGTCCACGACGCGCTCGACCAGCCGGTTGTGCGTGCCGTCCGGCTGACCCGGTTGCAGCGGCACGCTCGACCAGAAGCCGACGTTGACGTAGAGGATCGAGGGGTCCAGCGGATAGAGGTCCCAGACGACGTCCCGGGCGCGCTGGCGCAGCGGGCAGAACCAGACCGGGGCCACCGGCACCTCGCGGGCGAGCACGTTCAGGAATGACACCAGCGCGTCCACCGGAACCTCGATGTCCTGCACCACCTCCTCGCGCTCGGGTCGGCCCCGGTGCCGGTCCCAGCGCGCCTTCCATCGGTGCCTGTGCTCGAAGGCGACGAGCCGCCACCAGGTGTCGCTGCGCAGATAGCGTCGCGGGATCCACCGGCGCACCGCCGGATTCTGCACCCCGAAGGCACGCGAGCACCAAAACCAGTCGGTGTCCCAGCGCCAGAGGTAGTCCCGTACGGTCAGCCAGTCCTGCCGGGTGCGCTGCAGGCTGCGGTAGTAGATGCGCTGGCCGGTGTAGTCCGACAGCGTCGGCGCATCGGTCGTGAAGGACCCGAGCGTCACGTAGACCTCGTCCGGCGAGAACCACGTCCCGTCCACGAAGTCGACCTGCTCGCCCTCGTGGACGCGGCTCTGGCAGACCTCGCCCAGCAACTCGGCGGCGCCGGCGCCACCCGCGACGCGCACGTGCCTCAGGTGGACGTAGGGCTGCACCGGCTCGAGTTCGATCCGCAGTCGGAGCGCGTAGCCGAGTGTGCCGTAGGAATTCGGGAAGCCGGTGAACAGTTCCCGCTCGGTCGTCCGGCTGCAGGTCACCACGCGCCCGTCGCCGGTGAGCACATCCATGTCCAGGACCGACTCGTGCGGCGTCCCGTGGCGAAAGCTCGAGCTCTCGATGCCGAGGCCGGTCACCGCCCCGCCCAGCGTGATGGTCTTGAGCTGGGGCACCACGAGCGGCATCAGCCCGTGCGGCAGGGTCGCGTCGACCAACTGCTCGTACGTCGTCATGCCGAGCACGTCCGCGGTGCGCCCCACGACGTCGACGTCGAGGACGCCGGCGAAGGCGCGGACGTCCAGACGGGGGGCGCGCGCGCCGTCGCGGGCCCGGAACAGATTGGACGTCCGCTTGCCCAGGCGGACGGGCGACCCGGCCGGCAACGCCGCGTATTGCGCCTGCAGTTCTTCGACACTGCGTCGGTAGGCGGACTGCCGTGGACAATGGGCGGTCGGCACAGATCACCTTGCCACATCGGCGCTCTGGCCGACCGCCCGGGCCTGCTCCAGCCTTCGCACATCCGGAAGGCTCGCCCGGGACCCGGCACCGGGTTGCGAACACGCCGCTTTCCGGCAGACTGCGCAGTGACGACCTGCCCCCGGTGATTGCGCGGTTCAGCTGACTTGACGCAGAAGACCTCCTATCCCAGCGGCGGCGTCTACGCCGAGGCCCTGCAGAACACTGCACTGTGCTTCAAGGACCGTGACCTCAAGGGCGGCCGGGTCCAACTCACCGGCATGGGCACCCCACGGGCGATCTCGGGCAACTTCGCCAGTGTCTTCAGCATCCTGGGCACCGACGGCAAGCGCTATGCGGTCAAGTGCTTCACCCGCAGCGTGGAGGACCAGCAGGCCAGGTACGGCGCGGTGTCGAGCCAGCTCTCCCGGCTGGACAAGTCGTGGCAGATCAGCTTCGACTACCAGTCCGCCGGGATCCTGGTGCAGGGCAAGTGGCTGCCGATCCTGAAGATGGAATGGGTCGAGGCGAACGGCCTGCTGTCCTGGCTCGAGGCCAACCTGCATGACCCGAAGGCGATCGCCGATGTCGCCGCCGACTTCGCCTCCGTGGTCAGCGACCTGCAGGACGCCGGGCTCGCGCACGGCGACCTGCAACACGGGAACCTGCTGGTCGACGGCTCGGGTCGGCTGCGCCTGATCGACTACGACGGGATGTACCTGCCGAGCCTGGCCGGCCACGGCGCGGCGGAGAAGGGCCACCTGAACTACCAGTCACCGGCTCGGACGATGCAGCACTACGACGAGACGATCGACCGCTTCGGGGCCTGGCTCATCTACATCAGCCTGCTGCTCCTGCTGCAGGAGCCGGGCCTGTGGGCGCAGTTCCACGCCGACGGTGACGAGAAGCTGCTGTTCGGTCAGAGCGACTTCGAGGATCCGGACAGCACGCTGGACGCGCTGGCCGAGATCCCGGAGATGGACGTTGCCCTCGACTACCTCAACGCGTGCTGGGTGGCCGCCGACCTGGCCGAAGTCCCGGACTTCGAGCCGGCTGTCCTGCCGAGCCCGGCCGAGTTACTGGCCGCCAGCCCGTACTACGTCGCGGCACCGGCGTCCGGCCGGTCCGGGGCCAATGGGCGCAGCGCCAGCTACTCCTCCTACCGCCCGATCCCTGCACCGGTGCCTTCCCCGGCGCCGCCGCGGGTCTCAACCGGCCTTGCCCTGGGACTGCTGGCCCTGGTCGGGATTCCGCTGCTGGTGGTGCTGGCCTTCGTGGACGTCCGGCTGGTGGCCGCCGCCGTGCCTGTCCTGCTCGGTGTCGGGCTCGTCGCCTGGCGCTGGCAGCCGACGCTGCCGTCCACGTCCGGCGGGAGTACGCCGACGCAGGGCTCCCTGCGCGCGGCGCGCGAGCAGGCGCAGGCCCGGTGCGCGGCGGTGACCCGCGCGCTGGAGGACAGTGCCGAGCAGGAGCGCAGGGAGCTGCTCGCCGCCTCGGCCCTGCAGGAGGCCGTCGCCGACCGGGAGCGGGCCGAACTCACCCGGATGCGGGGGACCTTGGTCGAGGAGCACAAGGAGGTCGCCGAGGCACTGCACCTGCTCGTCCAGCAGGAGGCCACCCGGATGCGCGAGGCCATGGCGCAGGTACGCAAGGACCGCCTGGCCGCGGCGCTGCAGCGCTACGTGCTGGGCAACGAACCGCGCACCGGTCTGAGTCGCCCGATGTGCGAACGACTCGTTCTGCGCGGCATCGTGACAGCCGCCGACATCCGCGCCGTCCAGGTGTTCTGGAGCATCGCGCACACCGAGTGGATCACCGTGATCGTCAAGCAGTCCGAGCAGCGGGTGAGGGTCGAGGGTGCGGGTCTGGCCAGAGGGAACACCTTCAAGGCCTGGTACGACGCGCTCGCCAAGAAGGCGAAGGCCGCCCTGCCGCGCAAGCTGCCGGCCGCCGAGGCGGCCGCGCTGCGCGCGGTCTGTGCGGCGGACCGGGAGCGGCTCACGGTCCTGCAGGACCGGCTGGCGCAGCGGCTGGCCGAGCAGACGGCGATCGTCCGGCGCAACCACGCAGGCGAACACCTGAAGTTCCGTCAGCAGCAGGCCAGCATCCGTAAGGCCGCGGCGCTGCGACGCCGTCAGCTGCAGCCGGAACTCGCCGCCGCACAACGCGAGTTCGAGGACGCGCAGTGGGCCGAACAGGTCGCCGCAGGCCGTCGGTCCTGAACCGGACCGGTCACGCCGCCGGAGCGGCCGTCGACGGTGGCGGTTCGGTGTAGCTTTGGATCTCGGTGGCCTTCACCGAGGCCCAGACCTGCCGCCCGGGCACGAGATCCAGCTCGGCCACGGCCGCAGTGGTTACGTCGGCGAGTACAGCCGGTGATGCGTCCACGGCGACCCGCACGGTGGCGCCGTGCTGTTCCACACCGGTGACCCGACCCGGCCAGGCGTTGCGCGCCGAGCTCTCCGGCCGGGCGCGGTGCAGCGATACGGCCGACGGGGGGAAGGTCAGCAGGACCGGACCGTCCGGCGCACCGGCGGCCTGCAGGGTTCCCCCGTCGGCGAGCTCGGCGCGGCCTTCTCGGGACATCCCGCGGTAGAGGTTCAGGCCGACGAGCCGGGCGACGTAGTCGGTGAGCGGAGCCCGGGCCACCTCGGCGGGGGTCCCGGTCTGGACGACCCGACCGTCCTCGATGACGACGATCCGGTCGGCCAAGATCATCGCGTCGAGCGGGTCGTGGGTGATGAGCACGGTGCAGCCCGCGAAGGCCCGCAGGTGCGGGCGCAGCTCGGACCGGACCAGGGTGCGGGTCGCGGCGTCCAACGCCGCGAGTGGCTCGTCAAGCAGCAGCAGCCGTGGTTGCGGCGCGAGGGCGCGGGCCAGCGCCACCCGCTGGGCCTGACCGCCGGACAGCGACGATGGCCGGGAATCGGCGTGGTCGGCCAGGCCTATCCGGGCGAGCCAGCCAGCGGCGTCGCGCCGGGCGCTGCCGCGCGGCGCGCCGGCGCAGCGCAGACCGAAGGCGACGTTGTCCAGCGCGGTCAGGTGCGGGAACAGCAGGTAGTCCTGGAACACCACCCCGATCCCGCGTTGCTGCGGCGGGACGAAGACCCCGGCCGTTGGGTGGTCGTGGACGTGCTCGCCCAGGCGGATGCCCCCCGCAGACAGCGGCAGCAGGCCGGCCAGGCACTGCAGGGAGGTGGACTTGCCCGCGCCGTTGGGCCCGAGCAGGGCAACGACCTGGTTCGGCGCGACCTCGATGGTGACGTCGAGGCGGAAGCGGCCGCGGTCGACCCGCAGGTTGGCGTGCAGGCCGGTCCGGCCGGTCATGCGGTGCCCGGTCATGCGGTGCCGCCGCCGGTCAGCCATCGGTCTCGCAGACTGACCAGCACGACCACCGAGACGGCCAGCAGGACCAGGGACAGCACGATCGCGCGCTCCGGCTCGCTCTCCAGCGCCAGGTAGACCTCGATCGGCATCGTCCGGGTGACCCCCGGAAAGCTGCCCGCGAAGGTTATGGTCGCCCCGAACTCGCCCAGCGCCCGGGCGAAGCAGAGCACCGCCCCGGCGCCGATGCCCGGGGCGATCAGCGGCAGGGTGACCTGGGCGAAGATGCGCAGCCGCGAGGCGCCGAGCGTCGCCGCGGCGTCCTCGTACCTGCGGTCGACGCCGCGCAGGGCTCCCTCGACGGCGATCACCAGGAACGGCATGGCGACGAACGCCTCCGCGATGATCACCGCCGTGGTGGTGAACGGCAGGCTGATGCCGAACCACGCGTCGAGATATTGTCCGATCAGCCCGCGCCGGCCGAGTAGCAGCAGCAGTGCCACGCCGCCGACGACGGGGGGCAGGACCAGCGGGACCGTCACCAGCGCGCGCAGCAGCTTGCGGCCGCGAAACCGAGCCCGCGCCAGCACCCACGCCAGCGGCACGCCGAGCAGCAGGCACACGACGGTGGCGCTTGTCGCGCTGACGAGCGAGAGCCGTAGCGCCTGACCGACCTCGGCGGTGAGCAGCTGCTCCGGCAGCGAGCGCCACGGCGCCCGGACGAGCAACGCGACCAGCGGCAGGACGAGGAACGCCAACGCGAGCCCGGCGGGCAGCCACAGCAGCGGCGGCAGACCGGTGCCGCGCGGCCGCTCAGGGACGGTCGAAGCCGGCGGCCGCAAGAGTTCGCTTCCCCTCGTCGGAGCGGACGTAGGTGACGAACGCGCTGGCGCCGGCGGTGTTCGGGGCGTCGGTCAGCACCGCCAGCGGGTAGTTGACGGCCTGGCCCGCCTCTGAAAAGCAGATCCCGGTGACCTTGCCGCCGGCGGCAAGGACATCGGTGCGGTAGACGAGGGCGGCGTCGACCTCGCCCAGTTCGACCTTGGCCAGGGCTGCCTTGACGTCCTGCTCCAGGGTGTCCACCGACGGGCTGATCCCCGCGGCCTCGAAGACCTTCACGGCGGCGGCGCCGCAGGGAACCTGCTCGGCACACAGGGCGATCTTCAGTTCGGGCTGGGCGAAGTCGGCGAGCCCGACGACCTGGCCGGGATTGTCCGGCGGGACCGCGATCTGCAGGCTGTTGCGCGCGAAAACCTCGGTGTCGCGGGCGTCCCCGGCGTCGGTGATCGTCTTCATCGTGGCCGGGCTCGCCGCGGCGAACACGTCGGCGGGGGCGCCGGCGACGATCTGCTGGGCCAGTGCGCTGCTCGCGCCGAAGTTCAGCGTGACCGTCGTACCCGGGTTCGCCTGCTCGAAGGCGCGGGCGATCTTGGTGAACGCTTCGCTCAGCGACGCGGCGGCGAAGACGGTCACGGTGCTGCGCGCCGCGGCCGCACCGCCGTTGCCGGCGCAGCCGGCGAGCGTCAGCCCGAGCGCCGCGGCAATCAGCGCCTGACTGCGGACGGTCCGACGAACGCTCATGGCGCACCCCGGGTCAGGGGGGCGGTGGCCGTGGCGCTGTCGTCGTCGATCCCGACGACGACGTTGGTGGCTTTGATTGACGCGTACGCGACGACGCCTACCTCGAGGGCGAGCTCGTCGGCGGCCTCGCGGCTCATCAGCGACACGATGCGGAACGGCCCGGCCTGCAGCTCGACCTGAGCCATCACCGTGTCGCGGGTGACCTTCGTGACGATGCCGCGCAGGCTGTTGCGGGCCGAGCGGGCCCCCGCCGCGGTGGGGGTGCCCGCTGCGAGCTCGCGGGCCAAGCCGGCGAGCTCGGCGCCGTCGACGGCGGCTCGACCGTTGGCCGCCCTGGTCAGGTGCAGCCGCCCCTGTTCGGCCCAACGGCGCAGCGTGTCATCGCTCACCCCGAGCAGCGAGGCTGCTTCGCTGATCCTCAGTTGCGGCATGGATCGCATCCTAGAGACGCGGATGCGGTTGTGTCCACGCGGCGGGTCTGCTGTCGCTCAGGCAGTTGCCGGGCCCGGCTTCGGAGCGGACAGCCACCCCTGCTCGCCCAAGATCTTCGGGGAGTACACAGGCGGGCACCCTGTGTACTCCCCGAAGATCTCGCTGGCGGCCTCCCTCCGTGATCACTTGGCGAGCCACGCGGCCCCTCCCTTGGCGCGCGGCGCGGTCCCTCCCTGATCACTTGGCGCGCCGCGCGGTCCCTCCCTGATCACTTGGCGCGCCGCGCGGTCCCTCCCTGATCACTTGGCGAGACCTAGGCTCGAACGGGCCCAAATTTCGCCAGATGATCAGGGAGGACCGCGTTACGGCGCCAGACGATCAGGCAGGGCCCAGCAACTTCGAGGACCGCCCGGCCGGCCACCACGTACGCCTCGTTCACGTTGTGCGGCGACTGCGGGTCGTCCTGACCAGGCCCCGCCAGCGGTGAACGCACGCGGAGGCAACGGCGAGCAGCTCGTCCGGCCCGGCCACCTGCGCGCGGCTCACACCGCCACCCGGCACAGCAACTCGCCGTGCAGCACCGCGAACCATCCGTCCTCGGCGCCGGCCCAGGTCCGCCAGCCGTCCGCCATCTCGGGCAGCTCGTCCACCCGGCACAGGCCGCGGGCGACGGCCTCCCCGGCGATGCGCGAGGCGAGGATTCGGTCGGCCTGCATGCCACCCCACCAGGCGCGGTCTTCCGGCGTGGCGAAGCACCAGGCGCTCACCGAGGGGATGACTTCGGCGAAGCCGGCCGACTGCGCCCAGCCCAGGAGCCGCCGGCCGGCATCGGGTTCGGCGTCGTGCGCCCGTGCCGCAGCTCGGTAGACCTCGAGCCACCGGTCCAGAGCGGGGACGGCCGGATGCCACGTCATGGCGGCGTAGTCGGCGTCCCGGACGGCCACCAGCCCGCCGGGCCGGGTGACCCGCCGCATCTCTCGCAGGGCAGCGACCGGGTCGGCGAGGTGCTGCAGCACCTGATGGGCGTGCACGACGTCGTACGACCCGTCGGGCAGCTCGAGGTGCAGGGCGTCGCCGACGGCGAACCGGACCTGCGACAGGTCGCACGCCGCAACGGCCTGTGCTACGACGTCCGCCGAGCTGTCGATGCCGAGCACCTCGCCGTCTGGCCCGACTAGGGCGCCGAAGTCTCGGGTGATGGTGCCGGGACCGCATCCCACGTCGAGCACGCGCATCCCGGGACGCAGGTGCGGCAGCAGGTAGCCGGCGGAGTTGTCGGCCGTGCGCCAGCAGTGGGAGCGCAGGACGCTGTCGTGGTGCCCTTGCAGATAGGCGGTCATGCAAGGATCATTGTCGCCCCGTACCAACATGCACAACAGCCGTCTCGCATGCTGATACGCCCAGGCCCGGAGAGCCCATCCAGGTCGGCGTGTTGGGCCGGTCCGTAGGGGGTACGCGAAGGGCCGCCGACCTGTCAACCAGGTCAACGGCCCCTCGTGCGGGTGGAGCTGAGGGGACTCGAACCCCTGACCCCCACACTGCCAGTGTGGTGCGCTACCAGCTGCGCCACAGCCCCGCGTCGTACGCTCGTGCGCTCGTGCGGTCCAGGACTCTACAGGGAGCGGACACCGGGGCGACGGTCCCGGCCCACCGACCTCACCCGCCGGCCTGCGGATCAGGTCCCGCATTGTGCTGCTCCAAGCGCCAGCCGAGGTCCGCCTCCACGAGCGTCGACCAGCAGGTGTTGCCGAGCGAGACCAGCCGCGTCCAGCAGTCGTCGGGCAGTTCGAGCAGTAAGCCGAGCGCGGCCCGGGCGGTCCCACCGTGGGTTACGGCGACGAGGGTGCCGCCGGCCGGGACCGACGGCAGATGCTCCAGCAGGCATGCGACGGCCCGCTCCCCCGCCTCTCGACGGGTCTCCCCGCCACCGCGCCGCACATCCACCCCGGTGAGCCAGACCGCATGCTCGTCCGGGTGCTTCTCCCGGGCCTGCTCGGAGGTCAGCCCTTCCCACGTACCGAGGGAGAACTCGCGCAGCCGTGGATCCGGCACGGGCCGCAACCCGCTGACCGAGGCCAGCGCCGCCGCGGTGTCGCGGGCCCGGGACAGGTCGCTGGTGAGCAGGACCGACGGAGCGAGGTGGGCGAGCACCTGCGCCGCCGTCACCGCTTGGGCGATCCCCACCTCGTCCAGCGGGGTGTCGAGCTGACCCTGGATGACGCCGACGGCGTTGTCCGCCGTACGTCCGTGCCGTAGCAGTACGAGGCGGCGGGGCTGGTTCAGGAGGCGCCGGCGGCCGGCCGGCCGGTCGCCCGCTCGGCGTCACGGTCCCGGAACGGGATGACCGGGCAGTCCTTCCACAGCCGCTCGAGGGCGTAGAAGACCCGCTCCTCCTCATGCTGAACGTGCACGACGATGTCGGCAAAGTCGAGCAACACCCAGCGGGCCTCCTGCGCGCCCTCCCGGCGGACCGGCTTGGCACCGAGCTCGCGCAGGCGGTCCTCGATCTCGTCCACGACCGCCTTGACCTGGCGGTCGCTGGGCGCGGAGGCGAGCAGGAAGACGTCGGTGATGACGAGCTGGTCGCTCACGTCGAGCAGCAGGATGTCGCTGGCGAGCTTGTCGGCCGCTGCCTGGGCGGCGGCCAGCCCCAGCTCTACGGAGCGCTCGGAGGCGGGCATCGCCTCAGACTAGGCGTCACGGCACGAAGTCCGCGCCGACCAGTACCACGATGTCGGCCACGGTGCCGAACTCCTGGGTGGCCACACTGGTCGACGGCACACCGAGCGCCGTCGCCACCCGCTCACCCAGCGCCTGCGCATCAGGGGTCGCCGGCGGGATCAGGATCTGCGTCGCGGCCACGCCGAAGCTGGGCGCGTTGCGCGAGCCGACGAAGACGAAACCGGCCGGCACCAACTTGCGACGCACGGCCTCACCGAGCCCGGGAGTACCGACGCCGTTGAGGACCAGCACCCGGGTGCCGGGCTCGCGCGCTCCCGGCGACACGGAGTCGGCGAACAGCCGGTCGACCAGGCCTCGCACCCGGTCGGCGTCGATGCGGAACGCCGTGACCCCCTCGCCGGGATCGATCGGCACGACCGGAAGCACGTCGTACTGCAGTTGGTCCCGATCGTCGTCCGCAGCCAGACCCAGCAGGAAGGCGGCGAGCTCGGCCGTCGTCGCTGCAGTCGTGGAGCTCCCGTCCAGCGCCGCCAGGACCGGTTCCAGCTCGCCGGGAGTGGCCGGCAGGACGTTCAGCAGCCCGTCCAGGACCTCCTGGACGCGGGCCAGCCGGGACTGCTCCTGCTCCCCCGGCGCCAGGTAGGTGAGGAAGGCCACGGCGCCCTCGCCCTCGACCCTGCGTTCGCCGGGGTTGAGCAGCACGGTCTGTCCCTGCACCACGTCGACGTCGACGTCGACCGTCACGCCCCCGAGGTCATCGATCAGCGCGGTGAGCGCCGGCAGCGTCAGCACCCACCCGGAGTCCACGACGACACCGACGAGGTCGGACAGCGCGTTGCGGCTGGTGCTCGCCGACCCCGCGGTGGTCAGGGTCCGGCCGAGGGTCACCGAACCGGAGCCGGGGACAGGGACCAACACCTGAGGCGGGATGAGGACGACCGCACCGGTCTGGGTGTCCGGGTCGTGGGCGAGCAGCGCGTTGGCCACCGCCTCGCCGTCGGCTCCGCGCACCTGGAGCAACAGAGTCGACTGGGTGCGACTCTCGGCGGCCGAGCCCAAGGGCGGCGTCCGGTCGTCCTTGGCCAGATATACCGCGAAACTTCCTGCCAGCAAAACCAGCACGCCCAGGATGCTGCCGATCAGGCGCACCTGGCGCGCGCGCCGGCGGCGGCGCTGCGCCGCCCGGCGCGCGGTCCGGGTCCCGGGTTGGGTCACGGTGCGGACCGGTAGAGGCGACGCTTCTCGATGTACTGCACGACCCCATCGGGTACGAGGTAGCGCAGCGGTTCACCCCGTCCCGCGCGCGCGCGGCAGTCACTCGAGGAGATCGCGAGTGCCGGCACCTCCAGCAGGGTCACCGCGCCGTCGGGAAACCCGGTGAGGTCGGCCGGCGCGTACCCGGGCCGGGTGACACCGACGAAATGGGCGAGGCCGAACAGTCGTTCCGCGGCGTGCCAGCCGGCGATCTGAGCCAGCGCATCCGAGCCGGTGATGAAGAACAGCTCCGCGTCGCCGTGCTGCGCCGCCAGCTCCAGCAGCGTGTCCAGCGTGTAGGTCGCCCCCGGCCGGTCCACGTCGATCCGGCTGACCGTGAAGCGCGGGTCGCCGGCGGTGGCGATGACGGTCATCAGGTAGCGGTCCTCGGCCGCACTGACCTGTCGGTCGGCCTTCTGCCACGGGGTCCCGGTCGGCACGAACACGACCTCGGACAGGGTGAACCGGGTGGCGACCTCGCTGGCCGCCGACAGGTGCCCGTGGTGGACCGGGTCGAAGGTGCCGCCCATGACCCCGATCCGCAGTCCCACGCCGCCGCAGCCTAATCGGCTCAGGACGCCACAGCGGCTCAGACGCCTCAACGGCTCAGGACGGCAGCAGCCGCTGGACGAACGCCTCGAGCTGCACGGCGTTGCGCACCTCGACCATCTCGACGACCTCGGCGTACGCCGCCGTGGCGCTGTCGCCCGATCCCCAGTAGGCGCGCGGCTCAGGATTGAGCCAGTAGGCATGACGGGCCTTCGCCACCATCGACCGCAGCACAGGGATCTCGGTCGCGCGGTAGTTGTTGCGGGCGTCACCCAGGATCAGCAGCGAGGTCCGCGGGCCGACCGCGTCGGGATAGCCCGCGGCGAACTCGCGGAACGAGTGCCCGTAGTCGCTGTGCCCGTCGAAACGCACGCGCTCGGCCTGCGCGGACATCGACGCCAAGGCTTCGGCGACGTCACCGTCCGGCGTGAAGAAGCGCGACACCTCGTCGCAGGTGTCGATGAAGGCGAACGCGCGCACCCGGGTGAACTGCTCGGACAACGCGAAGGCGAGCATGAGGGTGAAGTGCGCGAAGCCGGCGACCGAGCCGGACACGTCACACAGCACCGTCAGCTCGGGCTTGTGCGGCCGGTGGGGACGGTGGTGCGTCACGAGCGGGACTCCGCCGGTGGCGAGCGAGGCCCGGACGGTACGCCGGAAGTCCAGCCGGCCGGACCGCCCGAGCCGGCGGCGGGCGCTGAGCCGGGTGGCCAGCCGGCGGGCGAGCGGGAAGACCTGGCGGCGCAGCTCGGCCAGGTCGGTCCGGCTGGCGCGCAGAAAGTCCACCTGTTCGGCCAGCGGCTGCACGGCGTTCTTCGCCAACTGCTCGGGTCCACGGTCCTCGGCGAGGCGCCGGCGCACCTCCGACTCGACCAGCTGCTGGAAAGCCCGGATCCGCTCGGCAGCGATCTGCCGGGCGAGCTTCTCGGCCAGGCCGCCCCGCTGCTGGCCGGCCAGCAGCGCGTCGAGCAGCGAGGTCATCAGCGTCTCGGGGGACAGGCCGCGCAGCACCCGGTAGGAGAACCACTGCTGCCGGCCGGGCGCAGTGTCGGCCCGCCCCAGGTCGCGCACCGTCTCCCGGGCGAAGCGTCGCATCGCCTCAGGATCGCCGTCGAGCAGCAGTTGACGAAGCAGGTCGCGCAGCCGGGTCAGGTCGGGTCGGCCGTCCCCGTCGTTCGCACCGTCCACGTCCTGGTCGGCCGGGTCCCGGCTGCACGCCGACGATTCACCGGTCACCGGCGGGAACCACAGGTCGAACAGCGCGTCGAACGCCGGCCGGTGGTTCGGGCGCTTGAGCGTGGTCGCGGCGTAGGCGGCCCGCAGGCTCTCCCGGTCGAGCAGGTCGATGATGCCCAGAGCCCTTGTCGCGTCGAGCATCTCGGCCAAGGAGATGGACACTCCGGCGTCGCGCAAGGCGTGCAGGAACCCGACCTCCCGGTCGATCAGCCCGCCGGTCGCCATCTCAGTTCAGCGTCAGCTGGTCGGCGGCCCGCTTCTGGTCGCTGGCGTGCTTCAGCACCACGCCGAGCGTGGTCCGGACGGCGTGCTCGTCCAGGGTGTCCAGCCCGAGGGCGAGCAGAGTGCGGGCCCAGTCGATCGACTCCGAGATCGACGGGGACTTCTTGAGCTCCATCGAACGCAGCGCGCGCACCGCGCGCACCAGCTGCTCGGCCAGTTGCTCGGCGATCTCGGGGACGCGGGACAGCACGATCGCCTTCTCCCGCTCCGCGCTCGGGTAGTCCAGGTGGAGGTAGAGGCAACGCCGCTTCAGCGCCTCGGACAACTCACGGGTGGCGTTGGAGGTGAGGAAGACCAGCGGGCGGCGGGTCGCGGTGATGGTGCCTAGCTCGGGGATGGTGATCTGGAAGTCCGACAGCACCTCCAGCAGCAGGCCCTCGACCTCGACGTCGGCCTTGTCGGTTTCGTCGATGAGCAGCACCGTCGGGCCGGTCCGGCGGATCGCGGTCAGCAGCGGCCGGGACAGCAGGAACTCCTCGGCGAAGACGTCGTCGTGGATGTCGTCCCAGTTGTCGTCGTCCCTGCTCGCCTGGATGCGCAGCAACTGCTTTTTGTAGTTCCACTCGTACAGCGCGCGGGCCTCGTCCAGCCCCTCGTAGCACTGCAGCCGGATCAACTCCGATTCGGTCGCGGTCGCCACCGCCTTGGCCAGCTCGGTCTTTCCCACCCCGGCAGGGCCCTCGACCAGCAGCGGCTTGCCGAGCCGGTCGGCGAGGAAGACGGTGGTCGCGATCGCGTCGTCGGTCAGGTAGCCGGCGGCCGACAGCCGGTCAGCGACGTCGGCCGTGGACGCGAAGACGGGCGTGAGCAAGGTGGCGACCTCCTGAGTAACCGAACGCCATTCTGCCGTACGCCTCCCTGCGTCCTGCACTGCATGCGCGCACCGTGTCCCTCCGCAGGACGCAACGGCGGGGCTCAGCCGCGGACGTGCCCGTCGCCGGTGACGACGTACGTGGTGCTGGTCAGCTCCGGCAGCCCCATCGGCCCGCGCGCGTGCAACTTCTGGGTCGAGATGCCGATCTCGGCGCCGAACCCGAACTCCGAACCGTCGGTGAACCGGGTGCTCGCGTTGACCATGACCGCCGCGCTGTCCAGGCTGCGGACGAACCGGCGCGAGGCGGCGACGTCGCGGGTGACGATCGCCTCGGTGTGACCGCTCCCCCACCGGCGGATGTGCGCCACGGCTTCCTCGAGCGAGTCGACGACCCCGACGGCCAGGTCGAGCGAGAGGTACTCCGCCGCCCAGTCCTCGTCCCCGGCCGGCGGGGAGGCGTCGTCATAGGCCATCGCCCGCTCGTCCAGGTGTAGCGTGACTCCCTTGCCCTGCAGGGCTTTCACCGCCAGCGGCAGGAACGCCTCGGCGATGTCGGCGTGCACCAGCAGCGTCTCCGCCGCATTGCACACGCTCGGCCGGGTGGTCTTGGCGTCCACGATGATCGCGACCGCCATCTCCAGATCCGCCGAGGCGTCGACGTAGACCGTGCAGTTGCCGACCCCCGTCTCGATGACCGGCACCTGGGACTCGCTGACCACCGCCTCGATGAGCCCGGCGCCGCCGCGGGGGATCAGCACATCGACCAGGCCGCGCGCCTGCATCAGCTCCTTGACGCTGGCCCGGTCGGTCCCCGGCACCAGCGAGATGCTGTGCTGCGGCATCCCGGCCGCCGTGGCGGCCGCGGCCAGGATCTCGACCAGCACGGTGTTGGAGCGGTACGCGCTGGCACTGCCACGCAGGAGCACGGCGTTGCCGCTCTTCAGGCACAGCCCGGCCGCGTCGGCGGTGACGTTCGGGCGCGCCTCGTAGATGATGCCGATGACCCCGAGCGGGACGCGGACCTGCCGCAACTCGAGCCCGTTGGGCAGGCTGCTGCCGCGGACGACCTCACCGACCGGGTCGGGCAGGCCGGCGACGTGCCGCAACCCGTCGGCCATCGCCTCGATCCGGGCCGGCGTCAGTGCCAACCGGTCCAGCAGCGCCTCGCTGGTCCCGCTCTCCCGGCCGGCTGCGACGTCCTCGGCATTGGCCGCCAGAACCCGGTCGGCATGTTCGAGCAGCGCATCGGCCATCGCCTGCAGGGCAGCATCTTTGGCTTTGCGTGGCAGGGGGGCCAGGCCCGCTGCCGCCGTCCGGGCTCGCTTCGCGACGTCAAGAACCTCACTCATGCCGTAAAGGGTACGGAAGCCAGCCGGATTCGACCAAGATCTTTGGAGAATCCACAGCACTCCCATGCTGGGGATCTTCCGAAGACCGGGAAGGGAGGTCAGCGGGTGCGAGCCTCAGCCGAAGCGTCGCCAGAAGGACTGCCGGCGGCTGAAGATGGCCGTCGCATCGGTCTCGCCCTGCGGCCAACCGTCGTCGGGCGCGAGCCAGCCGTAGGCCGCCTGCACGAAACCAGTGCGCCGGCCGGTGATCGGGTCGATCGCCATCGCGGTCCGGTAGGTGTCGCGCGTCATCGCCCGGACCCGGCCACCGGTCGCCGCGACGTCGAGGTCGGTGGAGGCCGTCCGGCACCACTGGGGCCCGGGTACGCCCTGGTCGGTCGCCCACAGCGCGACGTGGATCGCCCGGTGGTCCGGGTGGGCGTAGCGGACCGCGTCATAGGAGCTGTTGTAGTAGGCGGCGCCGACCACGGCGTCCTCCTGCTCGACCGGCAGGTGGGTGAAGCGCAGCTCCCGGGTGCGCTGGATCGCGGCCGTCACGAACTCCGGCGTCAGCCGCCCGTCGCCACCGTCGAAGATCACCCGGGCGCTGTCCTCGCCCACCCATAGCTGGAACGGACTGGGACCGTCTTCGAAAATGCCTGCGTACGAGGGCTGCTCGGCGACCGACGGGCCGGCCTGCGACATCGCGTCCAGGAAAGCGTGCCAGCTGTGCAGCCGCTGGGCCCGCAGCGTCGGGGTCTGCCGGCCCGCCCACGGCTGTGGCAGCGGCAGCCACTCACCGAGCTCGCCCTGGTATCCGCGCCCGTCGCCCATCCCGGTCGCCTCGCCGTGCGTGCACAGCAGGAAGACCGGATAGCTGTCCGCACGGTCCGCGACCAGCGCCCACGCGCCGAACTCGTCGTCCGGGTGCGGGATGACGACGTACTGCAGCCGCCGCTCGCGCGGACTCTCCCGCCCACGCGCCTGCCCGGTGGTCGGCGGCGGTGTCGTCATTGCGACCGGGCCGGGGTCCGCAGCACCACCAGGTCGTCACGGTGCACGACCTCGCGCAGTCCCAGCTCGCGGGTGGACCGGCCGAGCAGCGCAGGCAGTTCGGCGGCGTCGTACGCCACCAGTCCGCGGGCGACC
This sequence comes from Mycobacteriales bacterium, assembly GCA_038234255.1. GTDB lineage: Bacteria > Actinomycetota > Actinomycetes > Mycobacteriales > SCTD01 > SCTD01. Next base: position 5,578 of record JBBSUR010000020.1, on the reverse strand, counting down.
GCGACGCCGTCGGCGCCGACCAGCTCGACGGGGTCGCCGGCCGCGAAGTCGCCCTCGACGGCGGTCACCCCGGCCGGCAGCAGCGACAGCCGGCGCCCGCAGACCGCAGCCACCGCGCCGTCGTCCAGGACCAGCCGGCCCCGGGGGGTCGAGGCGTGCGCGAGCCAGAGCAGCCGGCCGCGGGTGCGCTGACCGGTCGGGGCGAAGTAGGTGCCGCCCTCGCCGCGCAGCGCCGCCTCCACCGAGGTGGTCGCGGCCAGCAGCACCGGCACGCCCGCCCCGGTCGCGAGCGCGGCCGCGTCCAGCTTGCTGGCCATCCCCCCACGTCCGAGTTCGGTTCCCGGCCTGCCGATCTGGACGGCGGCGAGGTCCGGCGGGCCGTCGACCTGCGCCACCAACCGGGCACCGGGTCGGCGCGGGTCACCGTCGTACAGGCCGTCCACGTCGGACAGCAGGAGCAGGGCGTCGGCCCGGACCAGGTGCGCGACCAGCGCGGCCAGCCGGTCGTTGTCGCCGAACCGAATCTCCTCGGTGGCCACCGCGTCGTTCTCGTTCACCACGGGAACGACCGACAGGGCCAGCAGCCGGTCCAGGGTGGTCTGCGCGTTGCGGTAGTGCGAGCGGCGTACGACGTCGTCGGCGGTCAGGAGCACCTGCCCCACGACGCGGCCGTGCCGGGCGAACGCGGTGGCGTAGCGCTGCACGAGCAGCATCTGCCCGACCGACGCGGCCGCCTGCGAGGTGGCGAGGTCGCGGGGCCGGCGGGCCAGCCCGAGCGGCGCCAGGCCCGCGGCGATCGCGCCGGAAGAGACCAGGACCAGCGAGCCGGACCGGTCGCTCATCGCCGCCGCCAGCGCGTCGACGAGGGCGTCGAGCCGGACCGGGTCGAGCCCGCCCGCGGCGGTGGTCAGCGACGACGACCCGACCTTGACGACCAGCCGCTGCGCGGAGGCGATCGCCGCGCGGGTCACTCGGCGGCGTCCTCGAGCGCCTTTGCCAGGGCCACCTTGTCCAGTCCCATGCGCTCGGCCCGGCGCAGGTCCTTCTGCAGCCGGCGCTCGTCGGCGTTGGTGCGGTCCACCTGCGCGAGCCGCACATCCTGTCCGCGCAGCCCGGAGGCGAACACCTCCAGCTCAGTCGGCTGCCACTCGAAGCTGACCGCACCGATCGTCACCGTGGTGCCGGGCTCGGCGCCCGCCTCGGCCAGCGCCTTCTCCACGCCCAGCCGGGCCAGCCGGTCGCCGAGGTAGCCGACCGCCTCGTCGTTGGCAAAGTCGGTCTGCAGCACCCAGCGCTGCGGCTTGTCGCCGCGGACGACGAAGCCCTCCTCGTCCGGCTCGACGGTGAAGCCCAGGTCGTCGACCGCCCGGGGGCGCAGCACGATCCGGGACGCCGGCTCGACTGGCTTCGCGGCGCGGTCCTTCGCGATGACCTGCGCCATCGCGTACAGCAGGGGTTGCAGACCTTCCCGGCTGGCGGCAGACAGCGCGAAGACTTCGAGGCCGCGGGCCTCGAGCTCGGGCTGGACCAGCTCGGCCAGCTCGCGGGCCTCGGGAACGTCGATCTTGTTGAGCACGACCAGGCGGGGTCGCTCGGTGAGCCGGGCGACGTCGCCGTTGTAGAGCGAGAGCTCCCGCTCCAGGGCGTCGAGGTCGCTCAGCGGATCGCGGTCGGGTTCCAGCGTGGCGCAGTCCAGGACATGCACGAGTACGGCGCAGCGCTCGACGTGGCGCAGGAACTCCAGGCCCAGCCCCTTGCCCTGGCTCGCACCGGGGATGAGCCCTGGGACGTCGGCGACGGTGAAGGTGACGCCGCCGGCCTCGACCACACCGAGGTTGGGCACCAGAGTGGTGAACGGGTAGTCGGCGATCTTCGGCCGGGCAGCCGACAGCGCAGCGATCAGGCTCGACTTGCCGGCGCTCGGGAAGCCCACCAGGGCGACGTCGGCGACGCTCTTGAGCTCCAGCACGATGTCGCGGGCCTGCCCGGGCTCGCCGAGCAGGGCGAATCCGGGGGCCTTGCGCTTGACGCTGGCCAGGCTGGCGTTGCCGAGCCCGCCCCGCCCGCCGCGCGCGGCGATGTAGGTGGCGCCCTCCCCGATCAGGTCGGCGAGCTGGTGGCCGTCGGCGTCGTAGACGACCGTGCCGTTCGGGACGGGCACGATCACGTCCGCCCCCGCGGCGCCGGTGCGCATCGACCCGGCGCCCTGCCGGCCGTTGGTGGCCTTCTGGTGGGGGTGGTAGTGGTAGTCCAGCAGGGTCGTGGTGTTGCTGCGCACGACCAGGATCACGTTGCCGCCGTGGCCGCCGTCGGCGCCGTCCGGACCCGCGAGCGGCTTGAACTTCTCGCGTCGGACGCTGCTGCAGCCGTTCCCGCCGTCGCCGGCAGACACGTGCAGTACGGCGCGGTCGACGAACGTGGTCACGGGCAGCTCCCTCGGGCGGGCGTCCAGCGGGCGAACGCCACGAGGGCGGGTCCGGTCAGCCGGCCCGCCCTCATCGCACGCTGGGAGTCGGTTAGCCGACCTCGACGATGTTGACGGTCTTGCGGCCCCGCTTGAGACCGAACGTCACCGCGCCAGGCTCGAGCGCGAACAGCGTGTCGTCGCTGCCGCGCCCGACGCCGTCGCCCGGGTGGAAGTGGGTGCCGCGCTGACGCACGATGATCTCCCCGGCCTTGACGACCTGACCACCGAAGCGCTTGACGCCCAGGAACTGGGCGTTGGAGTCGCGACCGTTGCGCGAGGAACTCGCGCCCTTCTTGTGAGCCATGGCCGGCCCTCCTGTCGTAGGTAGCGCCTATTTCGGTAGCGGCTAGGTGGTTGCGCCGGCGGGAGCGCCGGTCTCGATTGCGGTGACGCGGACCCGGGTCAGTCGCTGGCGGTGACCGAGCCGGCGCTTGTAGCCGGTCTTGTTCTTGTACTTCATGATCGAGATCTTCGGGCCCTTGGTGTGGGCGACGACCTCGCCGCTGACCGTGACCTTCGCCAGCGCGTCGGGGGCGGAGGTGACGTCGGTGCCGTCCACCACGAGCAGCGCGGGCAGCGCCACCGGCTCGCCGGGGCCGCCGAGGACCTTCTCGACCTCGACGACGTCACCGACGGCCACCTTGTATTGCTTGCCGCCGGTCTTGACGATGGCGTACACAGAGAACTCCTACCTCGGGGTGACCGGCCGAGCTGGTCGGTGTACATCGGATCGGTGCCGGTGGACAGCGGCACATGGCGCCCTGACACAGGCGCACCGCAGCAGACTACCGGACGTCTCGGGCGTCATGCAGCACATGGTCGTCGTCCCACTTCCTTCGCTGCATCGAGACACCACCGGCGTGACACCAGCGCCGCTTCGCCCACCGGCGCGTGTGTCACAAGTAGGTGCGAACCCCGGCGCGTTGCGGGCAGCGGCTGCGCCGACTTCTGCGACGCGCCGCAGATGTCGATCGTCGGTTACGCCCCGGTGACCACCGGCCACCAGTCGCTGGGCCAACAGCGCGACGCGTTGGTGGCCGCCAGTTGTGAGAATGACAAGCCCATTTGGCTCGGGCAGAGCGAGACGATGCTGCGCGGCACAGAGAAGGCGGCTGTCGCGAACACCACGGCGTCCTCCCCCTGGGTCACGCGGCCGGTCACCTCGAAGGACTCCGGCGGGGTCAGGGCCTCACCGAAGCTGGCAAAGAAGCCCGGGAGCTCAGCGGCGGTGGATCGGCTCCCGGCCCACGGGACGCTCGGCGAGCCGTTGACTCGGAATGGGCCAACCAATTGGTTGGAATCTACCGGATCGGGCTGAGCAGCGACCGGTCTACGCTTCGCTGGCATGGCCTGGGACACGGCGCGGACGAAATGGCCCGGCCGGCCACGCAAGCTAACCTCGACGCGCGCTCTTCGGGACAGCGACTCACCCGCGGTCCCGGCGAGCGAACTCGCCTCCACGGAAGCTGGCGTCCTGTGAGCATGGGCCGTTGACCGAACCCGACCTGCCCCTGCCGGCCGACTACCCGAAACTGCTCGAGGACCTCAAGCGGACCGTGGCCGGCTCCCGATGGCGGGCCCAGCGGGCGGTCAACACCGAGCTGCTGGCGCTCTACTGGCGGCTTGGGCACGAGATCCTGAACCGACAGCAGATCGAGGGCTGGGGCACCCGGCTCATCGACCGGCTCTCGACCGACCTGCGAGCCGCCTTTCCCGACATGCGCGGCCTGTCCCGGCGCAACCTCGTGTACATGAGGACCTTCGCCGCGGCCTTCCCCGGGGAGATCACGCAACAGCCTGTTGCGCGATTGCCCTGGGGCCACGTCACCGTCCTGCTCGACAAGCTCGACGACCAAGCCCAGCGGGAGTGGTACGCCTCAGCCGCGGCCGAGCATGGCTGGTCCCGCAACGTCCTGCTCAACCAGGTCATGAACCGGCTGCACCAGCGTGTCGGCGCCGCCCCGTCGAACTTCACCGACCAGCTGCCCGCCGCGGACTCCGAGCTGGCCCAACAGCTCACTCGCGACCCCTACGTCCTGGACTTCCTCGACCTCACTGGGCCGGTCGCCGAGCGCGACCTGGAGACCGCACTGGTCGACCGGCTGCAGGCGTTCCTGCTTGAGCTCGGCCACGGGTTCGCCTTTGTCGGCCGGCAGTACCACTTCGTGGTCGACGGCGATGACTTCTCCATCGACCTGCTCTTCTTCAACTGGGCGCAGTCCCGCTTCGTCGTCCTCGAGCTCAAGGTCGGCCGGTTCGCTCCCGAGCACCTCGGACAGCTCGGCTTCTACGTCAACTGGGTTGACGCGAACCTGCGCGTCCCAAACCGGCACTCCCCCACCATCGGGATCCTGCTGTGCGCCGGGCGCAACGACAACGTCGTTCGCTATTCCCTCGCCGGCACCACCGCACCCCTCGCGGTCGCCGACTACACCTACGACGCGCTGCCCGCCTCAGCACGCGACGCCGTCCCCACCGACACTGAGCTCGCCGCCGCGGCCAGCGCCGTACTCGCCCAGCTCACCGCCGCGGACCCGCCTGGCAAGCCTCCCGCCCGCACCGCGTCCAACAACCGCCTGCAGGACGACTCAACGGAACACTGATCCCCGCACGCGTTGTGAGACCGCAGGGATATCCGCGTCGATGTATGGGGCGGTCAGACTGCCGGGTCGTCCGGCGTGCTGGTGGCGCGGCGGCGACGGCGGGGAGATGCCTCGCCGCCGGGCTGCGGCTCGACCGGCGCGATGATCCCACCCAGCGGGTTGTCGGCCGAGAACGCGCTCCAGGCCGGGGGCGGCGCCCAGCCGGGCGGGGGCTGAGCCGGCCGCACGTCGTCGGGCAGGACACCCGCGTCCAGCGCCCGGTCCGGAGCGGCCTCGTCCAGGGCGGGCTCTTCCGGAGCGGGCTCGTCCGGAGCGGGCTCGTCAGGGGCGGGCTCGTCCGGAGCGGGCTCGTCAGGGGCGGGCTCGTCCAGGACCGCGTCAGCCACTACGTCGTCGGGGAGCGCGTCGTTCGTCATGACTTCCTCGGGGCTCGAAGGGTCGGCGGCGGCCACGGAGACTACCTCCGCGTCAGCGGTGGCCGAGAGCAGCTCGGCGAGCTCCTCACTGG
>JBBSUR010000019.1:0-23057 GCA_038234255.1 Mycobacteriales bacterium | reverse complement strand
GATGCGCGCGGTCGGGCTGCGGGTCCAGCGGGTCCAGCGCGTCGGATCCGACCACCCGACCACTCCCGCCACCGCGATCCCGGGCTTCCTGCCGGCGGCGATCCGTACCGCGCTGCTGCTTCTGCTCGTCCCCGCGTTGATCTCCGACCGCGACGGTCGGGGGCTGCACGACAAGGCCGCGGGCACCGCCGTCGTCCGGACGAGGTCGTGAAGGCCCGGCCAGGACGAGTTACCGGCGGGGGATCCGCGTCGGCATAGGGCCTTTGGGAATCGGCATCGCGGCGCCGCCGATCGCTTTGAACTTGCGGTCGAGCTCGTTGACCTGCTTGCCCTTGATGTTGCGCGGCAGCTTGAGGAAGTGCTTCTCGAGTCCGCGCAGCGAGACCTGCCCCTCGCCGTCACCGACGAGCACGTCATAGACGGGTACGTCGCCGATCCCCCACCGGGTGAGGTTCTTCTTCTCGGTAACCACCAGGTTGCGGGTGCGGTTGCGGGCACCCTCGGCGACCAGGATCACCCCGGGCAGACCTATCACCCGGTGCACCAGGTCCTGTTCGCGGGTGAACCCGACGGCCGGCGTGACCCGCCAATCACCGCGCATGTTCGTCAGCACCGCCGCCGCAGCGCCGAGCTGGCCCTCTACCTGGGAGAAGGCCGTCGCCTGCACCCGGCGTCCGAAGACGAACGCCGTGATCACCAGAGCCAGCAGGAAGCCGAAAAAGCCGTAGAGGAACGGGTGGTCGAGGACGAAACCGACTGCGAGCAGCAGCAGGAACGGCCCGAAGAAGGCGGCGAGCAGGAGCGGCACGACCTTCGGGTCGTTGCTCCTGGTCAGCGCGAACGCCTGGCGGATCTGCTTGATCCGGGCGCCGCGCGGCAACTTCTGCTTCGCCGGCGCCGGCTTGCCCTTGCCTGCCGACCTACCGGGAGCGGCCTTGTCCGAGCGCTTTCGCAGTGCCATGTGCTTCAGGATAGGTGTCAGCGCGGTGACGTCAGGCCCCGTCGCCCGGTACGGGTGAGGAGCCGTCGGTGCTGGCGCGGCGGGCCGTCCGCGCGGCCTGCACCTCGGCCGACTTGATCGCCGCCTGCTCCAGGGTCGGGGCCGTCCCGCCGAGCCGGGCCGGGATCCACCACGTGTCGTTGGCAGACCGGGGCGCACCGGCGTAGGTGGCCTGGGCCTGTTCCAGCAACGCCGACATGCGGGTCTTGAGCTCGGCCGTGACGCCGACCGGGTCGGCGGCCGGATCGGGCTGGAGCGGCGCACCCACGACAATCCGGATCGGGGTGCCGCGGGTGAGGTCGCGCTTGCGCCCCTTGGTCATGACCCGCTGGCTGCCCCAGACGACACACGGCAGCAGCGGCACCCCGGCCTCCATCGCGAGGCGGGCCGCACCGGTCTTGAACTCCTTGAGCTCATACGACGTCGAGATGGTCGCCTCGGGGAACACCCCGACGATCTCGCCGGCGGTCAGCGCTTTGATGGCCGCCTGGTAGGACTCGGCGCCCCCGCCGTACCGATCGACCGGGATGTGCTTCATGCCGCGCATGAGCGCCCCGAGGATCTTGTGGTCGAAGACTTCCTTCTTGGCCATGAAGCGCACGAGCCGCCCCGCGGGCTCGGCCGCGAGCCCGGCGAAGGTGAAGTCCAGGTAGCCGATGTGGTTGATCGCCATGACAGCGCCACCGGACGTGGGCACGTGCTCCGCGCCGGTGACGTGGAAGCGGAATCCGAAGGCCCGGAAGCCGAGCCGGGCGAAGGCGAGAACGGGCGGGTACATCAGCTCGGCCATGAGCCGAACTTATCCCGGCGGGAGCGGGGCTGTCCGTGCTCCTCTCCTCGGGTGTCGCTCCGGAGCCCCGGTTGGGCGCGCGAGCTGGCGGCGCTCAGCGCAGATCGGCGGACCTTCCCGCCCAGGCATTGCTGCGGCCCGACCGCTGGCCACCGTGGGGGGAAGGCCAACAGGTACAGCGTCTGGACGGCGGAAGGAGTGCGGCGCAAGGGCGCCGGCAGCGTCGACGTGATCGACACGGCCACCTCCAGGAGCTCACCTGGAAGGGTCGTCGGCGAGTGTGTCGAGGCCGGCTGACCGTGAACGTACGCGCCTCAGTGGGGCACCCGTAGGCGGCGCGCCTGCTCGTACAGCCGTCCGGCTCGGTAGGAGGAGCGGACGAGTGGGCCGCTCATGACGCCGGCGAACCCGATCTCCTCGGCCTCCTCGGCCAGCTCGGCGAACTCCTCGGGCGCAACCCACCGCTCGACCGGGTGGTGTCGTTCGGACGGCCGCAGGTACTGGGTGATGGTGATGAGCTCGCAGCCGGCGTCCTGCAGGTCCTGCAGCGCCCCGCTGATCTCGGCCCGCTGTTCGCCGAGGCCCAGGATGAGGTTGCTCTTGGTCACCAGGCCGGCCGCGCGGGCCTGGGTGAGGACGTCGAGCGAGCGGTCGTAGCGGAAACCGGGACGGATCCGGGCGAAGATCCGCGGCACCGTCTCGACGTTGTGGGCCAGCACCTCCGGCCGGCTGGCGAAGACCTCAGCGAGCAGGTGCGGTGTGCCGGAGAAGTCGGGGATGAGCAGTTCGACCCCGATCCCGGCGACGGCCTCGTGGATGAGACGCACCGTCTCGGCGTAGAGCCAGGCGCCGCCGTCGGGCAGGTCGTCGCGGGCGACGCCGGTGACGGTGGCGTAGCGCAGCCCCATCGTCGCGACGGACTCGGCGACACGGCGGGGCTCGTCGATGTCGTAGGAGGGTGGCTTGCCGGTGTCGATGTCGCAGAAGTCGCAGCGACGGGTGCAGGTGTCGCCGCCGATCAGGAAAGTTGCCTCGCGGTCCTCCCAGCACTCGAAGATGTTGGGGCAGCCGGCGGACTCGCAGACGGTGTGCAGGCCCTCGGACCGGACGAGCGACTTCAGGGCGGTGTACTCCGGCCCCATGACCGCCCGGATCTTGATCCACGGGGGCTTGCGCTCGATCGGCGTCTGTGCGTTGCGCACCTCCAGGCGCAGCATCTTGCGCCCGTCCGGGCTCACCGCGGTCACATCCGAGGCTAACCCGCCTCGCCGCCCCGCCCTTCCCTTGCGTCCTGCAGGTGCCCGCGTGGAGGTGTCCTCTGCGCAGGACGCTAGGAGGTCAGACCAGCGCGGGCGCGGACAGCGCCGGGAGGTGTGCCTCCAGCCGGGGCAGCAGTTCCTCGACGGCCACGTCCCGGCCGAGCTCTCGCGACAGCGACGTCACCGTCGCGTCGGCGATGCCGCAGGGGACGATCCGGTCGTACGCCGTGAGATCGGGATTGCTGTTCAGCGCGAAGCCGTGCATGGTCACGCCACGTGCGACCCGGATGCCGATGGCGGCCACCTTGCGCGCGCCGTCCGGCGTCCACACACCGCTGCGTCCGGCGACCCGGCTGGTCCCGAGCCCCAGCGACGCGCACACGTCGATCAGCACTTGCTCCAGTGACCGGACATAGGCCAGCACGTCGATCGGGTCCGCGAGCCGCACGATCGGGTAGCCCGTGACCTGTCCCGGTCCGTGCCAGGTGATCTTGCCGCCGCGGTCGACGTCGACCACCGACGTGCCGTCCGCAGGTCGCTCCCAGGGCTCGGTGCGCTTACCGGCCGTGTAGACCGGCTCGTGCTCCAGCAGCAGCGTGACGTCCTCGCCGCCGGCGACGACCTCGGCGTGCGTGGACTGCTGCAGGAGTCGAGCGGTGTCGTACGCGAGCAGTCCCAGCCTGCGCACCTGCATGCGTTCAGCCTACGGCGGGCCGAGCAGGCGGGTCTCGATCCGTCCTCCAGTCAGGATGACGTCAGACACCGGCGCAGCGTAGTTCTGGCTGTGGAAAACTCGCACGACAGGACGTACGGGTGCTTGGCTCGCGTCGTGAGTGAGCCCTGGTCGCTGCCCGGCTACGAGGTGCAGACGATGCTCGGCTCCGGGGCGACCGGTGAAGTGTGGCGGGGCCGGGAACTCGCGACCGGCGACACGGTGGCGCTCAAGCGGGTGGGCGAGGACACCGACCCGGAGTCGCTCGAGGCGCTGCGGCGGGCGGCCTCGCTGCTGCGTGACCTGGACACGCCTTACGTCGTACGCCTGCGCGAGGTTATCGGGTGCGTCCTCGTCATGGACCATGCTCCTGGCGGGTCGCTGGCCGGGCTGCTCGCCCGCCGCGGCCGGCTGAGCGCGGGTGAGGTCGTGACTGTCGCGGCGCCTCTGGCGTCGGCGCTGGCGTCGGCGCACGCACTGGGGGTCGTGCACGGCGACGTCTGCCCGGCCAGCGTGCTGTTCACCGCAGACGGCATGCCGCTGCTGGGCGACCTCGGCGTCGCGTGGGTGACCGGGCGGCTGCCCGTCATGGACCGGACGACGGAGTACGCCGACCCCGCCCTCGCCGCGGGTTGCGCCCCGGACGCTGCCGCTGACGTGTGGGCGCTGGCGGCGGTCTGCCATCACCTGCTGGCCGGTACGCCACCGCAGGACGTCGGCGTCTCGCTCGATGGCGCCGTGCCCGAGGCGGGCGTGCCGGGGCGGCCGGGATCGCTGAACTCGTCGTCGCTGGAGACGTTGGCGCCGACCGCCCCTCGGGCGTTGGTTGCGGCAGTGCAGGCGGTCCTCCTGGCCGAGCCGGCTCGGCGACCCGACGCAGCGGAGTTTGCTGCGCTGTTGCGGCGGGCCCATGTGGCTGCCCCGGTTCGATTGGCGGGTGGTCCGGGGTCGGGGGACACGGCAGGGGCGACGCCCGTCGTCCAGGTCTCGCCGCCGGAGTCGAGGTCGGAGCCGAGGTCGGGGCGGCGCAGGGATTGTGGTCGGGCGCGGACGTACCGGCCCGTGTGTCGGCGTCTCGCTCCGGTGGTCGGGCTCGTGGGGCTCGTCGTCTCCGCCGCCGTGCTCGGCTGGCTGTCCGGGCGAGGCGACGTCCCTGTCGCCGCAGCGTTGACGTCGCTGCCGATCCCTGCCGCCTCGACGGAACCCGCTCCGCCCGAACCAGCTCGGCCCGAACCTGCTCCGCTGGCACCGGCTCTGGCGGAACCGGCCCCGCCAGCCGCCCCAGACTGGTCCGCAATCCTGGACGGGCTCGATGGGGCCCGGGCCGCAGCCTTCGCCACGGCTGACGGGCGGGCGCTGTCCGCCGTCTGGGCACCCGGCTCAGCGGGGCTGGCCGCTGATACCGCCGCCGTGCAGGAGCTCGCAGGCGAAGGTGAGACGGCGCACAGCCTGCGCCATGTCGTCCAGACTATCGAAGTGCTGGCTTTCGATGAGAAGGCCGCGGGCAGCGCGGTTGCACGGCTTGAGGTTGTCGACGTGTTGGCAGAGCACGAGATCTGGGACGCCGCAGGCCGTGTCGTTCGTCGAGGAGCTGGTCGGGGCGCACGTGTCTGGTTTGTCGAGCTCGCGCAGACCCCGGCGGGTTGGCGGCTGGTCTCCGTCGCCGAAACGTAGCTCGCGTGCCATGTCCGGGCAGCTGCTTCGTGCCGCGCGGCGCCCGGCCACCGCCGACCAGAGCTGAAGGGGTGCGAGGGGCCGACGTCGCCGCGGTCGGCGCAATACGGTGGACCAGTGCTGAGGACGTCGCCGACCCGGGTGCTGGACACCCGCGACGGCGCCGACGTCCGCGCCCTGCTGGCGCAGGACCCGGTCGCCGACGTGTTCGTCTCGTCGCGGGTGCAGGCCGTCGGTGTGCACCGCGACCGGCTCGGTGCGGAGCTGTGGGGCTACCTGGACCCGACCGGCTCGGTGACGGCGCTGTGCTACGCCGGCGCCAACCTGATCCCAGTGCGGGCCGGCCCGGAGGCCCTGTGGGCGTTCGCCGACCGGGCCCGCCGCCAGGGCCGCCGCTGTTCGTCGTTGGTCGGTCCGGCCGACATGGTCCTGCCGCTGTGGGACCTGCTGGCGCCGCACTGGGGACCGGCCCGCGAGCTGCGCGAACGCCAGCCGCTACTGACCATCGCTGGCGAGCCGGCGGTCGCGCCCGATCCGGCGGTGCGCCTGGTGCGACCCGGGGAGCTCGAGCTGCTGCTCCCGGCCTGCGTGGCGATGTTCACGGAGGAGGTCGGTGTCTCGCCGACCGCGGGGGGTAGCGGCCCGGCCTACCGGGCCCGGGTCGGGGAGCTGGTGCGCAGCGGCCGGGCGTTCGCCCGGATCGAGGACGGCCGGGTGCTGTTCAAGGCCGAGGTGGGCGCCTCGACCGGCGACATCTGCCAGGTCCAGGGCGTCTGGGTCGACCCCGCGCTGCGCGGGCTTGGGATGGGCGCCGCCGGGATGGCCGCGGTGGTGCAGCTGGCCCGCCGTACGGTCGCTCCGGTCGTCAGCCTCTACGTCAACGACTTCAACGTCGCCGCGCGGCAGGCCTACGAGCGGGTCGGCTTCACCCAGGTCGGGACCTTCGCCAGCGTGCTGTTCTGACGGCGCTCTGGAAAGCGGCCCTCCGACGGTGTGGTGCACTCGGCTCCCCATGACCTCCGCTTCGTCGCGGAGGCGCTCGAGAGGACTGATGACGTTGCAGGTCAAGCCAGGGACCTCTTGGAACGAGGTCTACGCCCGCGCCCGCTCGGTGGCGCCCGAGGCGTTCGACGCCGACCGGATCCTCAATCTCACTGGCGGCGAGTGGCGGCGGACCGGCACGCCCGGCGAGCACGTCACCCCGGTCGACGGCGCGTCGATCCCCGGGCCCCCGCGGCTGCTGCGTGACGAGGCGGGGGCCGCCGTCGCTCACGCCGCCGGCGAGCACCAGCGCTGGCGCGAGGTCGACCTGGACGAGCGCAAGAGCCGGGTGGCCGCCGCGGTCGCGGAGCTGGGCGAGCACCGGGACACCCTGGCGCTGCTGCTGGTCTGGGAGATCGGCAAGCCGTGGCGGCTGGCTTGCGCCGACGTCGATCGGGCGCTCGACGGGGTTCAGTGGTACCTCGGTGAGATCGAGCGCCAACTGGCCGGGCGCTGCCCGCTGCCCGGTCCGGTCAGCAACATCGCTTCGTGGAACTACCCGATGTCGGTGCAGGTGCATGCCGAGCTCGTGCAGTGCCTGGCGGGCAATGCGGTCGTCGCGAAAACCCCATCGCAGGGCGGCTTTCACACCTTGACGCTGGCGCACGCGATCATGAAGCGGGCGGGGCTGCCGGTGACGCTGCTGTCCGGTGTCGGCTCCTCGCTCGGTGACGTGCTCATCCGGTCGCCGGAGATCGGCTGCCTCGCCTTCGTCGGTGGCCGGACCAACGGGCGAAAGGCCGCGACCTCGCTCGCCGACACCGGCAAACGGCACTTCTTGGAGCAGGAGGGCCTCAATGCCTGGGGGATCTGGGACTTCTCGCAGTGGGACCTGCTCGCCGGCCACCTCAAGAAGGGCTTCGAGTACGCCAAGCAGCGCTGCACCGCCTACCCGCGTTACGTCGTGCAGCGCGAGCTGTTCCCGGACTTCCTCGCGGCCTACCTGCCGGTCGTACGCGGCGTGCGCTTCGGCCACCCGCTCGCCGTCGAGGGGCCGGACGACGACCTGCCCGAGCTGGACTTCGGCCCGGTCATCCACGCCACCAAGGCCGCCGAACTGCGCGAGCGCTACGCCGAGGCGGTCAGCGGCGGGGCGATCCCGCTCTACTGCGGCGACGTCGCCGCGGAGGGCCGGTTCCTGCCCGGTCAGGACGTGTCGGCGTACGTCGCCCCTGCCTGCGTGCTGGAGCCGCCGACGAACTGGTCGCTGCACCACGCCGAGCCGTTCGGCCCGCTCGACTCCGTCGTCGTGGTGGACACCGAAGCCGAGCTGCTCGCCGCGATGAACGCCTCGAACGGCTCGCTGGTGGCCTCGATCGCCACTGACGATGCCGACTTCGGTGCTCGCGTGGCCGAGGAGCTCCAGGCGTTCAAGGTGGGGATCAACACGCCGCGCTCGCGCGGGGACCGGGCGGAGGTGTTCGGCGGCAAGGGGGCGTCCTGGAAGGGGGCGTTCGTCGGCGGTGACCTGCTCGTACAGGCCGTCACCGAAGGGGAGGGCCAGATCTACGGCAACTTCGCGTCGTACCTGCTCTATCCGGAGACGGTCTGACCGCGCAGCGGGGCGCCTGGTCGAGCCCAGTGCGGTCATGTCCCGCAGTGGGTGCAGGTTGCATCCACGCCTGCTAGAATCGGTGCCCATGCCGAAGACCATCCAGATCCGCGATGTACCTGACGACGTCCATGACGCCCTCGCAGAAGATGCGACAGCGCAGGGCCTGTCGTTGACCCGATACCTGCAGCGGGAACTGGAGCACCTGGCCGGGCGCACGCAGAGTGTGCGGGCGAATGCCGCGGTCGTCCGCGACACGCAAGCCAGGGTCAACGGGCGGGTGGACAGGGAGACGATTCATGCTGTCCTTGCCGAAGGGCGGCGCCGTTGAGGGTGGTGGACGCCAGCGTCGTCGTCGAGCTGGTCGCGGGAGACCTCGATCCGGATCGACTCGGAGACGAGGAGCTCGCGGTTCCGCACCTGATCGACAGCGAGGTCACGCATGCGCTGCGCGGCCTCATGCTCCGCGGCGTTCTGACCGACATCCAGGCAGCGATGGCCATGGAGGGCTTTACCGCTCTGGCGCTGCGGCGGTTCTCGGCGCAAGGACTGCGGTCGCGGATGTGGGCGCTGCGTCACAACCTCAGCGGGTACGACGCGACATACGTTGCGCTGGCGGAGACGATCGGCGCCACCTCACTGCTGACCACCGATGCCCGCCTCGCGAGGGCGCCGGGAATCCAGTGCGCCGTCGACGTGTTCTGACCGCCGTCGCGCAGGGGGCCGGCTGGCGGTCGCGAGGCCGAACAGGACGAGGTCGACCCGCCGACCGTCGACCTCGACGAGGTCGGCCACCGTCGCACCGGCCGCGGTGACGTCGTCCACCGAGCGGGCGCCCCGTTCGCACAGCTGCCGGGCCAGCAAACCCTTGGTGTACTTGTTGTCGTGACTGACGACGGTCCGCGCACCGTTGCTCTCGCGCAGCACCCGCACCTGCACGGCGTCGGGCACCCGGGCGAGCGCGGCGTACGTCCCCGACCGCAGGTCCACCACCAGGCCTCGGTACGCGGCGAGTTCGGGCTCGAGCACGGGTCGCCAGAGCGCCGCGAGCGAGCCCGCGCCGGGCAATGAGGTGCCCCCGGACAGGCGGTACGCCGGGACCCGGTCCCGCGGTGACAGCAGCCCGAACAGTGCGCTCGTCACCCGGAGCGACCGGTCGGCCCGCCGTCGGCCGGCGACTGACAGGGTGGCGTAGGACAGCGCCTCGTAGAGCACGCCGGTGTAGCGCTTCATCGCGGGCAGCGTGCCGGAGGTCTGCAGCGCCGCATCATGAGCGACCTCACCGGCTGGGCAGCCCAGAATCGCCTGCAATGCAACGGGATTCGCCAGCGCAACGGCCTGCAGCTCATCGACCAGCCGGGCGCGTACCGCCGTCAGCGCCGGGTGTGACAGGGCGGCCAGATTCAGCGGCCGCCCCCGTCCGCCGGGATCTTTCCCCTCCGACGGCGGCAGCAGGACGAGCACGGCGGCGAGGCTAGTCGCGGCGCACGCCTGGCGAGCGGCAACTGGAAGCCTGCGCCAGCGGCGCGGATAGGCTCGGCCCGCCGATCGAGAGGACGTCCTGTGCTCCGCATGTCGACCCTGTTCCTGCGCACCCTGCGGGAGGACCCGGCGGACGCGGAGGTGCCGAGTCACCGGCTGCTGGTCCGGGCCGGCTACGTCCGCCGGGTGGCGCCCGGGATCTACTCGTGGCTGCCGCTGGGGGTGCGCATGCTGGCGAAGGTCAGCGGTGTCGTACGCGCCGAGATGGACGCGATCGGCGCGCAGGAGGTGCTGTTCCCGGCGCTGATCCCGCGCGAGCCGTACGAGGTGAGCGGGCGCTGGACGGAGTACGGCGACCTGCTGTTCCGCCTGCGCGACCGGCGCGGCAACGACTACCTGCTCGGGCCGACGCACGAGGAGCTGTTCACCTTGCTGGTCAAGGGGGAGTACTCCTCGTACAAGGACCTGCCGGTGATGCTCTACCAGGTGCAGACGAAATACCGCGACGAGGCGCGGCCGCGGGCCGGCATCCTGCGTGGGCGTGAGTTCGTCATGAAGGACAGCTATTCCTTCGACCTGGACGACGAGGGGCTGCAGCGGTCCTACGACCTGCACCGCGAGGCCTACATCCGAATCTTCGACCGGGTGGGCATGGACTACCGGATCGTGGCGGCGGTCAGCGGCGCGATGGGCGGGAGCGCATCGGAGGAGTTCCTCGCGCCGGCGCCGACCGGGGAGGACACCTTCGTGTCCTGCACCGCATGCGACTACGCCGCCAACACCGAAGCGGTGCAGCTGCGCGCGCCCGAGCCGGTCGACCCGGAGAGTCAGCCGGCAATCCAGGTGCTGGACACCCCCGACACCCCGACCATCGAGACCCTCGTCGCGGTGCTCGCCGACCTCGGTCACGACGTCCCTGCGAGCGGCACGCTGAAGAACGTCGTGGTGCTCCTGCGCCATCCCGACGGGCGGACCGAGCCGCTGGTGGTCGGCGTCCCCGGGGACCGCGCGGTCGACCTCGCGCGGCTCGAGGCCAACGTCGCACCCGCCGAGGTGCTGCCGTTCGACGATTTCGACCGGCACCCCGAGCTGGTCAAGGGCTACATCGGTCCGCAGCGCCTGGCTGAGAAGAAGGTCCGCTACGTCGTCGACCCGCTCGTGGTCACCGGGAGCGCGTGGGCGACGGGCGCCAACGAGCCGGGCCGACACGCCGTCAACGTCGTACGCGACCGTGACTTCGTGCCCGAGGGTGTCGTGCCGGCGGCGGAGGTACGTGCCGGTGACCCCTGCGGCCGGTGCGGAGCCCCGCTGGAGATCGGCCGCGGCATCGAGATCGGCCACATCTTCCAACTCGGGCGCAAGTACACCGAGGCGTTCGGTCTGGACGTCCTCGGCCCGCTCGGCACGCCGGTCCGGGTGACGATGGGCTCCTACGGCATCGGCGTCTCGCGGGCGATCGCCGCGATCGCCGAGCAGAGCTACGACGACAAGGGACTGGCCTGGCCGCGGTCGGGCGCCCCAGCCGCCGTGCACGTGGTCGGCGTCGGCAAGGGCGACCACCGGCCGGTCGCCGAGCGGATCGCCGCCGAGCTCGAGGCCCGCGGACTGACCGTGCTGCTGGACGATCGGCCCAAGGTGTCCCCGGGCGTCGCCTTCAAGGACGCCGAGCTGCTCGGCATCCCGACCACGGTGGTGATCGGTAAGAGCCTGGCGGACGGCGTGGTCGAGGTGCGCGACCGCCGGTCGGGCGACATCCGGCGGGTCGCTCTCGACGACGCCGTCGAGGTGGTCGTCGCCGAGGTGCGGGGCGGAGGTTGATCTTCGGCCGGGGCCGCGGCTCAGGTCGTGCCGGGCAGAGCGACCGTCACCGGGCTGCGGCCGGCAAGCAGCCGCCACTGGGCCGCCCGTACCGCCGTCTCCTGTAGACCGGCGACGGCCAGCGCCCGCAGCATCGCGTCGTCCGTCCCCACCACGAGATCGCGCCACCGCAGGGCCAGCCCCTCCTCCAGCCGCACCGCCAGCCCATAGGCCTGTTGCGGCGTGGCCACGGTGACGTCGTACGAGGGCAGCGCGACCGGCGCAGCGGCGCCGCCGGCCCGGAGCAGCGCGGCCAGTTGGTCGCGACGGGCCCGGTGGTTGTCGAAGGCGGCCCGTGCGCCGCGGCGGGGGTCCTCGTCGAGCCGGCCACCCAGCACGCCGTAGGCGTACACCGCGGCATGTTCGGCCTCGAGCAGCGCGACGAGCAGCGGGTTGTTCACGCGAGCGTCACCGGATGGCTCTGCTCGCTGGCCGACAGGGACGCGAGCAGCCCGGCCAACGGCCGGTCCGTCGCGCGAACGGCGTCAGCGCCGTGGCCCGCGGCGGCGGCGAGCTCCGCGGTGACGAGTGTGCGCAGGGTCGCGGCGGGGGCAGCCGGCAGCACCACCGAGGTCGGCGGACTGCGGGACGGCGGCGCAGCGGAGGGCGGACCGGAGGCCGAGTCGGAGGGCGAGCCGGAGGGCGCCGGTCCGACGAGCGCCGCCAGGTGCTCGGCGTGCTGTTCCCGCAGCGGCAGCAGTCGCGCGGTCAGCGCCGGGGAGGCGAGCAGCGCCGCATCGTAGGACTCGAGCAGCGACCGCTCACGGGCGACGGCGGCCGCGCGAAGCAGGTCGTCCGGGTCGGGTGGCGGCGGCACGGCCGGCTCGGAGGTGCAGCCGGTCAGCCCGGCGATGACGGCGCCGCCGAACCCGGCCAGCACGGTGCGGCGACGGGGTTGCGGCACGGCTGTCATCGACAGGCAATCTGCCACAGCCACCGGCGCGGCCACCGCCGCCGCTACCCCACCAGGTCAGCGCAGCTGCAGGTCCTCGGCGATCGCCGCCGCCAGCAGCGCGGCCGGTCCCGTCATCGCGGCCACGGCCTGGCGCAGCTCGATCGGTGCCCGTGCAGCGCGCTGCGTGGCCGCGTCCACCGCCCCGAGCAGAGCATCCTGGGCCGTGACCAGCTCGGCGGCGATCCGGTCGGCCGGCAGACCGTCGACGTAGCCGGCCAGCATGCGGCCCAGCCGGTCCGGAGCAGCCGCGAGGCTGGCCGGGGCCGTCCGGCTGCCGGGATCGCTGGCATAGGCGTCCAGCGCCGTCACGTGCCCGCTCCAACGCTCTGCGAACGTCGCGCGCGCCGCCGGATAGGCGCTGCCAACCACGTCGGACAGCGCCAGGGTGCTCGCCGACAGCGCGGTGCGCGCGCTCTGGACCCCTGCCTCCCGACCTCCGGCGAGCTCGTCCGCCAGGGCGCCGATCAGCAGTACGTGTTCGGTCAACAGCGCGGTCAGGTCCGCACGCAGGGTGGCGGCCCGGGTGCCGAACGGACCCAACCTGCGGTCTTCGGCGATGCCGCCGCCGAGCAGGCGGGACGTGTCCCGGGCGCGGCCGGCGGCGACCCGCAACGAGGCGTACGGGGCGTCGCCCTCGGCGGCCAGCTGGGCGGCCAGGTCGGCGAGCAACCGGTCGGTCACGGCGTCGGCCTTCAGACCGGGGACCACGCGGCGGATCACGGCGGAGAGCTCCCGCTGAGCCTGGTCCAGGCCGGCCCGGGTCGCCTCCACCTGCCCAGGGTCGCCCCCTGCGCGGGCCGCTGCGCGCTCGACCTGCAGCCGGTCTGCCGTCCGCAGTGCCGACAGCAGCGGCGGACGGGCGTGGTCGTAGGTCGCCCCGAAGATGTCGGCAAGGGACTGGGAGCTGCCATCGAGGGCGTCCAGCGCAGCGATGACCTCCGGCGAGTCCAGGACACCGTCGTGGGTGAGTACCGTCCGGGACGTGGCCGCCGTCACGTAGACGCGCTCGACCAGGACGGCGGTGAGGCCGGCCTGCAGCTCGGCCGCCCGGCTCCGGCTGGCGGCGGCGCCAGTGGCGACCTGGCCGTCGACGGACGGCGGAGGTGGAGCCGGGGACTGCGAGGAGCAGGCGGTCGCGACGCCCGCTACCGACGACAGCGACACGATCAACAGCGCCGTCAGGCGCCGCGCCGCCCGACGACGCTGCAGCAGCGGGCTGTACGTCATCGACAGGCATTCGTCGACGGTCGGGGGGCGGATGGCCGGCGACTAGGCTCACCAGGTCCGTGACATCACCCGCGACACCACCCGAACGGAGGCAGGCCGACCGTGACCGTCTCCTCGGCCCGGCTGATCGAGCTGCTCCGCCCGCTGGTCGAGGGCACCGGTCACGACCTCGAAGGCCTCACCGTCACGGCTGCCGGCCGGCGCAGCATCGTGCGGGTCCTGATCGACAAGGACGGCGGTCTGACCCTGGACGACGTGGCCGAGGTGAGTCGGGCGGTGGGCGAGCAGCTGGACGTCGCCGACGAGCGCGAGCCCGGACTGCTGGGCCCGTCGTACGTCCTGGAGGTGTCCTCACCCGGCGTCGACCGACCGCTGACCGAGCCCCGGCACTGGCGGCGCAACCCCGGCCGGCTGGTCGAGGTCACGCTGCGCGAGGGCGGGTCGGTGACCGGCCGGGTGAGCGAGGTCGACGACTGTGCCGTCACGCTCGATGTCGACGGCGCCGCCCGCCGGCTGACCTACGCCGAGATCGACCGCGGCGCCGTGCAGGTGGAGTTCGCTCGCGCCGACAGCGAGCCGTCATGAAGATCGACATGGCCGTCCTGCGCGGGCTGGAGCGGGAGAAGGAGATCTCCTTCGACCTCGTCGTCGGGGCGATCGAGACGGCGCTGCTCACCGCCTACCGCCACACCGAGGGCGCCCGGCCGCATGCCCGGGTAGAACTGGACCGCGCCACCGGCGAGGTGGCCGTGCTGGCGCAGGAACTCGCCGAGGACGGCACGGTCGCGCGAGAGTACGACGACACTCCGGCAGGCTTCGGGCGGATCGCCGCCAGCACCGCCAAACAGGTGATCCTGCAGCGGCTCCGGGAGGCCGAGAGCGCCCTGTCCTACGGCGAGTACGCCGGGCGCGAGGGCGATGTGGTCACCGGGCTCATCCAGCAGGCACCGCAGCGACCCGGCGCGCCGACGAACCGCAACGTGATGGTGCTGCTCGGGCAGGGAGAGAGTGCGCTGGAAGCCGTCCTGCCGCCCACCGAGCAGGTGCCGGGCGAGATCTACGCCCACGGCAACCGGCTCAAGTGCCGGGTGATCTCGGTCGGCCGCGGCCAGCGGGGCGCCTCGGTGACGGTGTCGCGGACCCATCCCGAGCTGGTGCGGGGGCTGTTCGCGCTGGAGGTTCCCGAGATCGCCGACGGATCGGTCGAGATCGCGGCGCTGGCCCGGGAAGCCGGACACCGTACGAAGATCGCGGTGCGCTCCACGGTGGCCGGCCTCAACGCCAAAGGAGCCTGCATCGGACCAGTGGGGTCCCGGGTGCGCGCCGTCACCACCGAACTGCACGGCGAGAAGATCGACATCGTCGACTGGTCGGCGGATCCGGCCCGCTTCGTGGCGAGTGCGCTCTCGCCCGCGCGGGTCAGCTCGGTCGAGGTCGTCGACCTGCTGCAGCGCTCGGCCCGGGTGGTCGTGCCGGACTACCAGCTCTCGCTGGCGATCGGCAAGGAGGGCCAGAACGCGCGCCTGGCCGCCCGGCTCACCGGCTGGCGGATCGACATCCACAGCGATGTCGAGAGCCGCAGCGACCTCGAGCCGGCCGTGCCGGCCCACGGCTCCGGGCCGGATCCCGCGTCTGCCCGCGGGAAGGACGCCTAGTTTCTCGGGCTGTTGGCGGCCGGCGGCGCGGCCCGTCCCGGTCAGACGCGCTAGACTGGACGACGGCTCGCCAACCGGGCCCGGTGCGCACCTGCGTGGGCTGCCGGGCGAAGGCGGCGAAGTCCGCCCTGCTGCGTGTCGTCGCGGGAGAGGGTTCGGGCACAGCCCTGATCCCCGACCCCGATGGACGTCTGCCGGGACGAGGCGCCTCGGTGCACCTCGACCCGCGCTGCGTCGACCTGGCCGAGCAGCGTCGAGCGTTCCCCCGGGCACTGCGCCGGGCCGGACCGCTGGACGTCGCCCCGGTTCGGGCCTACGTCGTGGAGCGTCTGCAGGTCCATCCTCCGTCCGACGAGAGCGGGTCGACTGCCTGATGAACGGCATCTGCTGATGAGCACTCGATGAGCCAATTCAGATGAGCGACCTTCCGATGAGCAACCCCATGCAGTAGTCCACCGGCCAGGGAACGACCCGGGCCAAGAAGGAGCACAGTGCCCGGCAAAGCCCGCGTCCACGAACTCGCCAAAGAGCTCGGGATGGAGAGCAAGAACGTCCTGTCCTGGTTGAAGGAGCACGGCGAGTTCGTCAAGTCGGCCTCCTCCACCGTCGAGGCCCCCGTCGTGCGCAAGCTGCGCGAGGCCTTTCCCGCCGCCCCTGCCGCGCCCGCCGCGAGCCCGCAGCCAGCCCCGTCCGCCCCGGGCGTGCCCGCACCGGCTGACGTCGCCGCGGCCGCTCCCGCTGCCCGGTCCACCACCGGCAACGGAGTTGCCCCCGCACCGGCGCGCCCCGGCGCGCCGATGCCGGGTCCGGCGCGGCCCGCCGCCCCGGCCGCACCGCCCGCCGCCGCTCCTGCTGCCGCGGCTGCGCCCGCCGTGCCCGCCCGACCGGCGACGCCTGGTCCACGGCCGGGCAACAACCCGTTCAGCACGCCCGCCGACGGCCGACCGGGGATGCCGGCTCGTCCGCCGGCGGCCCGGCCGGCTGCGCCGAGCCCCGGCATGCCGCCCCGGCCGAGCCCCGGTGCGATGCCGCCCCGACCCGGTGGCGGCCCGACGCCGGGCATGCCCCCGCGTCCAGGCGCTCCCCGTCCCACGCCCGGCGGCCCACGGCCCGGCCCCGGCATGTTCCCCCCTCGCCCCGGCGGCGGCCCCGGCGGTCCCATCGGCCCCGGCGGCGCGCGGCCCGGTCCCGGTGCGTTCCCGTCCCGGTCGACCGGTGGTCCCGGCGCCCGTCCCGGGATGCCGGGCGCCCGTCCCGGTGGTGGCGCCGGCGGTCCCGGCGCCGGTGGACCCGGTGGACAGGGCCGGCCCGGCGCCGGCGGCGGCTTCGCCGGTCGTCCTGGCGGCTTCGCCGGCCGCCCCGGTGGCCCGCGCGGTGGTGCCGGTCGTGGTGGGGCGACGCCGGGCGCATTCGGCCGCTCCGGCGGCGGCGGCCGTCCCGTACGCGGCCGCAAGAGCAAGAAGCAGCGGCGTCAGGAATTCGACAACCTGGCCGCGCCGACGATGGGCGGCGGGATCGCCCGCGGCAACGGCGAGAGTGTCCGGCTGACCCGCGGCGCCTCGCTCGCCGACTTCGCCGACAAGATCAACGCCAACCCCGGCTCGCTGGTCCAGGTGGCGTTCACCGAGCTCGGCGAGATGGTCACTGCGACCCAGTCGTGCACCGACGAGACGTTGCTGCTGTTGGGCAGCCACCTCGGCTACGACGTGTCGATCGTCAGCCCCGAGGAGGAGGACGCCGAGCTACTGGACCGCTTCGACCTCACCTTCGGCGGGGACTACGCCGAGGGCGCCGACCTGGTGTCGCGCCCACCGGTCGTGACGATCATGGGCCACGTGGACCACGGCAAGACGCTGCTGCTGGACGCCGTCCGAAAGACCGATGTCGTCAAAGGCGAGGCCGGCGGGATCACCCAGCACATCGGCGCCTACCAGGTGCACCACCCGGTCGAGGGCGGCGTGCGTGAGCTCACCTTCATCGACACGCCGGGCCACGAAGCGTTCACCGCCATGCGGGCCCGCGGCGCCAAGGTCACCGACATCGCGGTCCTGGTGGTGGCGGCCGACGACGGGGTCAAGCCGCAGACGATCGAGGCGCTCAACCACGCGCAGGCCGCCGAGGTCCCGATCGTCGTGGCGGTCAACAAGGTCGACAAGCCTGGTGCCGACCCGGCCAAGGTGCGCGGTCAGCTCACTGAGTACGGCCTGGTTGCCGAGGAGTACGGCGGCACGACGATGTTCGTCGACGTCTCCGCGAAGGCCGGGACCGGCCTGGAGGAGTTGCTCGACGCCATCCTGCTGACCACGGACGCCGCTCTCGAGCTGCTCGCGGACGCCTCCGTCCCGGCGCAGGGCGTCGCCATCGAGGCCCGGCTGGACAAGGGCCGCGGCCCGGTCGCCACCGTGCTGGTCCAGCGCGGCACGTTGCGGGTCGGTGACTCGATCGTGGCCGGTGACGCCTTCGGGCGGGTCCGGGCCATGCTCAACGAGCGCGGCGAGACCGTCGCCGTGGCCAGCCCCGGCCAGCCGGTGCAGGTGCTCGGCTTCACCAGCGTCCCCGGCGCGGGCGACAACTTCCTGGTCGTCGGCGAGGACCGCGTCGCCCGGCAGATCGCCGAGCAGCGGGCCGCCCGGGAGCGCAACGCGGCCCTGGCGCAGAGCCGGGGACGGCCGACGCTGGAGTCGCTGTTCGACCGGCTCAAGGAGGGGGAGCACACCCAGCTCAACCTCATCCTCAAGGGCGACGTGTCCGGCTCGGTCGAGGCCGTCGAGGACGCGCTGCTCAAGATCGAGATCGATCCCGAGGTGTCGCTGCGGATCATCCACCGCGGCGTCGGGGCGATCACCGAGAACGACGTGACGCTGGCCTCGGCCTCGGACGCGGTCATCCTCGGCTTCAACGTCCGGGCCGAGGGCAACGCCCGCGACCTGGCCGACCGGGAGCGGGTCGACGTCCGCTACTACTCGGTCATCTACGCCGCGATCGAGGACGTCGAGGCCGCGCTGACCGGGATGCTCAAGCCTGAGTACGAAGAGGTCGCGCTCGGCCGAGCCGAGGTCCGGGAGGTGTTCCGGGTCCCGAAGATCGGCAACATCGCCGGTTCGATCGTGCGCAGCGGGCTGATCCGGCGCAACACCAAGGCCCGCCTGCTCCGCGACGGGGTGGTCGTCAAGGACGACCTCACCGTGGAGTCGCTGCGCCGCTTCAAGGACGACGCGACCGAGGTCCGCGAGGGCTTCGAGTGCGGTATCGGGCTCGGGAAGTTCAACGACATCAAGCCCGAGGACGTCATCGAGACCTGGGAGATGCGGGAGATCCCGCGGGCCTGACGGCGTCCCCGTGGTCACCCAGCCGATCATGACGCCGTCCCCGTGAACTCACCCAGCCGATCACCCGCTGTCCCGAAGCAAGATCGGCTGGGCAACGTTGTGGGGGCGATCTGCACCGACCGGCGATCTGGGAGGAGCGAGGCATGTTCACCGGCACGCTTGCGCTGGATCTGCTGCTCGGGGACGTCCACTCACTCAAGCAGAAGCGGTCGGTGGTGCGGCCGATCGTGGCCGAGTTGCGGCGCAGGTACGACGTGAGCGCCGCCGAGGCCGGCCAACTGGAACTACACCGACGGGCGCTGATCGGCGTCGCGGTCGTCGCGGCCGATGCGGCGCACTGCCGCGACGTGCTCACCGCGTGCGAGCGACTCGTGGCCGGACGTCCCGAGATCGAGCTGCTCTCGGCGCACGTGCAGCTGATCAAGGAAGGGGACGACGTCGATGGTTGATGTGGCGCGGGCGCGCAAGCTGGCCGTACGCATCCGGGAGGTGGTGTCGATGACGCTGGAACTGCAGGTCAAGGACCCGCGCCTGGGCATGGTCACGATCACCGAGGCCAAGGTCACCCCGGATCTGCGCGAGGCGACGCTCTACTACACCGTCTACGGCGACAGCGCCGAGCGGACGAGCAGCGCCGCCGCGCTGGAGAGCGCCAAGGGCGTGCTGCGCAGCGCGATGGGGCGTCAACTCGGCACGCGCTACACCCCGTCGTTGACGTTCGTGGCCGACATCGTCCCGGAGACCGCCGGCAAGATTGAGGAGCTGCTCGCCCAGGCTCGCCTCGCCGACGCGCAGGTGCACGCCCTGGCCGAGAGTGCCGAGCCCGCGGGTGAGTCCGACCCCTACCGCGCCCCGCGTACGGTGGTCGGGGAGGACGGCACGTGAGCGCACCGACGTACGAGGACTGGCAGCAGGTTGTCGACGTGCTGGCCGATGCCGACCGGGTCGCGCTCGCGTGCCACATCAGTCCCGACGGAGACGCGCTCGGCTCGATGCTCGCCCTGGGCGAGGGGTTGCGCTCGCGGGGCGCCGAGGTGGTCGCGTCCTGGGGCGGCGAGCCGTTCGAGGTGCCGGCGGCCTACGCCTTCCTGCCCGCCGTGGACCTGCTGGTGCGGCCGGCCGACTTCCCCCGCGCCCCGCAGGTCTTCGTCACGCTCGACAGCGGCAGCCCGGACCGATTGGGCACGCTGATGGATCGCATCGACACCGCCGGCTGCACGGTGGTCATCGACCATCACTCGACCAATACCCAGTACGGCGGGGTGAACCTGGTCGACGAGAGCGCCGCGGCCACGGCGGTCCTCGTCGAGGGGCTGCTCGAGCGGCTCGACGTCGAGCTGACCGCCGAGATCGCGTCCGCCCTCTACACCGGGCTGGTCACCGACACCGGGTCGTTCCGCTATCCGTCGACCACCCCGTCGGTGCACGCGTTGGCCGCCCGGCTGCTGGCCACCGGGATCCGGCACGACCTGATCAGCCGGGCCATCTACGACACCGCGCCGTTCGGCTGGGTGCAGCTGCTCGGCCGGGCCTGTCAGCGGGCCCGGCTGGAGCCGGCGGCGGTGGGCGGCCTCGGCCTGGTGTGGACCGTGGTCGGGGCCGGTGACCTCACCGCCACCGGGCTCGGTCTCGCCGACGTCGAAGGGGTGATCGACGTGTTGCGTACGGCCCGGGAGGCCGAGGTCGCCGTCGTGGTCAAGGCCGACCCGCTCGCGGGTGCCTGGAAGGTCTCGACTCGATCCAAGGGAGCCGTCGACGTCGGCGCCGTCTGCGCCGAGCTGGGTGGCGGCGGCCACCGGTTCGCTGCCGGCTTCAGCTCCGGTGACGATCCGGTGGCGACGCTCGACCGCCTTCGGGCAGTGCTGGCGCGGGCTCCGCACCTGTCGGCGTGAGTGGGCCGGCGTGAGTGGGCCGGCGTGACGGCGCCGGACGGGCTGCTGGTCGTCGACAAGCCGGCCGGCTGGACCTCGCACGACGTCGTCGGCCGCTGCCGGCGGCTCGCCAGCACGAAGAAGGTGGGCCACGCCGGCACCCTGGACCCGATGGCCACCGGAGTGCTGGTCCTGGGTGTCGGCCGGGCGACCCGGCTGCTCGGCCACCTGTCGCTGACCGACAAGAGCTACGAGGCCACCATCGGGCTGGGCGTCACCACCGTCACCGACGACGTCGAGGGCGAGGTGCTCGAGCAGCTCGATGCCTCCAGCGTGACCGACGAGGCGTTGGCCGTCGCGATGCGGGCACTGACGGGGGAGCTGCGCCAGGTGCCGTCCTCGGTGTCGGCGGTCAAGGTCGACGGCGTCCGGTCCTACGCCAGGGTGCGGGCGGGGGAGTCGGTGGAGCTGGTGGCCCGTCCGGTCACCGTGTCGCGCTTCGCACTGCTCGCGCGCCGGGGCGATCAGCTCGACGTGACGGTGGAGTGCACCTCCGGCACCTACGTCCGGGCGCTCGCCCGCGACCTCGGTGCCGCGCTCGGGGTGGGTGGTCACCTGATGGCGCTGCGGCGTACCCGGGTCGGGCCGTTCGCGGTGGCGTCGGCGCGCACCCTGGAGCAATTGGCGCTGGAGCAGTTGGGGCAGGGGCTGGTGGTCCTGCCGCTGGATGCCGCCGTCGCGGCGTTCCTGCCGCGCCGTGAGGTGAGCGCCGAGGAGGCCGTCGCGCTGTCGTACGGCCAGAGGCTCGCGGCCAGCCAGCGGGACGGCACGCTGGGGGCCTTCTCGCCGGAGGG
Source organism: Mycobacteriales bacterium (assembly GCA_038234255.1). Classification (GTDB taxonomy): domain Bacteria; phylum Actinomycetota; class Actinomycetes; order Mycobacteriales; family SCTD01; genus SCTD01. The sequence continues at coordinate 1,799 of JBBSUR010000019.1, read as the reverse complement.
CCGGTGCGTCGCGCTGGTCAGCGATGCTGATGGCCAGGCCCGGCCGACGGTCGTGTTTGCGCCGGCGTGAGTGTGTGCTTCCCACGTCGCCGCAGGCCGGGCCGGGATAACATCCGTCGTGTGTGGGCTCAGCCGGCGTCGCGCCCTTCGGGGCGCCTGTCCGCGGGGCGCCTGTCCGCAGGACCCGTGGTGCTTGCTGTCCTGCTATTGGCCGGTTGCGGCAGCCAGGACCCGCCGTCCTCGTCGGCCGCGAGCCCCGCGGTGTCATCGCCGTCCGCCGAGACCGTCGTCCCAGCCACCCCCTCCGCGGCGGTATCCCTCGGACCGGCCGGTGACCAGCTCGTCCTCGGCGGGGTGGAACTCGGGGTCACCCGGCTCGGTGAGCCCTTCCGCGACGCGGTTCGAGACCTCAGCGCCGTATTGGGGCAGCCGGACGCCGACCCGTCCGAGGCCGTCAGTTGCCTCGAGTCGGAGACCGAGGTGCGCTGGGGCGAGTTCATCGTCGCGGCCGACAACGGGCGGCTGGCGGGCTGGTCGTCCCGCTCGCCGGCGCTGCGAACCCCTTCCGGGGTCACCGTGGGTACCACCTCCGCGGAGCTCGACCGCGTCTACGAGCCGGGTCTGCATCGCTTCCCGGCCAACCCGGACAATTCGCCGACCTTCGCCGTGGAGGGCGTGGACGTGTTCGGAAGCCTGTCGTCGGAGGGCGCGGACGCCACGGTCACGTCGCTGTTCAGCGGCTTCTGCTCCGGCCCGTAGCGCCGTTCGTCCGCGGACAGCGCTGAGACGAGTGGCGGGGCCGCGCTCAGGATAGTCGCCGTGTGTGTCCGCTCGGCCTGCGTGGCAGGCTGGCGCAGTGCAGCGCTGGCGGGGGGTCGAGAGCGCGCCGTCCGGCTGGGGGCGGTGCATCGTGACCGTCGGCGTCTTCGACGGCGTGCACCGCGGTCATCAGCAGATTGTCGGCCGTACGGTCGACCGCGCGCGGACAGTGGGATTGCCCAGCGTGGTTCTGACCTTCGACCCGCACCCGCTCGAGGTGCTCCGGCCGGGGAGCCACCCGCCCATGCTGACCGGCCCGCGGCTGAAGGCCGAGTTGCTCGAGGCGCTCGGCGTGGACGTGATGTGTGTCCTGCCGTTCACCCAGTCCTTCAGTCAGCTCACCGCGGACGAGTTCGTCCACGAAGTGCTCGTGGAGCGTCTGCACACCCGGGCCGTCGTCGTCGGGGAGAACTTCCGTTACGGCCACAAGGGCGCCGGCGACGTCGCCGGCCTGGCCGCGGCCGGACGGCGTTTCGGCTTCACCGTCGAAGGGACTTCACTGCAGGGCAGCGAGGAGACGACCTGGTCCTCGACCTACGTACGGTCCTGCGTTGACGCCGGAGACGTCCGTGGGGCGGCGGCCGCCCTGGGCCGGGACCACCGGATCGACGGGGTGATCGTCCGGGGCGACCAGCGCGGACGTCAGATCGGCTATCCGACGGCCAACCTGCAGCCCTTGCCGTGGAGCGCGGTGCCCGCCGACGGGATCTACGCCGGGCGGCTCGTGCGCTCGACCGGTGCGCGGCTGCCGGCGGCGATCAGCGTCGGGACCAACCCCACCTTCGCCGGGCGGGAGCGGCGGGTCGAGGCGTTCGTGGTCGACGCCGAGCCGGGTCTGGACCTCTACGGCGAGCCCGTCGGGCTGAGCTTCGCGGCGCGGCTGCGCGAGACGGTGCGCTTCGACGGCGTCGAGCCGCTGGTCGAGCAGATGGGTCGCGACGTCGAGCGGACCCGCGAGGTGCTGGCCGACCAGCCGGACG
>JBBSUR010000018.1:0-23151 GCA_038234255.1 Mycobacteriales bacterium | reverse complement strand
CGCAAGGCCGTCGTGGCGTCCCGGCAACGGACCTGGTTGGCGCTCACCGCCGCCGGCCGGCGCGCGCTGGCCGGTCACGTCGCCGAACTGCAGCGCCTGCTCGCCCCCGCCACCGAGGCTGTCATGGAGCACTGACCCCCCCTCCGCCCCCATGGAGCCCACCCTCTGCAGCCACGAAGTCACGTGACAGTCCCTCATCGGCATGAGCGAACGTGTCAGGTGTCCCGTAAGCCGAACGTCAAGCGGTACAGACCCGGTTGCATGCCGACGCGATCAGCGCCACAATGGCGCCATGCCCAGCGTGCAGATCAAGGACGTTCCCGATGAGACGCACGGAGTGCTGCGTCGCCGTGCCGCCGCAGCGCACCAGTCGTTGCAGGAGTACCTACGCACGCGGTTGATCGCCGAGGCCGCCAGGCCCACGATCGAAGAGGTTCTCGACCGAGTCGGCGAACACGCCGGAGGAAGGTTGCCGCTCGACGTCGCCGTCGCGACACTGCAGGAGGACCGTGATCGTCGTTGACGCGAGCGCGCTTGCGACCGCCCTGGCGGACGATGGTGCCGATGGCGGCCTGGTGCGGGCGCGCCTGCAGGCGCAAGTGCTTGCCGCGCCCGAGCTGATCGATCTCGAGATCACCTCAGTCTTGCGCCGCCTGGTCCTCAGAGGACAGCTGCACCACGCGAGAGCGGACCAAGCCCTGTCTGACCTTGCGGCGCTGCCCATGCAGCGCGCCCCTCACCTGCCCCTGCTCGCTCGCTGCTGGTCGCTGCGTGACAACCTCAGCGTCTACGACGCGTCATACGTCGCTCTCGCCGAGGCCCTGAGCATTCGGCTCCTGACAGCAGACGCCAAGCTGTCCAAGGCTCCTGGACTTCGCTGCGTCGTCGAGGTCCTGCGACCCCCCAGCCCATCGTCCGGCACCGCACCGTAAGCGGATCGCCTTTCGGGACGGGGTCGTTCAGGGCTTGACCTTGCCGGTGCGTCAACTTCTAGCGTCGACGGTGGCCGGCACCGAGCCGGCTGGGAGCACGGAGGCTGGCGTGGCGTGGTCGATCGCCGAGGTGGCCCGGATGTCGAAGGTGACGTCGCGGACGCTGCGGCACTACGACGACGTCGGTCTGTTACGACCGGCGTACGTCGGCAGCAACGGCTACCGCTACTACGAGCAGGAGCAGCTCCTGCGTCTGCAGCAGGTTCTCCTGCTGCGCGAGCTCGGTCTGGGACTCGGCGCGATCGCTGAGGTCCTGGCCGGTGATCGTGACCAGGTCGCGGCGCTGCGTCAGCACGAGCGGTGGCTGCACAGCGAACGCGACCGGGTCGGCCAGCTCGCCGACACCGTCTCCCGCACGATCCGACAACTGCAAGGAGAAGATCAGATGACTGCACCAGAGCTTTTCGAGGGCTTCGCCGACCGGCAGGCCCAGCTTGAGGACGACCTGGTCACCGAGCACGGCGAAGGGGTGCGCGAACACTTCCGCGCCGCCCGCGGGGTGACCGAGGACTGGACGCAGCAGGACTACCTCGACGCTCAGCGCCGGGGCGAGGAGGTCGACGACAGTGTTCTCGCGGTGATGCGGTCGGGAGCGGCCCCGGACTCGCCGGCGGCGCTCGAGGTGATGGCCCAGCACTACCAGGGGGTCGCGCAGTTCTGGACCCCGGACCGGGAGAGCTACCCGGGCCTGGGCCGGATGTACGTCGACAACCCCGAGTTCAAGGCGCGCTACGACGCCAAGGCCCCAGGGCTAGCCGAGTACCTCCGCGACGCCACCGCTGCCTACGCCGACCAGCGGCTGAGCTGACCAGACCCCCGCCCGAAGAACGGACGGGAGCAACACCGCCGGGTTCAGGGGCTGCAGACCCTGAACCCGACTCGTCGAGTTCACCGCCGTCCTTGGCTGCGACCACGACACCGTACCGATCGTCCATCCCCTGCGGACAAGATCACGACTGCCCGTCATCGGCTCCGCAAGTGTCCGGTGGTCGTTCGGCTATCAGACGCGTAGGTGACGGCCGCGGCGGGCCTGATTTGCAGCCGCGCCGGCACGACCATGTTCGACTGGGCCGATGGATGAGGACGAGGTCAATGCGCTGCTAGGTCTGTTCGCAGCGAAGATCACGGACCGGTACGACGTCCTGGAGTCCTCCCCGCAGCAGGGAGTCATCGTCGTGCGGCAGGGCGGCACAGTGCACCGCCTCCACTTCGACCGCGAAGCCGTCGCTCAAGCCTTGGACGCCGACGAATCAGCCTTCTGGGGTCCCGGTGTCGATCGCGTCGAGTCGGCGGCGCGCTTCATGACGGTGCACCTCGTAGTCCAGAAAGACGCCCCGGTCGCCGGCTGCACCACGTGGCGTTCGGGCGGAGGGAGGCGCGGCCCAACCCAGGTAAGTGCCTGCCCGGGACGGAGGTCAGGTGGAAGCGCCACGAACGCACGATAGGGCCGGTTCTGCGATGTTGCGCCACGTCGGAAGCGGGCCCCCGGAAGCCGAACGACCAGCGGACACCGGTGTCGCTGACGGTGGAGCGGTGACGGCGCAATCACCTACGCGCTGCCGCGACCGCGTCCACAACGACGGTTACGTCTACGTGCCGGGTCGCATCGACGCGGACTAGTCCTGTGCGTGCGGTCCACGGAGCCACGGCGGGCGTGGGTCGAAGAAGCCGTTAACGTAGGTCCAGCGTCCGCTGGCATGCGGCTCCTGGGTCGCCAGCGACTCGTCGAGCGGCGATGCCGAGCACTATGTCGTGGAGTTCGAGAACGCGGTCTTTTGCTGCGCCGCAGACGACGTTCGTGCAGCCCCCCGCCCGCCCGTGCCGGTTGTCACCCGCAGGCACAACGCAACGTAGGTGCCACTCCGCGCGTGGCGATGAGGGATCGTCCAGCGGCCATCTCGGCCGGCTCCACGCTTACCTCGGACACCATGAGTACGCGCTCTCCGCTACGTCCCTGGTGTAGCGGTGATGAGCTGGAGCCGCGGAGCCCCGACGAAGCCGTCGTCATGAGACACGAGCGGCAGCCCAAGCCGAATAGCGGTGGCGGCGATCCATCGGTCACCGTCATGGAACTTGTCACCGAGCGGGTGACCGATCTTCCGGCACCCTTGACGGAGCTCGGCACAGATGCTGATCATCTCGTCGTCAGGTTGGGCGACGGTGAACTCGGCGATGCGTCGTTCCAACCTCCGGCGGCGCAGCTCGCCCCAGCCAGCGTGCAAGGCCCCGTAGCGCAGCTCCATGACCGTCTGGAACGCAACCAGGACCGGCCTGGTCTCGATCAGCGCCCGGTAGCGGTCAGTCACTGGATTGGGACGCTGGTCGAATAGCCAGCTGATCCATCGTGTCCACGACCACGCCTACCGGGCGGGCCTCGGTCATGCCTCGGCCAGCGCCTCCTGGAACGCCGTCCACTCATCCTGCGGGACGTCGTCGATGACGAGGCGTTCACGGGGTGGAAGCGGCTGGGCGCGCCGAAGAGCCTCGTCGGGGGGGTAGACCCCGACCCTCGGCTCGTCTGGCTGCTCGGCGATCGACACAGCCCTCAGTGTACGACTGCCAACTGAGAGCCCATAAAGCTTTCCAGATGACGATCCCTGACCCTGACGACGCTCGGGCCTGGATCTTCGGCATCACCCGAAACATCCTGCTCAACCAGCAACGGGGCGAGCAACGTCGCCGGGCCCTCGGCGTATGCCTGGCCGAGGCCACCACGTCGTCGCCCCGCGCGGACGCGACCACCGACGGACTCGTGAGCCGGGTGGACCTCGCCAGAGCTTGGCGCCTTCTGTCCAAGGTGCACCAGGAAGTGCTCGCCCTCGCGGTCTTGGAAGACCTTCGGGCTCCGCAGGCCGCCGCCGTACTCGGCATCTCGCCGGTCGCGTCCGGCTGCGGCTCAGCCGCGCCCGCCGAGCCCTACGACTTCATCTTGATCACCTGCCGCACCCGGCCAGCACGCCGGCCGGCATCGCCGAAAGGACCACCACGTCATGAACCGCACCGACAGCATCAGCGCCGCTCTTCGAACGCTGGACCCCACCGACCAGCACATCGATCCCGCCGGCAGTCGCGCCCGCACCGATTTTCACGCAATCCTAGCTCAGGACCCCACTCCGACCCCGCGCACAGAGGCCGGGTCGCCCGTGCTCGCGGTCCACCGACCGCGACGAGCCGGCCGGACCGCCAGCCGTGTCGGACTGCTCGGCGGTCTGGCGGCCGCCGTCACGGCGGGCCTAGTCGTGCTGCCGTCGCTCACCAGCGGTGACCAGGCCTTCGCCACCTGGACGGCGGCGCCTGCGGACCTGTCCGTGCAGCAGCGCGCGGCGGCCGCCGCCGACTGCCGCCAGAACCAGCGGAGCGGAGCAGGACAGGACTTCTCCGGCGACCTGAGCAGCGCCGAGCCGGCCATCGCCGAACGTCGAGGCGTGTGGACGACCGTCGTGCTCGCCGGCAGAGACGGGTTCGCGGCCATGTGCATCACCGATGACTCGGCCGGTCTGTTCACCGACGGCATGATCGGCTCGATCGGCACGCCCACCGGCTACGCGGCCCCCGGGCCCCGCGAGCTGTTTGCCACCGACCTCGGTAGCGGCACCATGAGCGCTGGCCACATCTCCCTGGCTGCCGGCGCCGCCGGCAACGACGTCGCCGGCATCGTCTACCGAAGCCAAAGCCATGGGGACGTGACCGCGACGGTGAGCGGGGGGCGTTTCGCGCTCTGGTTTCCCGGTGACGAGCTCAAGGACATCGCCGGAGGCGTCCAGGAGGACGTGACCTACCGCGACGGCCAGACCGGCGCCAGCCGACTCACCCTCTGAGGCAGCCAACCCGAACAACCGGCACGACACCGGCGCGGTGCCATCGGCTGGCGGCGCAGGTCGCCTCGTTGGCTCACACCCGCTCGAGCTCATAGGCGAATCTCACCCAACGAACCTGACTGTGTCCAGCCTACGAGCGGTCAAAGTGCCCTGGTGTGCATAACTTTTCGCAATCTACAAGTGAGGAGCCGGACACACCGGCCGGTCCCGCACGCCCACTCCGACAAGCAAGATCAACTAGATCAGCCTGCGGCACGGAGCAGGGCCTCGTCGAGCCGGTCGTCCGCGCCGGGTTCGCCGGCCTCCACGGCCGCGGCCGCCCGGGACACGTCGATCATCGTCGTTGGGCGAGTGAGTTCGCGGAACTCGAGCGGGGTGATCTGCCGGAGGCGTCGCAACACTCCTGCCCCACCGTCCCGAGTCAGGACCGGGACTGCTCCTCGGCCCGGACCAGGGCCTCGTCGAGCCGGTCGTCCGCGCCGGGATCGGCGGCCTCCACCGCCGCGACCGCCCGCGACACCTCGATCATCGTCCCGCGCTCGACCACCTTCACCCGCTCGCGGGTCGCCTCGCCGACGGGTCCGAACGCCTCACCGAGGGCCCGTTCATGCGAGTCGAGCAGCTGCCAGCCGTCCCAGGTGGTGTAGTCGACACCTTTGGCCTCGAGCAGCTCGAGCACCGCGTCCGGCGACGGCTGCGCCGCGTAGGGCAGCTCGTCCAGGTCGGCCAGCAGGCTGGCGACCGTCTCGATGGCGTCGCCCTTGGTGTGGCCGATCAGCCCGACCGGTCCGCGCTTGATCCAACCGTTGACGTACAGGCCCGGCAGGGGTGCACCGTCCAGGTCCAAGATGCGCCCGGCGGCGTGCGGAACGACATGGTTGCGGCCGTCCCACGGCAGTCCGGGAAGTTCGTTGCTGCGGTAGCCCACGCAGCGGTAGACCGCCTGCACCGGCCAGTCGCGGACCACGCCGGTGCCGCGGACGTTGCCGTCGCCGGTCAACTCGGTGCGCTCGGTCCGGAAGCCCTCCACCGCGGTCTCGCCGAGGATCTGCACCGGCGACTCGAAGAAGTGCAGGAACAGCTTGCGTGGACGCGGGCCGGGCTCGCGCATCGCGTAGCGCTCGAGTTCGCGCACGACCAACTTTGTCTGGTTGTCCGAGCGGATGGCGGCGACGCTGCCGTCGTCGTACTCGATGTCCTCCGGGTCGACGATGACCTCGACGTTGGGCGAGTGGTCGAGTTCGCGGAGTTCGAGCGGGGTGAACTTGGCCTGGGCGGGGCCCCGGCGGGCGAACACGTGCACCTCGCGTACCGGGCTGGCCGCGAGCCGGGCGTGGACGTTGTCCGGGATCTCGGTGACCAGCAGCTCGCCTGCCGTCTTGGACAGCATCCGGGCGACGTCCAGTGCCACGTTGCCGGCGCCGACGACCGCGATCGACTCGGCCTCCAGCGGCCAGTCGCGGGCGACGTCGGGGTGGCCGTCGAACCACGAGACGAACGCCGCTCCCCCGAAGCTGCCGGGCAGCGCGACGCCCGGAATGTCCAGGTCCCGGTCCTTCTCGGCCCCGGTGGTGAACACGATGGCGTCGAAGTGGCTGCGCAGGTCGTCCAGTTTGAGGTCGACGCCGTACTCCACGTTGCCGAGCAGTCGCACCTGCGGCTTGGACAGCACCTGGTGCAGCGCCTTGACGATCCCCTTGATCCGCGGGTGGTCCGGCGCGACGCCGTAACGGATCAGACCAAACGGCGCGGGTTGGCGCTCGAACAGGTCGATCGACACCTCGACGTCGGACTTCATCAGCACATCGGCGGCGTACACGCCCGCGGGCCCGGCGCCCACGATCGCGACCCGCAGCGGCCGTGCTGCCGTGCTGCCGCGCCGCACCACGGAACTCTCCCTCACCTCGACGCATTTGCTGGACATCTGCCTGCGGCCCAGAACACCCGGCGACGGGTGGATTGTTCCGTGCGCGAACGGAGAGAGGCTACGGCGCCGGGGCGTCGTCGCGCAGTGTTCGTAGGCCCATCAGCACGGCGATCGCCGCCGTCGCCGCGGAGGCGCCGCCCGGTGCTCGCGACAGCCGCCCCTTCACGGCGGCTGCCCCGACGGCCAGGACGTCCACGGCGTCGCACAGGACGCCGGCGGCGATCCACACGCGGGCGGCCCGCGGGTCGGTCGAACGCAGGGTGGCCAGCGTCCCCAGGCCCAGGGCCACTTCCCGGGCGCCGAGCATCGTGGTGGACCAAGCCATCCGGGAGCTGGTGGCCGAGTCGATGCCGAACAGCGTCGGCAGCGCTCGCGGCCGTACCAGCAGCCCGGCGCCGACCCCGGTGCGGACCAGTGCCAGCCGGCGCGGGGTGCCCGCGACGAGCAGGGCGTACGCGGTGGCCGACGTCGAAGTCCGCCGCAGAACAGGGCGGGTGAGCAGCGGCACAGTGGCTCCTTGGGGGTGGGCAGCGCCGGAGGCGTTCGGCGGGCGGGTGGGGGAATCCTCACAGGAGTTTGCACGTTGTAACCCCAGACGTCCTGACCCGGGAGGCACCCATGAGCGACCGCGTCCTTCGAGGCACCCGCCTCGGAAGTGTGAGTTACGAGAGCGACCGCCACACGGAGTTCGCCCCGCGACTGCGCACGGTCTACGACTGCTCGCAGGGTCACGAGACGGCTGTGCCCTTCGCGGCTGAAGCCGAGTTGCCGGGGGTGTGGGAGTGCCGCGTCTGCGGTGCGCCCGCGCTGCTTCGCGACGGTGCTCCGCTGGAGGCCAAGAAGGGCAAGCCCGCGCGGACCCACTGGGACATGCTGCTGGAGCGGCGGACCGCGGCGGAGCTCGAAGAGGTCCTGGCCGAGCGGCTCGCCGTCCTGCACGACCACCAGGGCAAGGTCAAGGCCGCCCTCAAGAGCGAGCGGGCCAAGGACAAGCGCAGCGCCTAGCGCCTTTTCCCTATCCCGAGTCGTCGCGCCGCGCTGGCGGTGAGCATCCGCCGCAGCCTGGTCCGGGTCATCGGGAGCACGCAGGCCAGCCCGATCACGTCGGTGGCGAAGCCAGGGGTGAGCAGCAGCGCGCCGCCCAGCAGCACCAGGGCCCCGTCGGCCACCTCCTGGGCCGGAAGGTGTCCGGCGCGGGTGGCGGCGGTGAACGCGCGCCACGTCTTGGTGCCCTCGCGCCGCAGCAGGTAGCCGCCCAACACCGACATGGCCAGCAGGAGCAGCAGTGTCGGCACGATGCCGAGCAGCTGCCCGACCTGCACCAGCAGGTAGATCTCGACCAGTGGGACGACGATGAGGACGGCCACGAGCAGGATGGGCATGTCAGCTGGCTCTCGGGGCACGGCGGTGCACTGGCGGGATGCGCAGGCCCCACCAGGTGACCCGCCACAACGCCTCGACGACGATCGAGCGGCTCATCTTGGACGTGCCCCGCTCGCGCTCGACGAAAGTGATCGGCACCTCGACGACCGTGTAGCCGGCCTTCCAGGTCTGCCAGGCGAGGTCCACCTGGAAGCAGTACCCCTGGGAGGCGACTTCGCCCAGCGGAAGGTTGTCCAGCACGGCCCGTCGATAGGCCCGGAAGCCCCCGGTCGCGTCCCGCAGCGGCAACCGCAGTACGCTGCGGGTGTAGGCGTTGCCGCCGCGGCTGAGCAGTTCACGCGACTTCGGCCAGTTCACCACTTCTCCGCCTGGCACCCATCGGCTGCCGAGCACGAGGTCGGCGCGCTCCAGCGCCGCCAGCAGCCGTGGCAACTGCTCGGGTGCGTGCGAGCCGTCCGCGTCCATCTCGACCACCACGTCGTAGTCGTGCGTCCGGGCCCAGGCGAAGCCGGCGACATAGGCCGCTCCCAACCCTGCCTTCTCGGCGCGGTGCAGGACGTGCACTCGGGCGTCCGCTGCGGCCAGCCGGTCGGCGAGCCGGCCGGTGCCGTCCGGGCTGTTGTCGTCGACCACGAGTGCGTCGGCCGCCGGAACCGCGGCATGCAGGCGGGCGAGAACGGGGCCGAGGTTGTCCTTCTCGTCGTAGGTGGGGACCACCACGAGCACCCGCCCGAGCGGCGGTCTCACCGTGACCTGCGGCGGCGGCCGGTCGAGCGGACCGCACGGGCGACACCGAGCACCGCCAGCAACGACAGCAACCCTTCGGGCAGCGCACCGAGCCGCGTCGCGACGGTGAGCTCGTCGCGGACGGGCACCTGCACGGACAGGACGGCCCGGGTAAACACCGGTGCCGAGGCGACCAGCTCGCCGCGGGGCGTGATCACCGCGCTGATCCCACTGGTCGCCGCAACCAGGACCGCCCGACCGTGCTCCACCGCGCGCAGCCGACCCATGGCGAGCTGCTGCACCGTTTCGCCACTGCGTCCGAAGGTGGCGTTGTTGGTCTGGACGACCAGCAGCCTGCCTCCCCCGGTGACGACGTCGCGGACCAGGTCGTCGTACGCCACCTCGAAGCAGATGACGTCGCCGAGCAGGACCGGTCCCACCTGCAGGACTCCGGGCCGGTCGCCGGCGGCGAAGTCGCGGGGCACCAGCTCGACCTTCTCGGTGACCTGGCGGACCAGGGAGCGGTAGGGGATGTACTCGCCGAAGGGCACGGGGTGACGTTTGACGTAGCGCTCACCCGGGCCGGTCACCGGATCCCAGACGATCCCGGCGTTGCTCACCTGGTCGCCGGGTCCTTGCAGGACGGCGCCGACGAGTACGGGGACGCCGATGTCCTTCACCGCCCCGTCGATGGCCGCGAAGGCCTCCGGGACGGTGAACGGGTCGAGGTCGGAGGCGTTCTCCGGCCACAGGACCAGGTCGGGACGGGGCGCACGGCCGGCGCGGACATCGGCGGCCAGTGCCCGCGTCGCCGCAACGTGGTTGTCCAGCACGGCGGCGCGCTGGTCGTTGAAGCCCAGTCCGAGCCTGGGCACGTTGCCCTGGATGACCGCGACCTCCACCGTGTCGCCGTCGTCCGGGGTCGGCACGAGTGCGGCGACGCCGGCGGCGGCCGCGAGCGCCCCGCCGGCCACGAGCAGTGCGGCCCGGGGCGCGGTCCGCAGCCCGACCACGGCCCAGGCCAACGCACCGGCGAGCAGCGCGACGACGAAGGTGACCAGTGGCGCGCCCCCGAGGGCGGCCAACGGCGTCAGCGGGCTGTCGGCCTGGCTGAACGCCAGCCGTCCCCACGGGAAACCGCCGAACGGGATACGCGAGCGCAGCGCCTCCTGCAGAACCCAGGCCAGGGCCGACCACAGCGGCCAGCCGGACAACCGGGTCACCCGGGAGAGCGCAGCGCCGAGCAGCGCGAGGAAGCTCGCCTGCAGCAGGCCCAGAGCGAGCAGCGCGCCCACGCCGGCGATGGTCGCCGTCCACTCGACCAGCGGCAGGAAGAAGGCCAGGCCGAACGCCAGGCCCAGCAGCGCACCGCGGGACGCGGTCGTCCCCCGGCACAGCAGCAGGAAGGCCGCCACCGCCGGAGCGGCCAACCACCACAGGCCGACCGGGGGGAAGGCCAGGTAGAGGGCGAGCCCGGCCAGGACACAGCCGACCGGCCGCAGCAGACCGGACCTTGCGCGGCGAGCCGGGCCGCGCAGCTGCGGAGGTGCCGGCTCGGCGAGTGCAGGAGCCAGGCGGGTCACTGGGTCATTCTGCCCGATCGGCCGTTCGGCAGCGCGGCGCCAAGCGGTCGACGAACGCCACCAGGGCAGGCGCCGTCTTGGCCCTTCGGACCGGCCTGGCGGGAGCTGGAGGCTACCGGCAAGCCGTTGTCTACTGGACCTTCCGGCGCCTGCCCTCGGTGGACTGCGAGCACCTTAGCCGCGCCCGCCCTAGGCCTGTCAACCGGCCTCTGACCTGCGCTTATAGGCTGTCTTCGCAGGTCAGACGGGGTGCGGTCGAGGGGCATCGTTCGCCCGGAAGTTCGCCGCGTTCAGCCGGTCGACACCGGCCGTCCATCGACGACGAGCAGCCGGCAGACCGGGTCGGAGCCGTCCAGGTCCGGCAGGCCGGCCACCGCGGAGCGCGGATCGGTCGACCAGGCCGACACCCGGGCGTCCGGGGTCGGCACGACCAGCTCACCGGCCAGCTGCCAGACGGCGAAGCTGGCCCGCGCACCGGGGGCCAGCTCGCCGGCGTCGTCGACCCGGGCCGCCCGCCACCCGCCTCGGGTGTGCGCAGCGAAGGCGGCCCGCGCCGACAGGCCGCTGCCGGGGCTGCGGTGCGCCACCGCGGCCCGGATGGTCCCCCAGGGGTCGAGCGGGGTGACCGGCGTGTCGGATCCCAGCGCGAGCGCCACCCCTGCGCCCGCCAGCGCCGCATACGGGTTCATCGACCGGGCCCGCTGCGGGCCGACGCGGTCGGCGTACATGCCGTCGTCCCCGCCCCAGCGGGCATCGAAGGCCGGCTGCACACTGGCCACCAGGCCGTACGTCGCCATCGCCCCGACCAGCTCCGGCGTCAACATCTCGGCGTGTTCGATGCGGTGCCGAGCGGCGCGCAGTGCAGCCGGTCCGACGTCCTCGGCGGCTTCGCCGACACCGGCGAGGACCTGCTCGAGGGCCGCGTCCCCGATGGCGTGGAAGCCGGCCTGGAGACCGGCCGACGTGCAGGCAAGGACGTGTCGGGCGATCTGGGTCGCCTCGAGGTAGGGCGGCCCGGACCTCGTGCCGTCGTGGTAGGGCTCGGCCAGGCAGGCCGTGGCGCTGCCCAGGCTGCCGTCGACGAACAGGTCCCCGCCGGCGCCGGCGGCGCCGAGCTCGCGTGCCCGCTCCACTCCCCCGAGTTCGGCGAGCTCGCCCCAGTAGCCGATCCGCCGGACCGGATGGTCGGCGCCGAGCAGGTCGAGAAAGTCCCGTTCACCGGCGATGTCGGGCCCACCACACTCGTGGACGCAGGCGATGCCGAGCCGGGCCGCGTGGTCCAGGGTCCGCCGCTGGGCGGCCCGCCGCTGGGCGGGGGTCACCGCCGCGTACGCCGCCCGCCGTACGACGTGGTGGGCCTGCTGGCGGACCAGGCCGGCACCGAGGAAACCCGGGGCGGTGCGGGCGTCCGGCGCAGCCGCGAGCAGGGCACTGGACACGACCGCAGAGTGCACGTCGGTGCGCGCCAGGTAGACGACTCCGCCGTAGGAGGCGCGGTCCAACTCGGCGGCGGTGGGCGGGCGCCGCTCCGGCCAGTCGGTGTCGTCCCAGCCGGTCCCGAGCAGCACCGCCCCCCTCGCCGTGCGGGCTGCCTCGGCGACCCGGTCCAGGGCGGCGGCGAGGGAGGGGGCGCCGCGCAGGTCCAGCCCGGACAGCGCCAGGCCGGTCGAGGTGGCGTGCACGTGGGCATCGACGAAGGCGGGCGCCATCCAAGCGTCGTCGAGCTCGACGGTGCGATCCGCGGTCAGCGCTTCGGCGCCGTCCTCACTGCCGACCCACGCGATCCGCCGGCCACTGACGAGCAGGGCGGTGGCAAACGGATCGGTCGGACTGCGGACCCGACCCCGGCGGTACAGGGTCGTGGTCACGAGGCAGGCCGGAGATGTTCAGCGAGGCAACTGGCCCGGGATGCGGCGGGCTGCGTGCCGGTGCTCCGGACCCGGCTGCGGTTCGGCGACGTCCTCGGCCGTCGGTCCGGCCAGCGCCTGGAAGACGAGCCGGAAGTGCTGCAGCCCCTGGCGCACCTGCTCGGTGTCGGCGCGGGCCGAGCTGTTGGCCTTCTCGATCGCCTGACCGGCGCGGTAGTTCTGCAGCATCGGCGCGTGCTCCGGGGACAGCGTCGGCTGATCTTGATCCTCGTCCGGACCGATGTCGGACAACGGGAAGCCGCGTTCGGCGAGCAGTTGCGTCAACAGCGCGTCGGCCTCGCTCAGGGCCAGCACGGGCGAGTCGACGAAACGACTCTCCGCGCCGCTCCAGGCGTGCACATAACACTGCCGGCGGTCCGGGCTCAGCGGACGGATCTGCAGGACGGCGCGAGCCGACGAACGCGCGAAGCGACCGGGCCGCTCGGACCGCTCGGGCCGGCCGGGAGCGGCGGCTCCGGTGCGGCGCCCGGCCAGCCCGTAGGCCCGGTCACACTCCTCACCTTCGGCGTGGTGCCGCCTTTCGTCCTTGCGGTGGCGCTGGATGCTGAGCAGGACCACCAGCAGGACGATCGCCACGATCAGCAGGACCACGGCCGGCACAATGAGGATCAAGGAGTTCGTCATGGCAGCTCCGGCGTTCGACGTCAGGCAGGTTGGGACTTAGTTTGCCCCAGTCGCCCGCCGGCAACCAGCCACACCAGGTTCGGCGACCGGCTGGCGATGCCGTCGCTCACCGCCGCAGCAATGTTCGTGAGGCCGACCTCACGCGCCGGGACACCGAACGCACCGGCCAGCGCGACGACGTCGAGCGAGTCGGGACGCAACGTCGCGTACGCCCCGTCCTCGACCACGACGACGGTGACCGACAGTCGTTCCTGAGCGGCGGTCGCCAGGTCACCACAGGCGGCGAGCAACCCGCCTTCCCCGACGAGCGCGACGGTGGGCCGCCCGCTCAGGCTGCTGCCGAGGGCCGCCGGGAGGCCGAAGCTCAGGGAGCCGGCCGGAAAGGCCAGCCCACGGGGGCACTCGACCCGTCCGAAGCCGGCGTACCAGGAACCCGCGACGCACCGGTCGGCGACCACGACGGTGTCAGGAGGCAGACCGGCCTCGAAGGCGTCCAGGAACGCGATGCGGTCGCGAGAACCGCCGTGGGAGCTGCGGCCCGCCGGCCGGCCGAACCAGGGGGTTCGCGGGCCGATCCGGACCAGCTGCTCGGCCAACTCTGCCAGCACCGCAGCGACATCGCCCCGCACCCAGTGGTCCGGCGG
Organism: Mycobacteriales bacterium; assembly: GCA_038234255.1. Taxonomy (GTDB): domain Bacteria; phylum Actinomycetota; class Actinomycetes; order Mycobacteriales; family SCTD01; genus SCTD01. The sequence goes on along the minus strand of JBBSUR010000018.1, from coordinate 9,526 downwards.
CTCGCTGACCGGCTCCACCAGGTCGACGGTGATCAGACGAGGCGGGCGGGACTTGCGAAAGCCCTGGGTGTTCATGGCATCGAGGTCGCTGCCCAGCACCAACACCAGATCCGCCGCGTCCCACAGCGCCCCGGCCTCCGGGGCGTGCGGCGGCAACGGCACCAGGCAGGGATGATCGGGGGGCAGCAGGCCGCGTCCCCCGTAAGACGTCAGGACCGGCGCGCCCAGCCGTTGCGCCAGCTCGGCGACGGCAGGGCCTGCCGAGGCTGCCGTCGCGCCGCCGCCGGCCCAGATCAGCGGGCGCCGCGCCGCAGCGATCTCCGGTGCGACCGCGTCGTCGAGGTAGCGGACGAAGACGGCTGGTACGGCGCTCAGGAGCTCGATCGGTTCGTCTACCTCGGCGCTCAGCAGGTCGGTGGGGAACTCCAGGTAGACCGGACGACACGGAGCCCGCAACGCTCGCCGGCCGGCCAGGACGACCTGCTCGTAGAGCTGGGCTGCCCGCTCCACCCGCATGACGTCCTTGGTGACCGGACGGAACAACGACCCCTGGTCGGTGGTCGGGAGGTCGGTGGCCAGCACGAGCAGCGGCGAGTGGCTGGCCCAGGCCTCACCGGTGGCCGCCACGATGTTCGCCGCGCCCGGTCCGGTCGTGGTGAGCGCCACCCCGAGGCGTCCGGTCGCCCGGGCGTACCCGTCCGCGGCATTGCCCGCGGTCTGTTCGTGCCGCATCCCGACCAGTCGGACTCCACTGCCAGGCAAGCACTCCGACGCGGTCAGGTCATGGATCCCGGGAGGGCCGAAGGCGACCTCGACGTCCAGTGCCCGTAGTGCCCGCACCAAGGCCTCGCCCCCGGTCGGCAGGTCTCGGATGTCGGCGGGGCTCATCGACATTCACCCTTCCACGACTCGCCGAGGTCGACGCTCTGCAATCCCCAGCGGCCCGGCGGCGGTGTCGGCCCCTCCCTGAGCATCTGGCGCAGATCGGGGCGATCTTCGCCTGGATCTCCCCAGTTGATCAGGGACGAGCTCGACGCAACTCGCCCGCTGCGGCGCCGGCCTCAGCTGCAGACCACGGCGCGTACGTCCATCGCGCTGTCGGCCGGCAGGTCCAGCGGGCTCGCACCGATCCAACCGCGACCAGGCCGCCGAGAGGGCGGCGGCATCGTCGCGCGGCACCTCGTCGAGCTGCGCGGAAGGCGCGCCGCTGGTCGCCGTGCTGGCTCAAGGTGATCTCGGTAATGTCCACGCGACCTCCAGGGTCGGTCGGGATGAGCGGCCACGGCCCTACCCGGCTTCCGGCGGATGACGCCGCATGACGCCGCGCTTGGCGTTCAGCCGGTTGCAGCGGACCCACGGAAGCGACCGGAGGGTCCCGAAAAATCCCTGCGACCGCGACGCATCTGACAGGCTCGGTGCGTGCCCGGTCAACTGACGCTGCTCGACACGCCCTCGCTGTGGTATCGGTCCTTTCACGGTGTCCCGGAGTCGGTCACCGGCCCCGACGGCTCCCCGGTCAACGCCATCCGTGGCACCGTGGATCTCATCGCCCGGATCGTGCGGGACACCCGTCCGGCCCGGCTGGTGGCCTGTCTGGACCTCGACTGGCGGCCGGCGTTCCGGGTGGCCGCAGTACCGTCGTACAAAGCTCACCGCCTCACGGTCAACGGGGCCGAGGCCGAACCGGCGAGCCTTGCCGCCCAGGTCGCCGTCCTGCTGGAGGTGTTCGACGCGGTGGGCATCGCCGTCGCCGGCGTCGATGGTTTCGAGGCCGACGACGTCCTCGGGACGCTGTCGGCCCGGGAGCCCGGCGCCGTGGACGTGGTCAGCGGCGATCGCGACATGTTCCAACTCGTCCGCGACTCCGGACCCGTGCGGGTGCTGTATACCGTCGAGAAACTGCGACCGTACGGGGTAGCAGAGGTGGCCACGAAATTCGACATCCCGGGTACGCAGTACGCCGAGTACGCCGTCCTGCGCGGCGATCCCAGCGACGGGCTGCCCGGGGTCCCGGGCGTCGGCGACAAGACCGCAGCGGCCCTGGTACGCCGGTTCGGAAGTGTCGAATCGATCCTGGAGGCCCTCGACGCCGGCGTGCAGGACGGGTTCCCGGCCGGATCTCGGGCGAGACTGGCGGCGGCACGCGACTACCTGGAGGTCGCGCCGGCGGTCACCAGAACGGTGCGCGACCTGCCGCTGCCGGTGCTGGACGACGCACTCCCGGCGGACCCACGCGACCCTTCCCGACTGGTGGCGCTGTCCGACCGTTGGGGACTCGACAGCCCGTTGAGCCGGCTGCTCGCCGCGCTGGCGAGCCGCGTGGCATCATGACTACTGATGGGTAACAACGCATTCTCGGTGCATACCCGGGCCGTCGATCTTGCCGAGGCAGCCGCCGGCGAGCTTGACGTGCTCGTGGTCGGGATGGGCGCGACGGGTGCCGGCGTGGCCCTCGACGCTGCCAGTCGAGGCCTGCGGGTCGCGGTGCTCGACCGGGGCGACCTCGCCAGCGGCACCAGCAGCAAGAGTTCCAAGCTGGTCCACGGCGGCTTGCGCTACCTGGAGCACTACGAGTTCGGCCTGGTCCGCGAGGGCGTGACCGAACGGCAGCTGCTCCTGCGGCTGGCCCCCCATCTGGTCCGTCCGATGGATTTTCTCTACCCGGTGTGGCCGGACACCGCCCGGCGACGCCTGCTGGGGCTCGGGCTCACCACCTACGACGTCTTCGCCTTCGCCTCGCTGGGTTCGCGCGGCACCGACGTGCGACGGCACGAGAAGGTGACGGCCCAGGAGGCGATCGCGCTCGCACCGGCCCTGGCCGACTCCGGACTGCTGCACTCCTACCTCTACGGCGACTGCAGCACCGACGACGCGCGGCTCGTGCTGGCCGTCGTGCAGGCGGCGCGGCGCTTCGGGGCGCTCGCGGTGTCCTATGCCGAAGCGACCGGCCTGCTCACCGACCCGGTCGGCCGGGTCCGCGGAGCGACCGTGCACGACCGGCTCGGCGGCGCCACGGTCGAAGTGACCGCTCGCCATGTGGTCAACGCGACCGGGGTGTGGGTGGACCGGTTGCAGTCCTGGGAGGAACCCGGCCGACCGCCTGCCGTACAGCCGTCCAAGGGCGTGCACCTCGTACTGCCCCATGCCCGGCTGCCCCTGCGCGCCGCCAGCGTCCTGCTGCCGAGCCGGCAGGGTGACGGCCGCTCGATGTTCGCCATCCCCTACGGCGAGCAGACCATCCTCGGAACCACCGATACACCGTACGAGGGGGCGCTCGAGGACCTGTCGCTCACCGCCGCCGACCTGGACTACGTGCTGGCTGCCGGGAACGACGTCTTCGGGGGCCACCTGGGCGCCGACGACGTCCTGGGGGCCTGGGCCGGGGTGCGGCCGCTCATCCGTGACGTGGGCACCGCAGCGATGAGTGACATCAGCCGGCGACACAGCCTGACCGAGGGGTCCGGCGGTGTCCTGACGATCACCGGCGGCAAGCTCACGACCTACCGGCGGATGGCCAAGGACGTGGTCGACCGCATCTGCGCCCGTGACGGTCGTCGGGCGCGCTGCCGCACCGACGAGATCTCGCTGGGGGGCACCCGGCCCTGGGCGGTCCTGGAGCAGGAGTTCTCGGTGGCCGCAGGCTCGCTCGGGCTCGACCAGCGGGTCGCGGACGGGCTGCTGCGGCAGACCGGCGAGCAGGCGTACGCCGTCCTGTCCCTGATCGCCGAGGACGCGTCGCTGGCGGATGTCCTGTCGCCCGCCGCCCCCCACATCGCCGCCGAAGTGGTGCACGCCGCCCGGGCCGAGGGGGCGGTGACGTTGGAGGACGTGTTCAGCCGGCGCCTGCGGTTGTCGCTCCGGGCGCGGGACGCCGGCCTGCCTGCGGCACCCCGAGCGGCCCGGCTGCTGGCCGCCGAGACCGGACGCGACGACCAATGGGCCGTGGCACAGGTGGCCGCCTACGCCGACGCGGTCCGGCGCGAGCGGGGAGTGCTCGGACTGGCCGGGATCACCTCCCGCGACAATCTCGACGCGGTCAGCTGACCGCAGGGAGCAGCGCTCATCCGCCCGAGTGGAAGGCGCCGGCGTCGTCGGGCGGTGTCGGGTCGTGGACGTGGCGGAGCCAGTGCTCGGGCAGGGTGACGTGGCGTGGACCCTGGACGTGGCCACGGGGCAGCGCCTCGGCGCCGTCCGGCAACTCGGCCGTGGGGTCCAGGGCGTCGAGCAGCTGGTCGAGCTCGATCAGCGTGGAGGCCATGGCGAGCCGCTTGCGGGCGGCGCCTCCGACCGGGTAGCCGGTGAGGTACCACCCGGTGTGCCGACGGAAGTCGCGGACCGCGAACCCCTCGTCGCCGCGCGCCTCGACCAGCAGCCGGGCATGCCGCTTCATGACCGGGACCAGCGCACCGACGCTGGGCGCACGGCGCAGGCGGCGCCCCGCGAACGCGTCCGCCAGGTCGCGGAACAGCCAGGGCTTGCCGAGGCACCCGCGTCCGACGACGACCCCGTCACAGCCGGTCTGCGCCATCATCCGCACCGCGTCGGGAGCCGTCCAGATGTCGCCGTTGCCCAGCACCGGAACATCGGGCAGCGCCAGCTTCAGTTCGCCGATCGCGTCCCAGTCGGCCCGGCCGGAGTAGAACTGCTCGGCCGTACGCGCATGCAGGGCCACCGCCGCTGCACCCTCGTCCCGGGCGCGCCGGCCCGCGTCGAGGTAGGTCAGGTGGGTGTCGTCGATCCCCGTGCGCATCTTCACGGTGACCGGCACGTCCCCGGCCGCGGCGACGGCAGCGCGCACCAGGTTGCCGAACAGCACCGGATGCGCGGGCAGCGCCGCTCCCCCGCCGCGTCGGGTCACCTTCGGCGACGGGCAGCCGACGTTGAGGTCCACGTGGTCGACCCCGTCCTGCTCCACCAGCGTCCGGACGGCGGCTCCGACGACAGCAGGGTTCGTGGCGTAGAGCTGGATGCTGCGTACGGTCTCGTCGGCGCCGAAGCTGGCTCGTCGTGACGTCGTCTCGTTGACCTCGAGCAGCGCCCGTGCCGAGACCATCTCGCTGACGTAGAGCCCGGCCCCGTAGGAGCGGCACAGCGAGCGATAGGCGGCGTTGGTCACCCCCGCCATGGGCGCCAGGACGACGGGGAGCTTCACGGTGAGCGGACCGATCCGCAGCGGAGCCACCAGCACCGGGGTCGTCACGGCACGCACCACAGGTCGGTGATCCGTACCCCGAGTTCGTCGAGCAGCCGGCGCAGCAGCGGCAGCGACAGGCCGATCACCGTGCCCGGATCGCCGTCGATACCCTCGACGAAGGGCGCCGAGCGCCCGTCCAGAGTGAAGGCGCCGGCGACGTGCAGCGGCTCGCCCGAGGCGACGTAGGCATCCACCTCCTCATCGGTCGGCGTCCCGAAGCGCACCGAGGTCGACGCGACCCCGCCGGCACTGCGTCCCGTCGCGGCGTCCAGCACGACCTGGCCGGTCAGCAGGGTCCCGGTCGAGCCCCGCAGCTGCGTCCAGCGGGCTCGGGCCTGGGCGGCGTCACCCGGTTTGCCGAGCAGCTCGGTGCCCAGCAGCAGCATCGAGTCGCAGCCCACGACCAGCCCTTCGGGCAGACCGGCCGCGACCGCTGTGGCCTTGCGCCAGGCGAGCTCGCGGACGAGCGCCTCGGGTGTCTCGGCGGTGGCGCCGCTCTCGTCCACCCCGCTGACCAGAACCCGAGGGTCGAAGCCAGCGTCGCGCAGCAGCCGCAGCCGCGCCGGCGAGGCGCTGGCAAGCACCAGCCGGGAGGTCACGCCGCACCACGCTACCGAGCGCTGGTGCCGGCAGGGCGCCGGTAGCGGCAGGGAGCCGGTCAGCCGACGCTGCTGTAGGCGACCACACCACGGCGTACGGCGTCGATGGCCGTGCGGGTGGTGCGGCGCAGCCGCGCCCCCTGCGGCGGCAGGTCCTCGGCGACTGCGGCGATCTGGCCGAGCAGGTCCACCAGCTGCTTGCACCACCGCACGAAGTCGCCGGCGGTGAGATCCGGGTCGTCGCCCAGCACGGCTTCCAGGCTCGCTCCCCCGGCCCACCGCCACACCGCCCAGGAGAAGCCCGGATCCGGACGCCTCAGCGGCTGCAGACCGGCATCCGTTTCGGCCTGCCCCAGGGTGCCCCAGAGCCGATCCATCGCCTCGAGCGCGTTTCGTACACCGCCGGAGGGGACGACCGGGTTGGACTCGTCGGCCCGCCTGCTGGAGTAGACCAGCGAGGAGACCACCGCGGCGAGCTCGGCCGGCTCCAACTCGTCCCACAGTCCATCCCGCAGGCACTCCACGGCGAGCAGGTCGGACTCGCTGTAGATCCGGGCCAGCGACTGGCCCGCCACGCTGACCCGGTCGTCGCACAGATAGCCGAGTTCGTCCAGTACGGCGCAGACCCGGTCGAAGGTGCGCGCGATCGAGCTGGTCTTGCCGGCCATCCGACGCTCCAGCGCGTCGGTCTCGCTGCGCAGCCGCTGCTCGCGCTCGGTCCAGCGCAGGTGCGCCTCGCGGTCCTGACAGCCGTGCACCGGGTGGCGACGCAACGCGACGCGCAGGGACGCGAGCTCATCGTCGTCGGCAGCCGCAGAGCGGCGACGCGGACCGCGCACCGGCCCGGGCACATCCAGCGACCGCAACGCTGAGGCCAGGTCGCGGCGGGACTGCGGGGAGCGCGCCGAAAAGTTCTTGGGCACCCGCAGCCGGCCCACGGCGATTGCGGCCACGGGGAAGTCCGCGAGCGACAGGCGACCGGCCCAGCGGTCCTCGGTCAACACCAGCGGATGCGTCTCCCCGGTGCCCAGGCCCGGATCCAGCACCACGGCAAGCCCGGCCCGCCGCCCGCTGGGGACGCGGATCACGTCGCCGGCGCTGAGTTGCTCGAGCGCGGCTGCCGCGGCGGCTCGGCGCTGGACGACGCCCTGCCGGGCGAGGTCGGCCTCACGACGGTGCAGCGCGGCCCGCAACCGCCCGTACTGCTCGACATCGCCCAGGTGGCAGGTGGCCGACGAACGATAGCCCTCGAGCCCGTCGAGGTTGCGGCGGATCTGCGCCGCCAGCCCGACCACGGAGGCATCGGCCTGGAACTGGGCGAACGAGCTCTCCAGCAGGGTACGGGCGGACTCGCGCCCGAGGTTGCCGACGAGGTTCACGGCCATGTTGTAGGACGGGCGAAAACTCGAGTGGAGCGGATAGGTCCGGGTGGTGGCGAGGCCGGCCACCGTCTTGGGCGACAACCCCGGCTGCCAGAGCACGACGGCATGCCCCTCGACGTCGATGCCGCGCCGTCCCGCCCGACCGGTCAGTTGGGTGTACTCCCCGGGAGTGAGGTCGGCGTGCGCCTCCCCGTTCCACTTGGTCAGCTTCTCCAGCACGACCGAACGGGCCGGCATGTTGATGCCCAGAGCCAGCGTCTCGGTCGCGAACACCGCCTTCACCAGACCGACGACGAACAGCTCCTCGACCACCTGTTTGAAGGTGGGCAGCATGCCGGCGTGGTGAGCCGCGAAGCCGCGCTGTAGACCCTCCAGCCACTCCCAGTAGCCCAGCACCTGCAGGTCCTCGCGGGGCAGCGACGCCGTACGCCGCTCGACCTCGCGCCGGACCTGCTCGGCTTCGGCGGCGTCGAGCAGCCGCAGGCCGGACCGTACGCACTGCTGGACGGCAGCCGCGCACCCGGCGCGGCTGAAGATGAAGGTGATCGCCGGGAGCAGTCCTTGGCTGTCGAGCCGGCCGAGGACGTCGGACCGGTGGGCGGTCGGGCGGCGCGGCCGGCCACGCTCCGCAGGTCGACCGGCACGTCCGCGGGCGGGGAAGTGCCCCTCGTCCCGGGCGATCCGCTCCAGGGCCGGATTGACCTCCCCACCAGACGCGAAGAGGTCGTACAGCCGGGTGCCGACCATGACGTGCTGCCATAGCGGTACGGGGCGGTGCTCCTCGACCACGATCTCGGTATCGCCGCGGACGGTGACCAGCCAGGCCCCGAACTCCTCGGCGTTGCTGACCGTCGCCGAGAGCGAGGTGAGCTGAACCTCGTCCGGCATATGGATGATCACCTCCTCCCAGACCGCGCCGCGCTCGCGGTCGGCCAGGTAGTGGACCTCGTCCATGACCACGTGAGCGAGTCCCCGCAGCCGGTCCGCGGAGCCGGCGGCCCCCTGCCGGCCGCGGGTGTAAAGCATGTTGCGCAGGACCTCGGTGGTCATGACGACGACCTCGGCGTCGCCGTTGACCGAGTGGTCTCCGGTGAGCAAGCCCACCCGCTCGGCGCCGTAGCGGGCGACCAGGTCGGCGTACTTCTGGTTGGACAGCGCCTTGATCGGGGTGGTGTAGAAGCATTTGCGGCCCTGACGCAGCGCCAGATGCACCGCGAACTCGCCGACCACCGTCTTGCCGGCCCCGGTGGGGGCGGCGACCAGGACGCCGCGGCCGGCCTCGAGAGCGGCACACGCGGTGCGTTGGAAGGCGTCCAGTCCGAACGGGTAGCCCACTTCGAACTCGGCCAACGCCGCGCCGCTCTGGGTGCGGCGGAAGGCGGCGTAGCGCTGCGCCGGGGACGGCGACGAGGACTGATCAGCCTCCGGCGGAACCGCCTCGCTGCTCACCGGCCCAGGCTACGACGCTCACGGCTGGCCGGCGGCGCGAACTAGGGCGAGGAGGATCTGTCGACGGAGGACGTCTCGTCGTCGCCCAGCTGCTCGAGGGCTTGGGCGCCGGGCTCGCGGGCCAGCCGGCGGCGCTGCGCCCGTTCCCGGATCCGGCCGATGACGATGCATCCCTCGTACAGCCCGTAGAGCGGCAGGCCCATGGCCATGAAGGTGAACGGGTCCTGTGAAGGAGTGAGGACCGCCGCCGCGACGGCGATCCCGACGATCATGCCGCGCCGCCAGGACCGCATGACCCGGGTGGGGAAGACGCCCACGAAGTGCAGGAACAAGACGAAGACGGGGAACAAAAAGGCGACGCCAAAGCCCAGCAGCGTCAGCGTGACGAACGACAGGTAGCTCTGGATCGATGGCAGCGTCACGATCCCGTCCCCACCGAAGGTCAACAGAAACTGCAGCCCGCGGGAAATGGTGAGGAAGGCGAAGGTCACCCCCAGCGCGAACAGCAGCAACGACGCGCCCAGGAAGCCAGCGGCGTAGCGCTTCTCCTTGCGGTGCAAGGCCGGCGTGATGAAGGCGCCGACCTGATAGAGCCAGACCGGCGCAGAGGCAAGGACCCCGACGATCAGAGCCACCCGCAGCGACACCGAGAACTGCTCGAAGGTGCCGAAGGCGAACAGGTTGCACTCACCTCCGGCAGCCGCCGCCGCCTGACGAGCCACCTTGGTATCGCAGTAGGGCTTCTTCACCACGTCAAAGACCTGCGCCCGGAAGATCAGCGCGACGACGACGCAGACTCCCAGAGCGAGCAGGGACACGCCCAACCGGTTCCGGAGCTCTCGCAGGTGCTCGATCAGCGCCATCCGGCCGTCCGGAAGGCGAGCCGGCTTGCTCCCGCCCCT
>JBBSUR010000017.1:0-23262 GCA_038234255.1 Mycobacteriales bacterium | reverse complement strand
GTCGTAGTGCAGGACGCTTGCCCCGCTCAGCTCGGCGGCAGCGGCGATCAGGAGATCGTTCAGCTTCACCGATCTGTGGTGCATCGCGCGCTCGGCCAACAGTCCCTGCACCTGCTCGGCGCGGCTCCAGGCGGGTTCACCGCAGGGCAACTGGTGCAGGTCGTCCAGGAGGGCCTTCGTCGCCCGCCAGGCGGTTGGTGACCGGGCGCTGAATAGGACCTCGAGGCGTACCGGCGCCGTGGTGGCCAGGAGGTAGCGGTCGACAAGGTCCCGCCAGCGCCCGGCGACGATCGGGTTGCCAGCTCGGTGGTAGGCGGAGGTGTCGGCTAGGAACAGCCCACTCATCGCCACATCTGGGCCCGGAGACCAGGGTCGAGCTCGATCAACACACCGGACACGAGTTGATCGGTGGAACGCCGGAGCCGTTCCGTGCGAAGGAGCCGAGCGAAGGCCGCATCGACGGTGTCCTTGAGCCCGCTCGTACCGAGCACGGCCTGCACCTGCGCGAGCACCTCGTCGTCGACCTCGAGCGTCGTACGTCGCGTCACGCGCACGACTATACGCAGACAAGGTGTTCTCTGCATACAGCTGTTAGCTTCCAGCGCACGCGCGTTGGCTCACCGCTGCCCTCGTGCATCAGCAGGGTGCGCGCATAGGTAGTCCCTGGCGATCAGCTCGACGGTGGCCACGACAGCGAGCGACTGCACGGCAACCACCCCGACGAGGATGAGGATCTGCACCGCGCCGGCCTCGACCGGCGTGGCGCCACCCAGCAGCGTCCCGACGAACGCGCCGGGCAGCGCGACCAGGCCGACGGTCCGGGTCTGGTCCAACGCCGGCACCAGCGCCTCCGCCGCGGCCGGGCGGCAGACCATCAGCGCCGCCTCCCGGTCGGCGAAGCCCAGCGCCTGCGCCGCCTCGACCTCGCCGGATCGCAGCCGCAGCTCGGCCAGCGCCCGGCGCCCGGCCAACACCGTGGCCGTCATGGCCCCGCCGATGAGGATTCCGGCCACCGGAACGACAGCCACCCCTTGCGCAGGGACGACGCCGAGGGCCAACAGGCCGGCCACCACAGGCAGCGCGCCGACGCCGACCGGAAGGGCGCACAGCCCACCGCGTCGGCCCTGTCCCAGTCGCCGCCCTGCGGTCAGGGTCGCAACGAGGTACATCCCGGCGACGAACGCCAGGCTGGCGGCCAGGGAGGACACGATCGCGGCGAGCAGCAGCGCCACCAGTGACAACTGCACCCCGGCGCGCACCGCGGCGCTCAGGACGTCGCGCCCAAGGTCGAGCTGCCCCCAGGTCGCGGTGACGCAGCCGATCAGGACGAGGGCGACCAACGCCACGGCCAGGGGGGGACCGATGGTGATCAGCGTGGTCACCGGACCACTCGACCACGCGGGTGATCCGAAGGCTGTGGCGAGTCCGGGTCGTTAGGCTGGCCGGGTGTTGACTGCTGCGGGCCGCCGCCTGCGCACCGGCAGCACCGTGCTGGTCGCTGCCCTCGTCCTGGCCGGCACTCTGGTCGGTTCCGACGACGACTTCCCGTTCGGCCCGTTCCGGATGTACGCCACTCGCGACGACCCCGACGGGCTGGTCCGGTCCACCCGCGTGGAGGCGGTCGACACCGATGGCCGGCTTCGGATCGTCGACGAGCGCACCACCGGGCTCAGACGGGCCGAGGTCGAGGGCCAGGTGGATCGCTTCCGGGCCGACCCGGTGCTGCTCGGCTCGCTCGCCGAGGCGCACGCCGGTCTGCGCCCGGACGAGCCGCGCCTGGTCGAGGTGCGCGTGGTTGAACGGCGTTACCGGCTCAGCGACAGTCGACCGACCGGCGCACAGACCGAACGGGTCGTGGCGCAGTGGCACGCTCCGGGACGTGCCGGGTGAGTGCCCGATGACGAGTGTGGTCGCGGCCGGTCCCGTGACGCGATGGCTGTACGCCCCCGCTCCCCTGGCCCGGATCGCCGTGCTACGGGTCATCGTCTACTTGTTCGTGCCGGTCGACGTCCTGCTGACCACCACCTGGGTCCGCGCGCACGGCGAGGTCCCGGGCGAGCTGTACCAGCCACTGCGGATCGGCCGCCTGCTGTCGCTGCCGACGCCCGGGCCGTGGGTGGAGATCCTGCAGGTGCTCGTAGTCCTGGCCGCGCTCGCCGCCGCGGTGGCTGCCGCCGGCGACCGGCTCCCCCGGCTCACCGGCTGGCTGGTGGCGGTGCTCTACCTGGAGTGGATGGTCGTCGCGATGAGCTACGGCAAGGTGGACCACGACCGGTTCGCCTTCCTGGTGGCACTTTTCGTGCTGCCCAGCGTGGGACGGGCGGCGCTGCACACCTGCGGCCGGTCCGAGGCCGCCGGCTGGGCACTGACGATGATCGCGCTGGCCGTCGTGGCCACGTACACCCTCGCGGCGGTGGCGAAGATCCGGTTCGGCGGGTGGGACTGGGCCGAGGGCGCCACCCTCACCCGGGCGGTGCTCAGGCGCAACACCGCACTGTCCGAGCCACTGCTGGACCTACCCGTCGTCCTGCATGCCGCGCAGTACGGCCTGCTGCTGCTCGAGCTCGCGGTCGCTCCGCTGCTGCTCGTCCGGTGGCGCGACGTCCGGCTCACCTGGGGGCTGGCCGGGATGTTCCTCGGCTTCCACCTGCTGACCTTCTCGATGGTGACGATCATCTTCCTGCCGCACTGCATCGCGCTGCTGTCGTTCCTGCCGCTGGAGCGGCTGAGCCAAACCCCCGCACCGGTGGCGGTGGCGGGGTGAGCCGGCCGTTGGCCGTGTTCGACATCGACGGCGTGCTGGCCGACGTACGGCACCGGCTGCGCCATCTGCAGCGCCGGCCGAAGGACTGGGAGGCGTTCTTCGCCGCCGCGCCCGACGACCCGCCGCTGGGACCTGGTGTGGCGCTGGCCCGGGAGAGCGCGAAGGACTGCGAGGTGGTGTACGTCACCGGCCGGCCGGAGCGTTGCCGCGCCGACACGCTCGCCTGGTTCGCTCAGCACGGCCTGCCGCAGGGAACGCTGTCGATGCGCAGCAGCCGGGACCGCCGACCGGCCCGGCTGGCCAAGCCCGAGTTGTTGGGCAGGTTGGCGGCCGGGCGGACCGTGGCCGTGGTCGTCGACGACGACGCGGCAGTCTGCCAGGCGTACGAACAGGCCGGCTACCGGGTGATCCGGGCCCAATGGATGGACCAGTGGATGAATGGCGAGCCGGCGTTGGAGCGCGCCCAGGAGCAGGACGGCCGGACCTGACCGCGTCGTGCGATCGGGGCTGGCCTGATCGCGATCGCAAAAGGTCTCGACATGACTCGCATCGCGACGTGGAACCGTCGGCACTTCACGGTCGTAGGGCCGACTCACGCCGAGGTGCAAGTCCGTCAGGTGATCAGGTCGAAGGTGCAGGTTGGTCCGCTCGCGGCGACGAGCCTGGCGTCGCAGGTGATCAGGACGGCGTCCAGGCGTTCCGCGAGGGCGACGTAGGCGGCGTCGTAGGCGGTGATGGTGTGTCGTAGCTCCCACATGCGTTCCAGCAGCGGGGACAGTGGCGCTCGCCGGAGCGGGAAGCCCGCGAGGTGCGCGAGGGCGCCGGGGACGCTCTTGTCCAGGGACGGGTTGTTGCGGGCCAGTCGTCGCAGCGCCGACACGATCTCCGCGTCCAGGTGCGCCGGTACGTGGATGGCGTCGCCGACCTTCAGCCGTTGGGTCACGCGGGTGTGCCGGGGGTCGTCAGCGGCGTAAAAGGCGACCAGGACGGATGCGTCGATGACCGCCAGGCTCACGAGGCCTCGCGGACCGCACGCACAGCCGCGACGGCGTCCTCCACGGTCACGCCAGTTCCGCCGGGCGTCGGGTAGCCAGCGACGTAGTCCGCAACAGCGGCTGCTCGGGCCACCTCGACGAGCCGGTCGACGACGAACGAGCTCAGCGACTGTCGGTTGGCCTCGGCCGCAGTGGCGAGGGCGGCGTAGACGGCGTCGGGCACGTCGCGAAGGTTCATCCGCTTCATGGTGCCAGTATGGCACCATGAAGCGGCAGACCAGGATCAGCGGCCGACGACCTGGGCGGGGCCGCCGCCGCTCGACGTGCTGCGGGTGCAGATCGGAGTGGGAGAACGGGCGGTTCAGGGCTTAGCGTCTCCTGCATGAACCGAGTACACAATGCCGCGCAGGTCTCTCGGTGAGCCGCCTGCTCGCCCGGCTGGACGCAATCGACCTGGCTCTGTACAAGAAGGCTGCGGCGATGCACAGCCCCCGGCTCGACCGGGTGCTGCCCCCGCTGACCCGCGCTGCCGACCACGGCGTCCTCTGGACCGGCGTCGGCGTGGCGCTGGCACTGTCGGGCGCCGGGCGGCGTCGGGCCGCCCTACGCGGGCTCCTGTCGCTGGCGGTCGCCAGTGCCGCTTCCAATGTCCCCGCCAAGCTGATCGCGAACCGCGCCCGGCCCGACCTTCGCCCCGTGCCGGTGCCGCGCCGCCTGCTGCGCCAACCGATGACCTCCTCCTTCCCGAGCGGGCACTCGGCGTCGGCTGCGGCCTTCGCCACCGGGGTGGCGCTCGAGCAGCCGCTGCTGGCGGTTCCGGTCGCCCTGGTGGCGGCCGGCGTCTCCTACGGTCGGGTGCACACCGGCGTGCATTACCCGGCAGACGTGGCGGCGGGTCTGGGCATGGGGGTCGCGGCGGCGCTGGTCGTGCGCCGCACCTGGCCCGTACGCCCCGAGCAGTCGGCGTCCGCCCTGCCCACCCGAAGCGCGGCGCCTGCGCTGCCCGAGGGGGAGGGGCTGGTCGTGGTGATCAACGAGCGGGCCGGCGCCGGTGATCGCGCAGACGTCCTGCAGGCCGATCTGGAGCGGCTTCTGCCGCGCTGCGAGGTGGTGCGCGTCGGCGCCGACGATGACATCGAAGTCGAGTTCAAGCGGGCCGCGGGCCGGGCCGTCGTGCTGGGCGTGGCCGGTGGCGACGGCACCGTCAGCTTCGCCGCCTCGATGGCGTACGAGGCGAAGCTGCCGCTGGCCGTCTTTCCGGGCGGGACGCTCGACCACTTCGCTGCCGAGCTCGGGATCACCGGCGTCGAGGACACTGCCCAGGCAATACGCGAGGGGACCGCGGTCATGGTCACCGTCGGCAGCTCCGACGCGGACGGCGACGGTGCCTACTTCCTCAACACCTTCGCGCTCGGCGTCTATCCCGAGCTGGTGCGGGAGCGGGAGAAGCACGAGCAGACCGTGGGCAAGTGGCCGGCGCTGGCGTACGCGCTGTTGCGGGTGCTGCGCCGCGCGAAGCCGGTCTACGTCGAGGTCGACGGTGAGCCCCGCCGGCTGTGGACGCTGTTCGCCGGCAACGGGCACTACCACCCTTCCGGTTTCGCGCCCAGCTGGCGCGAGCGCCTCGACGACGGCTGCATCGACATCCGCCTGGTCGACGCCGACCACCGTTTCGCACGGCTGCGACTGGCCCTCGCCGTGCTGACCGGCAAGCTCGGCCGCAGCCGGGTCCATGAACAGCGGATCGTCGCCAAGCTCGCGATCCGCTCGCGCCAGGGCGCGTTGCGGGTGGCGCGGGACGGCGAGGCCACGGAGGGTCCCGGGCACCTGCTGCTGCGGGCGGCCAGCCGCCCGCTCGTCGTCTACCTGCCGGAGTCGTAAGCCGTACCGAGGGCGACGAGCAGCGGCGCTGCCTTCGCATGCGCCTCGGCGACCTCGTGCCGCGGCTCACTACCCCAGGTGATCCCGCCCCCGGCCCACAGGTGGACCCGGTCCTCGTCCACGCCGACCGTCCGGATGGTGAGCCCCAAGTCCATCCCGCCCGGCCAGAGCATCCCGAGCGCGCCCATCGACGGTCCCCGGCCGACCGGCTCCAGCTCGGCGAGCAGTGCGCACGCGGCCCGCTTCGGCGCCCCGGTGACCGAACCGCCCGGCACCAGTGCGCGCAGCACGTCCAGCGTGGTGGCTCCCGCCGTGAGTCGGGCCGCCACGGTGGAGCTCGCCTGCCACAGCCCGGACCAATCCACCAGCTCGTAGAAGCGCTCGACCTCGACCGAGCCGAGCTCGGCCACCCGCGACAGGTCGTTGCGCTCGAGGTCGACGATCATGACGTGCTCGGCCCGGTCCTTCACGCTGGACAGCAGCGCCTCGCGCGAGCCGGGGGCCACCGCCAGCGTCCCCTTGATCGGTACGGTGGTGACCCGGTCGCCGGTGACCCGCACCAGTTGCTCCGGTGACGCGCAGCCGACGGCCCAGCCGGCTCCGCCGAGCACCCCCCCGTAGACCGCACCGGGGAGCCGGGCGACGGCTGCCGCGAGGCTCGCCGGGTCGGCGCGGTGCGGCGCACTGCGGTGCCCGACGACGTTGGCCTGGTAGAGCTCGCCGCGGGCGATCGCCTGTCGCGCGGTCTCCACGGCCGCGGCGTGCTCAGCGTCGGTCCAGGACCGCGACCACGCTCCGACGCCGGGCGACGGGACTGGTTCGACGGCGTCCCCGTCGCCCGGGAGGTAGGCGACGGCGGTCAGCTCCGGAACGGCCGGAACGGGCGAGCTCCGCCCCGTCGGTACGCCGCCGAGAAGGGCCGCGCCGACTGCTCCCACCAGCACCGCCACGGTGGTCCGGCCGGTCTGACCGGCGGGCTCGCCCGCGAGGCCGTGCCCGGTCAGGAAGGCGGTGAGCTCACTGACCGGGTCGCCGCCGTCACCGGCCCGCCATTCCCAGCGCTCGACCTCCCGCCGGGCGCCCGCCCAGAGATCGGGGATCGCGGGCAGGGACATGGGCCGAACGGATGACAAAAGATGGCCCGCCTGTCCACAGCTTCAACGATCCAGATTTTGCCGTATCAGTCCGAGGAGAACAGTGTCATCAAGAACAGCGGGTGATGCAGAGCAGATCACCTCCCTTGGATCAGGAGCACGACGATGGGACCCACCGCGATTCCGAGCCACTGCCAGCACTCCCCCGCCTGCCCCGCCGCCGGCGCGGCGGACCACGACGCGGCGCGGGTCGTCTCGCGGCACCCCGAACAGGGCTGGAGCCTGCTCTGCAACGGCGTCGTGGTGTTCGAGGACACCGGGGAGATTCTGCCCGACGGTCGCGCGGTCGCGCCGCACCGCCCGTCCTGCCGGCTGGTCGGCGCCGCCTGAGAGCGTCAGCTCTCGTACGCCGCGGGTGACGGGCACGAGCAGACCAAGTTGCGGTCGCCGTACGCCCCGTCGATCCGCCGAACCGGCGGCCAGTACTTCGCGGCCCGCACCACCCCGGGCGGAAAGGCCGCCAGCTCGCGAGAATAGGGCCGCTCCCAGGATCCGGTGACGCAGGACGCGGTGTGCGGGGCGTTGCGCAGCGGGTTGTCCTGACGCGGCCAGGTGCCGGCCGCGACCTCGTCGATCTCCCGGCGGATCGCGACCATCGCCTCGCAGAACCGGTCCAGTTCGGCGAGGTCCTCGCTCTCGGTCGGCTCGATCATCAGGGTCCCGGCGACCGGGAAGCTCATCGTCGGCGCGTGGAAGCCGTAGTCGATCAGGCGCTTGGCGACGTCGTCGACGCTCACGCCGGTGTCCTTGGTGATCCGGCGCAGGTCCACGATGCACTCGTGCGCCACCAGTGCTCCCCGGCCGGTGTAGAGCACCGGGAAGTGCGGCGCGAGCCGCCGGGCCACGTAGTTGGCCGACAGCACGGCCACCTGGCTGGCCCAGGTCAGGCCCTCGCCGCCCATCAGCCGCACATAGGCCCAGCTGATCGGCAGGATCCCCGCACTGCCGTACGGCGCAGCGCTCACCGGACCGGGGCCGGTGGCCGGCCCGGCCGCCGCGTCCAGCGGGTGGTTCGGCAGGTAGGGGGCGAGGTGGCCGCGCACGGCGACCGGACCCACGCCCGGCCCTCCCCCGCCGTGGGGGATGCAGAAGGTCTTGTGCAGGTTCAGGTGGCTCACGTCGGCGCCGAACCGTCCAGGCCGGGCCAGCCCGACCAGCGCGTTGAGGTTGGCTCCGTCGACGTACACCTGCCCGCCGGCGTCGTGCACCGCGGCGCAGATGTCGGTGATCGTGTCCTCGAACACGCCGTGCGTGCTGGGATAGGTGATCATCAACGCCGCCAGGTGGGGACCGTGCTGGTCCAGTTTGGCGGCCAGGTCCCCGGTGTCCACGTCGCCGGTCGGCGCCGTGGCCACGACGACGACCCGCATGCCGGCCATCACCGCGCTGGCCGCGTTGGTGCCGTGCGCGCTGGCCGGGATCAGGCAGACCGTGCGGTGGGCCTCGCCGTTCGCCCGGTGGAAGGCCCGGATCGCCAGGAGCCCGGCGAATTCGCCCTGGGAGCCGGCATTGGGCTGCAGGCTGACCGCGTCGTAGCCGGTGATCTCGCACAGCCACCGCTCAAGATCGTCCAGCAGGCGACGGTAGCCGCGCGCGTTCGCCGCCGGGGTGAACGGGTGCAACCCACCGAACTCCGGCCAGGTGACCGGCTCCATCTCGGTCGTGGCGTTGAGCTTCATCGTGCAGGAGCCGAGCGGGATCATCGTGCGGTCCAGGGCGAGGTCGCGGTCGGCGAGGCGGCGCAGGTAGCGCAGCAGCGAGGTCTCGCTGTGGTGGGCCGAGAAGACCGGGGCAGTGAGGTACGCCGACGTGCGCGCCAGAGCGGGCGGCAGCGCGTCGGGGGCCGTCGCATCCAGCGCGTCCCAGTCCTGCGCCGCGCCGCCGAACGCCGCGACCACGACGTCCAAGTGCTCCCGGATGGTGGTCTCGTCGGTGCTGATCCCGACCGTGTCGGCATCGACCAGCCGCAGGTCCACGCCCGCCTCGGCCGCGCGGGCGACGACGCCGGGTGCGCGGCCGGGGGTGCGTACGGTCAGGGTGTCGAAGTAGGCGGAGTGCACCGGCTCGACGTCGGGCAGCGCGCCCAGCGCCGCGCCCAGCAGCGAGGCCATCCGGCTGGTCCGCCGGGCGATGGTGCGCAGCCCGTCCGGTCCGTGGAAGACCGCGTACATCCCGGCCATCACCGCCAGCAGCACCTGGGCGGTGCAGATGTTGCTGGTCGCCTTCTCCCGCCGGATGTGCTGCTCACGGGTCTGCAGGGCCAGGCGGTACGCGGGCGCCCCGTCGGCGTCCACGCTGACCCCGACCAGCCGGCCGGGCATCGAGCGCTCGAGCCCGCGACGCAGCGCCAGGTAGCCGGCGTGCGGACCGCCGTAGCCGAGCGGGACGCCGAACCGCTGGCTGGTGCCGACCACCACGTCGGCCCCCAACTCCCCCGGACTGGCCAGCAGGGTGAGGGCGAGCAGGTCGGCGCACACCACGGCCAGGGCGCCCCGTTCGTGTGCCTGGTCGATCACTGGACGCAGGTCGCGCACCGCGCCACCGGCTGCCGGATAGGGCAGCAGCACCCCGAAGGCGGCGACCTCGGCCGGCAGCCCGTCGGACAGGTCGGCCACCTGCACGGTCAGCCCGAGCGGCTCAGCCCGGGTCTTGAGCACCGCGATCGTCTGCGGCAGGCAGTCGGCGTCGACGAGGAAGACCGAGCCGGCGGGGGCTGTACTGACCCGGCGGACCAGGGTCATCGCCTCGGCCGCGGCGGTCGCCTCGTCCAGCAGCGAGGCCCCGGCGATCGGCAGGCCGGTCAGGTCGACGACGACGGTCTGGAAGTTCAGCAGCGCCTCCAGCCGGCCTTGGCTGATCTCGGGCTGGTAGGGGGTGTACGCGGTGTACCAGGCGGGGTTCTCCAGCACGTTGCGCCGGACCACCGGTGGGGTGTGCGTGCCGTAGTAACCCAGGCCGATCATGGGAACGGTGACCCGGTTCTGCGCGGCGTAGTTCCGCAGTTCAGCCAGGACCGCCGCCTCCGAGCGGCCGGCCGGCAGGTCGAGCGCCCCGCTCGCCAGGCCCTCGGGCAACGCCGACGCGATCAGCTCGGTCAGGCTGGCAGCACCGACGACGGCCAACATGGTGGCCTGTTCGTCCGGGCTGGGCCCGATGTGCCGCCCAGCGAAGGGAGCTGCCTGCTCGAGGTCGGCCAGCGACGACCGCTCCGGTTGGGGGCGGTCCGGTTCGGGGCGGGAGATGAGGGACGCGCAGGTCACGCGGTGGTGCGGCGACGACGGCGACCCGCGAGCTCGTCGGCTCCGGCGGCGCTCGGGTC
This sequence comes from Mycobacteriales bacterium, assembly GCA_038234255.1. Lineage (GTDB taxonomy): Bacteria > Actinomycetota > Actinomycetes > Mycobacteriales > SCTD01 > SCTD01. Next base: position 13,149 of record JBBSUR010000017.1, on the reverse strand, counting down.
GACGGTAGTGCCCACTGCAGTGGCGCGCTCACCGGGCAGCGCGGCGAGCGTGCCCTCCACCTCGCGGACGTGGCGGCCGACGGCAATGCCGAACACTGCCTGGTCGCCCTGCAGCAGGTCGACCATCTCGTCCGTGGACGTGCACTCGTAGACGGTCGTGCCGTCGCTCATCAGGGTGATCTCCGCCAGGTCGGCGACTCCCCGGTCGCGCAGCGTGCCGATGGCGGCGCGGATGTTGTGCAGAGAGATGCCGACGTCCAGCAACTTCTTCACTAGCTTGAGCACCAGAATGTCGCGGAAGGAGTAGAGGCGCTGGGTGCCGGAGCCGGAGGCTTCGCGCACGGTGGGCTCGACCAGTCCGGTGCGCGCCCAGTAGTCGAGCTGCCGGTAGCTGATCCCGGCGACGTTGCAGGCAGTGGGTCCGCGGTAGCCGATGTCCGGCGACGACGATCCCGGGCGTTCCTGCTCGGGTAGGTCGTCGAACAGGGTGCCCTGCAGGCCGATCGCGGGCAGGCCCATCGAGGACGGGGGCCCCGCCGACCTGATGACGACGGGCGGAGCGGACTCGTCCACCACGGGGGCTCCTGTCTCGAGCTGCGACACGCGGGCGGGTGCGGCACGTCTGCTCGCTGGAGGGCCGACGGTAAGGACTTCCTTCGCCCTGGTCAACGATGTGCTCCGGCGCGTCGCAGACCTGGACCTCAACTGGAGGGTGAGGACCCGCCCTCGAAGTCCTCCGGCGTGATCGTGTCGAGGAACTCGCGGAACTTCTCCACCTCGTCCTCCTGCTCGTCCGGGATGGCGATCCCGGCCTCGCCGAGCACGGCCTCCTGGCTGCGGATCACCGCACCGCTGCGGATGGCAAGGGCGATGGCGTCCGAGGGGCGTGCGCTCACCGTGACCCCATCCTCGAAGCCGAGCTCGGCGTAGAAGACCCCTTCACGCAACTCGGTGATGGTGACGGTCTGCAGCGTGCGATGAAAGGCCTCGAGCAGGTCGCGCATGAGGTCGTGGGTCATGGGCCGAGCGGTGACGACCCCCTGCTGAGCGAAGGCGATCGCCGTCGCCTCCACCGCACCGATCCAGATCGGCAGGTAGCGGTCACCGCCGACCTCCTTCAGCAAGACGATCGGCTGTTGGCTGGGCAACTCCACCCGCACCCCGACCACGCTGAGCTCGGACAGCGAGGTGTCCTCACCGGCCTCGTCCACGGGCTGCTCCTCGACGTAGATGGGCCAGATCTGTCCGTCCACCAGCCTACCTGGCGACAGCTGGCGCAGACGCGCGGGTCAGCGGCGCAGGCCCGGTCCGAGCCCGGCCCGCACCAGCGTCGCGTGCAGCTTCACCGAGAGCGCGGCGAGCTCGCGGGACACCTCTTCGGCCCTGGCCCGGGCCTCCGGGTTGCGCTGACGCACGAGCGGCGTCACCACCTGCTCGACGAGCCCGATCTCGCGCTCGGCCGCGGATTTGAAGGGGCGCAGGTGGCGTGCCTCGATGCCGAAGCGGGCCATCTCAGCCACCGTCTTGGCCACCACCAGAGCGTCACCGTCGTAGTGGCTGGCCCCGTACCGGGGGCCGATCAGGCCGTACTGCTCGAGCTGGTCGAGTTGCTCCGGCACCAGCCCGGCCGCGTCCATCAGCTCCTTGCGGGACAGCCGGATCTCACTGACATCGGGCAGGAAGGCGTCGGCGTCCGGCAGCCCTTCGGCGGCGACGAGTGCGCGCGGCACCTTCGGACCGCCGGTCCCGAAGGCCGGGGGTTCGAGCCCGCGGTCGATGGCCTCGAGGTGGTCCTTGATGACCCGCAGCGGCAGGTAGTGGTCGCGCTGGGCAGCCAGCACGTACCGCAGCCGGCTCAGGTCGTTGCGGGAGAACTTGCGGTAGCCCGACGCCGTGCGTTCCGGCTCGACCAGCCCCTCGGACTCGAGGAAGCGGATCTTGGAGATGGTGATGTCGGCGAACTCCGGACGGAGTTGGCCGAGCACCTCGCCGATGCTCATGAAGGCGGGGGTGGGTGGGCCGCCGATCGCTCCGAGGCCTGCGCTCACGCCTCGCCGCCGCGCGGCCCCACGAGGAAGACGAGGCGGTACTTGCCGATCTGCACCTCGTCACCGCCCGCCAGTCCGGCAGCGTCGATCCGCTCGCGGTTGAGGTACGTGCCGTTCAGGCTGCCCACGTCGCGGACCAGGAAGCCGGCTTCCTCGCGGACGAACTCGGCGTGCCGACGCGACACGGTGACGTCGTCCAGAAAGATGTCGGACTCCGGGTGCCGGCCTGCGGTCGTGATGTCGGAGTCGAGCAGGAAGCGACTGCCGGCGTTGGGTCCGCGCTTGACCACCAGCAGTGCGCTGCCCGGCGGCAGCCCCTCCAGGGCGCCGTTGTCGGCCGGATTGTCGCCCGGATTGTCGCCCGGATTTGGCGCCGACTCGGCGGGTGCGCTGCCCGGCTCCGCGTCCAGGGCACCCTCCAGGGCGGCCAGGGAGATCGTCGACGTGCTCTCCACCGCGCCCTCAGCCGCGCCCGACCGGGTCAGCGCCGCGCCGCAGCGGGCACAGAAACGGCTGCCGTCCGGGTTCTGATGGCCGCACTGGTTGCAGAACAAGGGCTTCGCCTCCCGCTTGTGGTGCTCGGAACATCTCCACTGCTCGCCGGGCGCGAACCTAATCGGCGCCGCGGGCCAGGGTCAACCGCACCACGAGCGCCGAGCACCGCAGCCCTCTACTGCAGGTCGAGACACCTTCTCCCACCCGCATCAACTCTCGGAGACGAGCGCGGCGTACGCCGCCGCATCTAGCCACGCGGTGCCGACGAGCGCGGACTCCACCCCGGCGGATGGCAGCATCTCGATCAGCCAACCGGCGCCCAACGGGTCGGCGTTGATCAACTCGGGAGAGCTCTCCAGCTGCTCGTTGCGCGCCGTGACCCGGCCGGCCACGGGGGCATAGACGTCCGAGACGCTCTTGGTGCTCTCCACCTCGCCGAGGGCCTGCCCCTCGGTCAGCTCGGTACCTACCGCCGGCATCGTGACGAACACGATGTCACCGAGTGACTCCTGCGCGTAGTCGGTGATGCCGAGGCGCAGGCTGGCATCCGGCCCGGAGCCGAGCACCTGGACCCACTCGTGCTCGGCGGTGTAGCGGAGATCCTCAGTCGACACAGGAGGCCCTTTGGCTCGGGGGAACGGCATGGGTCGGGCCAGCGCGGAGCGTTGTCCGGCTCACCCGGCCGGACGAGCGTAACGAGGCTCCTCCAACGATCGCAAGGCATCCACGCGGACGTCCTCGCTGCGCTCGATCACCGCCCGCCCGCCGCGCTGTTCGACGTCGTCGACGACCCCCCCGGGGATGGTCAACGCGGTGGACAGGGTCGGCGCATCGCCCACCACGACGAACCGGTATGGCTCGCGCAGCAGCTCACCGTCGACGAGCACACCACCCAGGTCGCTCGCCAGGAACGAGGTGCTGGCCACGACCCGCACCTGAGCCCGTCCCGGCGACGTGGTGTCGTCCGGCGCGGCGGAACCCTCCAGCTGGACCGCTTCCGCACCGGCCGCGCGCAACTCCTCCAGGGCGTTCAACAGCACGTCCGGACCGATCTGCCCGTCGGGGTCGCTGATCGTCAGCCGCAGACCCGGTCCACGGGCCGGCACCGTGCCGGCCAGCACGCCGAGCAGCTGCGCCTGCCGTCGGGCGTCCGCCAGGGCCGCCGCCGAGCCGTCGGAGCCGGTGGTGATCTCCCGCCGCGCCTGCTCGAGCCCGGCGATCTCCGCCTGGAGCCGGGCGTTGCGGTTGCCCAGTTCGTCCAGGATCTGCACGAGGTCCTCCTGGCGAGCCGAGGCCAGTGGACCCTCCTCCTGGGTCGACCGCACCTGGGTGACGGCGGCGAACCCGAGCACGGCCAGCAGTCCGGCGACCGCGAAGTCCACTCGCCGGAACCTCGGGACGAGCAGGCGACGCAGCAGGTCGGCCGGCGGCGGCCCGGGCGGCGGGGTCAGGCCGGGAGCGGTCATGCGTGGAACACCCGACGCCGGATGGCGGCCGCATTGCTGAAGATGCGGATGCCCAGGACGACCACCACGCCGGTCGACAGTTGACCGCCGACGCCCAGCTGATCGCCGAGGAACACCACGAGACCGGCGACGAGGACGTTGCTCACGAAGGAGACAACGAACACGCGGTCGTCGAAGATGCCCTCGAGCTGGGCCCGGACGGCGCCGAAAACGGCGTCGAGCGCGGCCACCACCGCGATCGGCAGATAAGGCTGGAGCGCTGCCGGCACGGTGGGTTCCAGTACCAGGCCGAGCACCACTCCCAGGACGAGTGCGACAGCGGAGATCATGAGCCGCTGCCGGGCAGGGAGGATGCCGAGCGGAGATCGGGGACCGCGGCGCTCGGCAGCATCAGCTTCTGGGCCCGGCTGACGTCGAAGACGATGCCGTACAGGGAGGTGAGCGTCATCAGCCGCCGGCCGCTGGACCCGTCGAGGAAGGCCAGCTCGAGATCTGCGGGGTCACCGATCGCTTGCACGACATAGGGCGGCGTGAGCGGACGCAGGTCGACCAAGATGGCGTCTCCGGCGCTGCGGATGGCGGTCAGCACCGTCAGCCGCTGACCGTTCACGGCGACCGCCTCGGCGCCCGCCACCCATAGCCCGTTGACGAGATCCTGCAGATCCCGGTCGGTGATCCGCCCGTCCAGCTCGGCCTCGGCCGGCACGAGGCTGCCGACGGCGCCGGGTGCGGGGGCGTCCTGCACGGTGACGATGACGCCGGGCCCGGACACCGGGGTGGTGGCACTGGCCAGCCCGAGTGCGCCCAGCCGGTCGGCCAGCTCCCGGCCGGCCACGTCGCTGCTCAGCGCCGCCTGGCGTACCGCCGCCACGTCCTCGCGCAGCGCTTCGGTGCGGGCGGCCAGTTCGTCGGTTCGGGCCGTGCGGACCCGCACCTCGTCCGCGAGCTCGGCCCGCAGGCCCGTACCGGCGTCCTGCCGTGCGCGCACCTGGGCGATCGCCGTGCCGGTCAACAGCCCGAGCAACACCAGCACGACCACCGGCAGCACGCCACGACTGCGCTCCCGGACCGAGGCCGCCGCGGGCGGCGTCCCCGCCGGCCGCTGAGCCCGCTCGGCGTAGGCCCCGTCCAGGGTGTCGTTCATCATGTCGACCAGGAGCGACATCGAGGCGTCCGCGCGCCGGGCGGGTGGGACGACGGGGACATCGGGCGGAACGGCGGGCACCTGCTCATCCTGCCCCAGACACCACAGCTGCCCAGACACCACAGCTGCCCAAACACCACAGCTGCCCAAACACCACGGGCAACGGCAGGACGCGACCGGTCGTGGCTCAGGGCTGGACGGTCTCGACGACGCCGACCCACCAGGCCAGCAGGTCGGCGGCGGCGCCGGCTCCCGCCGCCTCGGCCCAGACATGGGTCACCGCTTCGGCGGGATCGGGCAGGATCAGCGCCCAGCGCCCGTCCGGCTCCACGATCCGTACCCCGTCGGTGGTGTCGACGTGCCGAGGGCCGGCCGCCTCGACCACGGTGCGCATGACCGCTCCCTTGAGCGCCCACGGTGTGGGCACCGACCGGCGCACCAGGGATGCCTCGGGGATCCGGGCATCGATCTGGGACAGCGTCAAGCGGGTGCGGGCGACCAGACCGAGCAGCCGGACGAACGCTGCGACGGCGTCGAGGGCAGGCGAGAACTCCGGGATCACGAACCCCCCACGTCCGTCGCCGGCGAAGACCACGTCGTCCTCGCCGGCCGCCTTGGTCAGGTCGCCGGGTGAGGTCGAGACCCAGAGGACTCTCGTGCCGTGGAAGCCGGTCACCTGCTCGGCTACCCGGGTCGTGGTCACGGGCAGGGCGATCCGCCCGCCCCGCCGCTCTGCCGCGACCAGGTCCAGCACCACCAGCAGGGCCCGGTCGTCGTGGACGAGGTGCCCACGCTCGTCGACCAGCGACAGCCGCTCCCCGACGTGGTCGAACCGGACCCCGAAGGCGGCACCCGAGCTGGAAACGAGCTCGCCGAGCCGGCACAGGTCGTGGCGGCGCTCGGCCTCGGGCTGGCTGCCCGCGCTCTGGCCGAGCCGGTTGTTGACGGTCAGCACCTCGATCCCGAGCCGGCCGAGCAGATGGGGCAGGACCAGCGACACCGCCCCCCCCGCCGGATCCAGGACGATCTTCAGACCGGCGGCGTCGACCCCGGTGACGTCGACCGTGCGCAGCAGCTCCCGGGTGTACGTCTCGACGCTGCGCGACGGGAAGCTGAGCTCGGCGATCTCGCCGGGGAAGGCCCGCCGGAACTCCTGCCGGCTGACCACCCGCTCCAGCCCGCGCTGCTGCGCCGGGGACAGGTCGGCACCTTGGGCATCGAGGAAGACGATGTCGAGCGACTGCGCGTCGCCGGCGGTGGTCCGCAGCACGACACCGCCGGCCGCCTCGCTCTCCCGGGTCTGGAACCGGGAGACCGGCAGCGGGGTCACCTCCAGGTCGCTCACGTCGATCGCGCTGGCGTTCAGCGCCGAACTGACCGCCCGGGCGAGGGCGCGAGCCGCCCGGGAGCCGTCGCGGGACGTGACCACAGCGCTGCCCTTGGGCAGGGTGGTGGCGTACGCCGAGGCCAGGCGCACCACGAACTCCGGCGTGATCTCCACGTTGACCAGCCCGGACACGCCCCGCGGTCCGAACAGTGAGGACGTCCCTCTGCTCTCCCAGATGATGCTGGTGTGGACGATGGTGCCGGCTTCGATCGTCTTGAACGGGTAGACCTTCACGCCGTCGGCGAGGTAGGCCTCCTCCTCCACGACACACTCGTCGCCCACCACGACGCCTTCACCGATGCGCGCCGCCCGCATGACGTCGCTGTTCTTGCCGATCACGCAGCCGCGCAGCCCCACCTGCGCACCGATGTAGGCGTTGTCATGGACGATGGCCCGTTCCAGGACCGCCCCGCGCTTCACGATGACGTTGTTGCCGAGCACGCTGAGCGGCAGCACCTCGGCGCCGCCCTCGACCTTGACGTAGTCCCCGATGCACAGCGGCCCGACCAGCTTGGCGTCGGGGTCCAGGTCTGCTCCTTGGCCGACCCAGATGCCGGGCGCGCGCTCGAACCCGTCCATCTCGACCTGCACCCGACCGTGCAGCACGTCGGCGTTCGCGCGGGTGTAGGAGTCAATGCTGCCGATGTCCTCCCAGTAGCCGCCGGCGACATGGCCGTACAGCGGGGCGCCGCCGGCGAGCAGCGCCGGGAAGACGTCGCCCGACCAGTCGACGAGTCGGCCGGCCTCGACGTAGTCGAACACCTCCGGCTCCATGACGTAGATCCCGGTGTTGACGGTGTCGCTGAACACCTGGCCCCAGGTCGGCTTCTCCAGGAAGCGTTCGATCCGGCCGTCCTCTGTCTGGATGACGATGCCGAACTCCAGCGGGTCGGGGACCCGCGCCAGGCACACCGTCACCAGCGCCCCCGTCGCGCGGTGAGCCTGGACCAGTGCGCCGAGATCGATGTCGGTGAGCGCATCGCCCGACATGACCAGGAAGGCGTCGTCGCGCAGGGCCGACTTGGCGTTGCGGACCGAGCCCGCCGTTCCGAGTGGCGACTCCTCGGTCGCGTAGGTCAGCGACATCCCGAGGTCCTCGCCGTCGCCGAAATAGGTCCGCACGAGGCTGGCCAGGAACTGGACGGTCACCACCGTCTCGCGGAAGCCGTGGCGGCGCAGCAGTCGCAGGACGTGCTCCATGATCGGCCGGTTGGCCACCGGCACGAGCGGCTTGGGCTGGTTCGCGGTCATCGGCCGCAGCCGTGTGCCCGCGCCGCCGGCCATGACTACGGCCTTCACCGAGCGTCCCCGTAGGCCTCTGGCCGCGCGTCCTCGACCACGAGCTGGCGCACCTGCACCACGTAGAGCACACCCGCCCAGAGATAGAGGATGCTGCCCCACGTGGCGAAGGCCCATCCCAGGGGCCGGAAGACCATCGCCAGCAGGTTGTCGTTCGCCGGCAGTGCGGCCAGCAGCATGGGAAAGGCGTAGAGCAGGTTGAACGTCGCCGCCTTGCCCAGGAAGTGCACCGGCAGCGGGCCGTAGCCGTGCCGGCGCAGCACGGGCAGGCAGCCGGCCAGAGCGAGGTCACGGCCGATCAGCGCCAGCGCCCACCAGATCGGCAAACCGTCGCGGGCGACGAGAGCGAGCAGCGTCGCGAAGATGTAGAGCCGGTCGGCCAGCGGGTCGAGCAGTTCACCGAGCCGGGTGAAGCTGTCGTAGCGGCGGGCCAGGTAGCCGTCGAAGTAGTCGCTGGCGCCGGCCGCCATGAGCAGCAGGATCGCCCGTCCGTCCTGCTCGGTGACCAGCACCCAGTAGAGGAAGAGCGGCACCCCGGCCAGCCGGAGCAGGGACAGGACGTTGGGGATCGTCCAGATCCGCCGCGACGGGTCGACCTCGGGAGGGCTCTGGAGCTGCTCCGCCATGCGTCCCCGTCCGCCGTACGACTGACGCGACCCTATCGGTGCGGCGGCGGGTCCTGGCGAAGCAAGGCAGAGTCGCCTTCTGACGGACCTCTTGTAGGGTTGCCCCCGTCACGGGCTGTGGCGCAGCTTGGTAGCGCGTCCGGCTGGGGGCCGGAAGGTCGCAGGTTCGAATCCTGTCAGCCCGACCCATCGGGTAGCGCAGCTAGGCTAGGTGTGGTCCTCGACGCTTCCTGTGCCGGGGTGAGCGGCCGTAACCGACAGGCCGGAGCGGCTCTCCGCTACGGACTGCCGCAGCGCGGTCTCGCCGATCCCTGCCGGAAGCGTCATGTGCTCACCCTGCCGGTGGGGTCAGGCCTTTCGGCCCTTCTCCCGCACCTTGACGCTGACCTCGATGGGGGTGCCGACGAAGCCGAAGTCCTCGCGCAGCCGGCGTTCGACGAAGCGGCGGTAGCCGGCCTCGAGAAACCCACTGGTGAACAGCACGAACCGCGGCGGACGGGTGCCGGCCTGGGTGACGAACAAGATCTTGGGCTGCTTCCCGCTGCGTACCGGCGGCGGGGTCTTCGCCACCAGCTCGGCGACCCAGGCGTTGAGCTTGCCGGTGGAGATCCGGGACTCCCAGCCGTCCAACGCGACATGCAGCGCCGGGGCCAGCCGGTCCACCGCCCGCCCGGTCAGCGCCGACACGTTCAATCGAGGTGCCCACTGCACCCGGGCCAGCTCCCGGTCGATCTCTTTGGCCAACTGAGGCCGGCGGTCCTCGTCGACCAGGTCCCATTTGTTGAACGCGATCACCAGGGCCCGGCCGGCGCCGACCGCCATGCCGATCACCCGCTGGTCCTGCTCGCTGATCGGCTCACTGGCGTCGAGCAGGACGACCGCGACCTCGGCGGCGTCGATCGCCGCCGCCGTCCGCAGGGAGGAGTAGTACTCCGCGCCGGAAGCGTGCGCGACCCGGCGCCGCAGGCCGGCGGTGTCGATGAACTTCCACGTCTCGCCGCCGACCTCGACGAGCGAGTCGACCGGGTCACGGGTGGTGCCGGCCACACTGTCGACGACGACCCGGTCCTCGCCGGCGAGCCGGTTGAGCAGGGAGGACTTCCCGACGTTGGGGCGTCCCACCAGGGCCACCCGCCGCGGTCCCCCCTCGACGTCGAAGCGCTCCGCCGGGGTCTCGGGCAGGGCGGCCAGGATCACGTCCAACAGGTCCCCGCTCCCCCGGCCGTGCAGCGCCGAGACCGGGTAGGGCTCCCCCAGCCCCAGTGACCACAGCATCGCGGCGTCGGCCTCCCCGCGCTCGTCGTCGACCTTGTTGGCCACCAGGACGACCGGCTTTTTGGCCTTGCGCAGCACCTTGATGACGGCCTCGTCGCTGTAGGTCGCGCCGACGGCCGCATCGACGACGAACAGCACCGCGTCGGCGGCGGCCACCGCGACCTCGGCCTGGGCGGCGACCGCCTTCTGCAGGCCCACCGCGTCCGGGTCCCAGCCGCCGGTGTCGACCACGGTGAACCGTCGCCCGCGCCACTGCGCGTCGTAGGCCACGCGGTCCCTCGTCACGCCGGGGACGTCCTCCACGACGGCCTCGCGGCGCCCGAGCAGGCGGTTGACCAGCGTCGACTTGCCGACGTTGGGGCGGCCCACGACGGCCAGCACCGGTTGGTCGGCGCGGCTGTCGAAGTCGGGGCTGTCGACGGTGCGGCCGTCGAGGTCCTCGCTCATGGCAACGGCTCCGACGTACGCCGCAGGTGCTCCACCAACGCCAGCCGCAACTGCTCGGCGGCGGCGCGGACGGTGCTGCGGGCCCGGGGGTCACCGCTCGGCGCGAGCCGCACCGGTGGGCCGAACACGACGCGGACCGGGGAGCGCAGGTGCGGGACGATCCGCCCCTTGGGCAGCGCCGCGCTGGTGCCGTGCACGGCCAGCGGTACGACGGCGGCCCCGCTGCGCAGGGCGAGGTAGGCCAGCCCGTCGGCGACCTGGTCCATGGTTCCGGTGCCGCGAGTGCCCTCGGGGAACACGCCGAGCGCCCCGCCGCCGGCCAGATGGGCCAGCCCCGCGTGCAGCGCAGCCCGGTCGGCCTGCCCCCGGTGGATCGGGATGAGCGCCAGCCAGCCACAGCACCGCGCCCAGAACCCGACGAAGGCCTCGGACTTGGTCAGCAGGCTGGCCGGCCGCGGGCTGACGAAGAAGACCAGCGGGCCGTCCAGGATGCCGCTGTGGTTGCCCGCGAGCAAGATCGGCCCGGTGGGGGGTACGTGGTGCGCGCCTTCCACCTCGAGCCGCAGCAGGAGGCGGGCCAGTCCGGTCCCGACGATGCGCACCCCACGGATGACCCAGGGCCGGGTCTTGCCGGTGGCCCGCCGACGGGGCGTCGAGGTCGGCACGGCAGGGGTGGGGGTCGGCGGGGTGGAGGTCGGCGGGGTGGCGCTCATGCGGTCAGGCCGGCTGCTCGGGCCAGCTCGAGCACCTGCTCGACGACCGCGTCGACGGCCAGCGCGCTGGTGTCCAGGTGCACGGCATCCGGAGCCGCCTGCAGCGGACTGGCCGCCCGAGCGCTGTCCAGCCCGTCGCGACGCGCGAGGTCGGCCTCGACCCGGGCCACCAGCGCCTCGGGCCTGGACAGCTCGTCGGACGCGGAGGTGGCCCCTTCGGCGTCGGGGCCCACCGCCACCCCGGCGTCGGCGTCGGCGGCCCGGCGGCTCGCCCGCACCCCTGGGGCGGCGTCCAGGAAGATCTTCACTGCGGCGTCCGGCATGACGACCGTACCGATGTCACGTCCCTCCAACACCGCCCCGTCGGTTCCGGCGAGCTCGCGCTGGAGAGCGACCAGCAACGCTCGTACCGCGGGCACGGCGCTGACCGCGCTCACCGCAGCGGTGACCTCGGGGTTGCGGATGACGAGGCTGACGTCCTCGCCGTCCAGTCGCGCCATCGGGGCCGCCGGATCGGTGCACAACTCGATCGAAGCTGTCGCCACGACGGACGTCACCACCGCAGCGTCGGTCAGGTCCGTCCCGGTGCGCAGGACCGCCAGCGTCGCCGCCCGGTAGGTCGCTCCGGTGTCCACGTAGCGCCAGCCGAGACGGGTGGCGAGCCGGCGGGCGACGGTGCTCTTGCCCGACCCGGACGGACCGTCGAGCGCGATCACCCGGGTCGCTCGCGTGGACACAGGGCTCCTGACAGGGGCGGGCAGAGATCGAGAGTCTAGGCGGGCGGGCAGGCGGGCGGACCTGTGGCCCGCTGGGGGGCGACCCGCTTCCGGGACGTTCGACCCGATTCCGGTGCGGGGGCTACCGGGGCCGCTCGGCGGTGGGGGCGGCGGTCCCGACGGCAGCTGCGGTCAGCCCAGGACGTCCCAGCCGGCAGCCGAGAGCGCGGCCCGCGCGCGCGGCGCCGCCACCGTGGCGACCAACAACTCGATGACGCCGCGCGGACGGCCGGGCAGGTGCTCGACCCTGACGTCCTCCACGTTGACCCCCGCCTCGGCGGCACTGACGACGACGCCAGCCAGCTGCCCCGGGCGGTCCGGCACTCCCACGGGCACGACGACGAAGCTCCGGTCGGACTTGCCCCGCTTGACGGACACCAGCCGGCGCCCCTGGTTGCCGCGGCGGAGCAGGTCAGCCAAGTGCTCCGTCGCCGCACGGGTTTCGGCGTCGACGGCCGTACCGGAGTCGGCGGCCAGCCGGGCCAACTGGTCGGCGGCCCGGCTGAGCTCGTCGCCGAGCGCCCGGACCAGCGGCGCCACCGCAGCGGCGTTCTGAGTGAGCACGTCGAGCCACAGCTCCGGGTCGCTGGCCGCGATGCGGGTGGTGTCCTGCAACCCGGGACCGGCCAGCCGGACCAGCGACTCGCCGCCGGCCACCAGCTGGGCGGCCAGTGCGCTCGCCGCGACCTGGGGGAGGTGGCTGACCAGCGCCACGGCCAGGTCGTGCTCCTCCGGCGAGAGGACGAGCGGCTCGGCTCCGCACAGCTCGGCCAGCTTGCGGGTTGCCCCGAGCGCCATCGCCGAGGTCGTCGGCCCGGGGCACAGCACCCACGGACGGCCTTCGAACAGCTCCGCCGTCGCCGCGGCCGGACCGGACTGCTCCTTGCCGGCCATCGGGTGGCTGCCGCACAGCTCGCTGCTCTGCGCACCCGAGAGCGCCACCTGCCGGGAGACCGCCGCCTGCGTGGACGCCACATGGCTGTAGGTCCGCGCCCGGCGCGAGGACTGCAATCGCCCGAGTTCGGCGGCGACGTGTCCGGGCGGGACGGCGAGCACGGCGTGGCTGACCGGTTCCGCGCCGTCCCAGAGCCGGCCGGCGCCCCGAGCCACCGCCACCGACAGGGCGTCAGCGTCGACGTCGTGCAGGACCACGTCGGCTTCGCCCCGCAACGCCAGGCCGAGCGAGGTGCCGATCAGGCCGGTTCCGACGACCAGGACGTTGACGGTCACCGTGGCAGGTCGGTGCGCAGGGCGGCCGCACCACCGAGGTAGACGTGCCGGATCTCGGCCCGCGGCGTCGGCGTCTGCACGTGCGCAAGCAGCCGGAGCACCCGGGGCATCGCCCCCGGCACGTCGATCTCGGCGGCGCACAGCAGCGGGACGTCCACGATGCCCATCTGGCGGGCGGCGTAGGCCGGGAACTCCGAACGCAGGTCCGGTGTCGCGGTGAAGATCACGCTGATCAGGTCGTCC
>JBBSUR010000016.1:0-23308 GCA_038234255.1 Mycobacteriales bacterium | reverse complement strand
TTCTGGTAGTCGCGCAACTGCCAGCCGTCCTCGCGCATGACGATCTCGTGGGCCTCGCCGTCGACGTAGCCGGCGAGGTCCTCGGCGGGCCAGCCGACCTTGAGCAGCGCCTGCTTGAGCCGGCCCCGCTCGGACGGGAAGGCCAGGCAGGTCTCCGGGTCCAGCCGCTCGCCCAGCATCGGGCTGACCTTCTTGTTGCGCACGACCTCCTCGAGCACCGCCCGGTCGGTCGTGCGCAGCACCAGCCCGTGGACCGGGTCGACCTCCAGGCGCAGCCGGCCGTACCGGTCCATGGTGTCGGCGACGTCGACGAGCAGTGCATGCGGTACGGCGTAGCGGCTGAAGCGCACCAGTGCGTCGACGACCTGTTCGGCGTCATGGCCGGCCGCCCGGGCGTTCCACAGCCCGAGCGGGGTGAGCCGGTAGGTGTGCACGTGCTCGGGGGAGCGTTCGAGCTCGGCGAACGGCGCGATCGCCGCGCGGCAGTCGGCGGCGAGCGGGTGGTCGATCTCGAGCAGGAGCGTCTTGTCGGACTGGACGATGAGCGGGCCGTCGGGGGAGGTCACCACAGCAGTGTCCAACGTCCGTCCGGCCGGTGTGCATCCGCGGTCTGCATCGCCTCAGTCCGACTCGACGGACGCGACACCGGTGACGCGGTGCAGCGCGAAGGTCCGGTCCTCCTGGCGCAGGTGGTCCCAGGCGGTGATGAAGCCGCCCTCGACGCCGCGTGGCTCGACAACCCGCGAGGTGGAACGGCCCTGCGCGTCGACGTAGCCGAGCCACACCTGGCGCCGCTCGCGGGAGGCCTGCTGCAGGAACGCCAGCGTGTCGGCCGTCGTCGAGCGGGAACTTGTTACCGGCGCCCGCCGAGCGGCCCGGGCGGCGAGGTCGCCGGCCCGCAGGGCGGTCACCGACAACGCCGCCTGGTCGGCCGGAAGGACGGTCTCGGTGTAGCGGTGCGGTCGCTGGCGCAGGGGGGTGCGCCGGGCCTGCGCGCGGGTCAGCAGCAGCGCGCCGTCGGGAGCCTCCGCCGCCGGTGCGTAGCCGGCGGCCCGCAGCTGGTCCAGCACCAGGTCCAGCGGCTGCATGCAGACCAACACCGTCGGCGCCAGGCGACGCAGCCGCAGGGCCGAGACCCGCTTGGCAGCAAGAACTTCGACGAGCAGTGCCTCGTCGTCGCAGCGCAGGTAGGTGGTGGCGACGCCGACCCGCATGCGCCCGTGGCGACGGGCGACGTCGTCGATCAGGTAGCTCAGTGACTGCGGGACGGGCGTACGCGAGCGCGACCGGAACAGCTCGTGCAGGTCTGCGGCGCTGCGTCCGGCGTCGAGCGCCCGGCGTACCGTCGTCTCGCTGACCCGGAAAACCGTTGCGCCGCCGGTGGACTCGACGTCGGCGACCAGCGCCAGCTCGGCGGCCAGGACGCGTTCGAGCGGGCCGGGAGCGACGACGGTCAGGTCCGGCTGCACGAGCACGTGGTCGAGCGGGTCCGGCAGCAGGGCGCCGAGCGACTTCGCGGCCGCCCGCTCGTCACCGTCGAGCAGCGCGCGGGCGTAGGACGCGAGCCCGCCGCGACCGGTCACCCCGAGGGTCTCGCTCTCTTCTAGGGTCCAGCGGTGCATCAGGTCGCGCAGCCGTCCGCCGCGCCGCGGGGCGGACCAGACCAGCAGCGCCGAGACGCTGGTGCGGCTGATGCTGTGGCCGGCGGGCGCGTCCGCGAGCACCCGTAGAATCCGCCGGCGCTCGGCGGGGGCGCCGGGCCGCTCGACCTCCGGCCCCAACGGCGCGAGCACCTTGTCCCGGTCGTCGCGCTCCCCGACCAGCGCGGGCAGCCGGGGCATCGCCAGCCAGGCATCGGCGAGCTGGCTCCACCGCTGCTCCGGTGGCGACCTCAGCCACGCGTCGTACGCCGGAGTAGGCACCCACTCCGGGTCGGCCCCCGCCGTGTGATCGATCAGCCCTGCGGCAGTTGCGATCTCGATCAGCAGGGCGGCGCTCTGCTCGCCGATGTCGGCTGTCTGGGCGGCCCGCTTGAGCTCGCGTACGCCCAGCCCCCCGGCTCGCAGCACCGTCGGTGGCCGCTGGGCCCACGCCTCCAGCAGGGCCTCGACCTTGACCACGACCTCCGCGGCGGCATGCGCCGCCGTGCTGTCGACCTGTCCGGCGGCGATCCGGCTGGTGTCGAGCACCGGGGCGTCGGGGTGCAGCGGGCCGAGGGCGGACGCCCCGCGCACGGCGAGCCCGACCTCCCGCGACAGCTCGACGGTGTCGTCGTCGAGCGGGACGAGCAGGGCGTGCGCGAGCAGCCAGCGCACCGGGGAGTCAGCGGTAGCCGGGGTGGTGGGCCGGCGGGCGTCCTTGACCTGGCCGAGGGGGGAACCCGAGGCCAGCGCCTCGAGCACCCGCCGTTCCGGCTCGCCCGCGGTCGACAGCAGCCCGGCGAGCCGGGTCCCGTCGGCGAACAACGCGGCGATGCCGGCGGCGCCGTCGACCCCGAGCGTTCGGGCGACCGGCGCGAGGTCCTTGGCCCGCAGCCGAGCCAGCAGGGTGCCGACCGGGCGACCGAGACCGGCGGCGGACGGGGCGACCACCTCCCGGACCGGTCCGACGACGCGCAATGCGTCCCGGGGGCCCCACACCAGGGCGAGGTCCGCCAGTCGCCGGAGCCCCTCGTCTACCCGGGCCGCCGGCGCGGCGTCCCCGACGAGGGCGGCGACCGCGGCGTACGACGTGCTGTCTTCGAGCAGGACCAGGGCGTCGAGCAGGGCCAGGGTGAACGCGTCGAGCTGTTCCAGTGCACGCAGCACCGACAGGCGGACGGCCGCCCGTGCGGCCAGGACGCCGAGGTCGGACGGGACCGGGGAGGCGAGGTCGGGACGCGCCTGGAGCAGCGCGGCGAGGCGCTCGTCCGGCCAACTGCGGAGCCAGTCCGCGAGGCTGCGCGCGGAGGAGTCCATCCAGACAAGGCTAGTCGGCGGTACGGCACGGTTGTCCGGGCGACGCAGCAGGCTAGTGGTCCGTCGTTGAATTGGTCTGGCGGCGCAGGCAGGCGCAGGCAGGTTCAGGGGGCGCAGCGGAGCTGCCGGCCGCCATGCAGAGATCATCCGGCACTTCACGCGCGACACGCCGGGCGTGTCGGACGTCAAGGTCCGGATGATCATGACGGTTCGGCCGGCTGGCGGCCGGGCACGGGCTCGCCATGACGAACCCGGACCAGACTCTGCTCACGGCGACCGAGGGTGTCGACGAGGGCTCGGCAGCCTCGACGACGGAGGGATCCGGCCTGGCGGAATCGGGTTCGCCGGGTCAGCTGGCCGGGCAGGCGCAGCCGGCAGCGTCGGGTCAGCCGGCCGGGCCTGCGCAGGCGGCCGAAGCTGCCGGGCTGGGCTCCGCCACCGACGTTGCCCGTCCCCGCCACCCGCACCCAGAGTCCGAGGCGCAGCCGGCGCCGCCGAGCGACGTCGACAGCGCGGAGTCCCGCGAGGCGCGCGAGTCGGGTCCCGGCCAGCAGCTCGCCGCGGGCGAGGGGTAGCGGCCTACGCTCGGACGGTGCAGCTCACCGTCGGCTTCGACCTGGACCTGACGCTGATCGACCCGCGCCCGGCCGTGATCGTGGTCGCCACGCAGGTCGCCGCCGAGGAGGGCGTCGAGGTCGATGCGCCGCTGTGGGCCTCGCGGCTCGGCCCGCCGCTGGAGACCGAGCTGGCCCACTGGGTCGCCCCCGACCGGATCGCGCCGGCGGCGGACCGTTACCGCGAGTTGATGGCCGAGCTCGGCGGGCCGCTGATCACCTTGCTGCCCGGGGCCGCCGAGGCGATTGCGGCGGTGCGCGGGTCCGGCGGTCGGGTCGTCGTGGTCACCGCCAAGTCCGAGCCGTTGGCCCGCCTCGCGCTGGCCGACCTGTCGGTCGACGTCGACGCCGTCGTCGGTTCGTTGTGGGCCGAGGGCAAGGCAGCGGCGCTGATCGAGCACGGGGCGACTGTCTACGTCGGAGACCACCCGGGGGACGTACGCGCCGCCCGTGCGGCATCGGCGCTCTGCGTCGGGGTGGCCACCGGGGGAACGCGGCCCGACGGCGCCGACGTCCGGCTGGACGACCTGACCGCCTTCCCCGACTGGTTCGCCGGGCACCTGCTGGACGTGCGGCTGGCGGCGCTGCACGACGCGTTGCGCGACACCGACGGGCTGCTCGTCGCGTTCTCCGGCGGGGCCGACTCGGCGTTCTTGCTCGCCGCGGCGGTCCGCGCGCTGGGCCCCGACCGGGTGGTCGCCGCCACCGCGGTCAGCCCCTCGCTGGCGACCGATGAGCTGCCGGCGGCGGTCGCCTTCGCCGCTTCCCTGGGTGTACGCCACCTCGCGCCGACCACCGACGAGCTGTCTCGCGAGGGTTACGTCGCGAACGGCCCGGACCGCTGCTTCCACTGCAAGGCAACGCTTCTGGACACGCTGCGACCGCTGGCCCACGCGCTCGGGCGGTCGGCCGTTGCCACCGGCACCAACGCCGACGACGCGGTCGCCGGCTTCCGACCCGGCATCCGGGCCGCCGCCGAGCGTGGGGCGCTCACCCCGCTGCTGGATGCCGGGCTCACCAAGGAGCAGGTGCGCGCGGCGAGTCGCCGCTGGGGTCTGGACACCGCGGACAAGCCGGCGCTGGCCTGCCTCGCCAGCCGGATCGCGTACGGCCTGGCGGTGAGCCCGGCCGCACTCGCGCGGGTCGACCGCGCGGAGCAGGCGGTGCGCGCACATCTCGGCAGCGTCCGCGACGTGCGGGTGCGCGACCTGGGCTCCGGGGCCGCGCGGGTCGAACTGGACGCCGATGCGCTGGCTCGCTGCGACGAGGCTGCGCTGGAGGTCGTCCGCCGGGAGGGGTTCGCGACGGTGACCGCGCAGGAGTTCCGCTCCGGCTCGATGAACCCGCACCGCCCTTACGTCTGATCATCGGCCGCGTGGACCGCCCCCGGGATCAGGCGTTGCGCCGCCGCCGGGCGCGGGCCTCGCGCAACAGCCCGACCAGTGACATGCCGAGCCCGACCGGCAGCGCCAGGGCGAGCAGCGTCGTCCAGAGCGGGGCATCGGCGCGGCCCAGCAGGAACGGCACCAGGACCGCCAGGACACCGGTGACGCCGACGGCGAAGACCAGCGCCCCGGCTCGTACGAGGCCCTCGCCGGGCCGGCGCGCCTCGGGGGCCGCATGGCGAGCGCGCACTCCAGCCCTCCAGAAGTCGGCAGCCGGCTCTCGACGGCGACTGATCGTAGGCACATCCGGCTAACCTGGCTCCCGGCCGTACGCCCACCGACATGACGAGGTTCCCGTGCCCACCGGCAAGGTCAAGTTCTACGACAGGGACAAGGGCTTCGGCTTCGTGTCCCGCGACGACGGCGGCGACGTGTTCGTCCCCCGGTCGGCCCTGCCCGCCGGCATCGAAGAGCTCAAGGCCGGTGCGCGCGTGGAGTTCGGGGTGGCGGCTGGACAGCGCGGCGAGCAGGCCCTGTCGTTGACGATCCTGGACGCGCCGCCGACGCTGGCCGCCGCCCGGCGTCCGGCGGAGGACCTGCAGAGCATGGTCGAGGACATGATCAAACTGCTGGAGTCTCGGGTGCAGCCCTCGTTGCGGCGAGGCAAGCACCCCGACCGGGAGACCGGCAAGCGGGTGGCGCAGATCCTGCGGGCAATCGCCGACGAGCTCGAAGGCGCCTGAACACAAGCCGGTTCAGCGGGGGACGAGGGTGAACGCCCACTCACCGGTGGGGTTGAGCTGACGGTCCAGCGAGCGCACGGTCAGCAGCACCGAGCTGCCCTGGCGCAAGTTCGGCGCGGTGAAGGCGAAGTAGTGCCCGTCCTGCACCTCGGACTGCTGTGGCTCCGCGGAACCCCCTGGCGCGTCCGGGTCGGACAGCTCGACCAGCCAGCCACCGTCGAGCAGCGCCTTGTCGACGTCGACGCCGACGGTCTGCCCGCCCTGCACCTTGAGCAAGGTGGTGCGGTCGGAGCGTACGGCGCAGTTGGCCTCGGCGACCGACTGGCCTTCGAAGCAGTAGACGTTGGCTTCGGCGTAGACGCTGTTTCCTGAGTTGACCACGGTGACGATCGGCGCGGGCCGCTCGCAGCCCGACAGCGCCGCCAGCGCCAGCGCCCCGACGGCGCCGGCCACCAGGCGTCGACGGGGGGTCATCGGTGCTCCTGGTACGGGGGTCGGCGGACGCAGGTGGGAGACTGTGCGGATGGCAGGGGTGAAGCGCAGGTTTCTCGACGTCAGGAACAA
The DNA here is from genome assembly GCA_038234255.1 of Mycobacteriales bacterium. GTDB lineage: Bacteria > Actinomycetota > Actinomycetes > Mycobacteriales > SCTD01 > SCTD01. Next base: position 17,045 of record JBBSUR010000016.1, on the reverse strand, counting down.
GGTATCCGGGGCCCTCGGCGGACCGCGCGTCGAGACGCCCGCTGCCGACGTAACCCCGCCCACGTCGACCCCGGCGCCCGACGCCGCCCAGGAGGACCCGACCGCCGTGCTGCCCGCCCCGCCCGCCACCCCCGCTCCCGCTTCCACCGACCACGGGCCGCCCGACCCCCGGTGTGCCGCCGCGGTGGAACTTGCCCGCGCGGCCGCGGGCGAGGAGGCCGGCCCCGCCGTCGGCCCCCACCTCGGCATCGAGACCGAGGAAGAACGCGTCGTCACCCACTCCTTCGCGACGACCGAGCCCGGCTACGTCGGGTGGCGGTGGGCGGTGACCGTTGCCCGCGCCGACGGCGCCGACGAGGTCACCGTGGACGAGGTCGTGCTGCTGCCGGGCACCGGCGCCCTGCTCGCCCCTGTCTGGGTGCCGTGGAGCGATCGCATCGCCGCCGGCGACCTCTCGCCCGGTGACCTGCTGCCACCTGCGGCGGACGATCCCCGGCTCGTCCCCGGCTATGCCGACGTCGACGCCGACGCTCTGCTGTTCGACCTACACCGCGAGTTGGGACTGGGCCGGGCGCGGGTGCTGTCCGCCGACGGTCGCGCCGACGCCGCGGAGCGCTGGTACGACGGGCCGCCCGGTCCCGACGCACCGATCGCGAAGAACGCCCCGGGGCAGTGCGGGAGCTGCGGCTTCCTGACCCCCCTCGGCGGCTCGCTGGGTCGGCTGTTCGGCGCCTGCGCCAACGCGGTGGCCCCCGACGACGGTCGGGTGGTCGCGATCACCCACGGGTGCGGCGCGCACAGCGAGACCGTGGTCGAGATAACCGAGTCGACCTACGCCGGGATGGCCGTCCAGGACGACGAGTTCGAGATTGTCGACCGGACCGAGCCCGCGTTGACCCCGGCCGTCCCCGCCGAGCCCTCCTGAGCGCCGACCCGTTCGGCACCGCCGGCCTGCGCAAGGCGGTGCTCGCCGCCTGGCAGGCCTCGCCCTCCCGCTTCCGCGAGGACGCCAACGCCGAGGACGACCTCGCCCTCGGCGGCTACCGCGACCGGCTGCTGGTCGAGTTGGCCCAGAACGCCTCGGAGGCAGCCGGTTCCGGTGGTCGCTTCGTCCTGCCAGCCGTACGCGCGGTGCCGCAGCTGGCTCGCCGGGGCGCCCGTGCTCGACGGGCGACGCCCGCGCAGCCTGCGCGTCCCCGGCACCGACCCGCTGCTCGAAGGCCTGTACGACGAGGCGCCCGGTGACCCGGCCCGCGCCCGGCTGCTTGGCGCCCGTACCTCGTTGACCGAGGTGCTCGCCGAGGAGCCGGAGGACGTGCTGGAGCGGCTCGCCGACCCGGCCCGGACCGTGGGCCGGACGCAGCCGCGGGCCGTGTACGCGGCGCTCGCGGACACCTTCTCGGGCGGTGATCTTCCGCAGCTGGCGGCTTCGCACGGCGTGTCGCCCGCCATCCGCGGTAGATCACCGCAGGAGGAGCTCGGGTTCGGTCTGCGCGAACAGGTGGACCCGCCGGCGCGGGTGCGAGCGGTTGTTGACGGTGGCCTGCAGGTGGTCCCCGCCGAGGACGCCGTCGTGGTCGACCGGCCCGACCTGCTGGCGCGGATCACCCCGTACGCGGTGGTGCAGGTTCCGTTGTCGCTGGCGTCGGCGCTGGCCGAGGTGCTCGACCTGGACCTCGCCTCGGAGGTGATCGCGGACGCAGAGTTGCCCACCGGCGGTGTCACGTCGTGGACGGACAGCTGGCCGAATGTCCCCGGGCAGCTGCGTCGCCATGACCGGTTGACCGTGCCCGATGCCGGCGGCAACCTGGTCGACGTCGACTGGGCTCGGGTCGGTGACCTCGACCACGTCCGCGGCGACGAGGGCACTGCGCGGGCGCTGGCCTGGCGGCTCGGCGCATGGGATCGGCGGCACGAACTGCTCGTCCGGTTGCGGGGCGACGGTGGCGACGCCGACACCGACCTCGACATGGTGTGATGTCAAACGGCTCTCTCAGTTCGGAGTGCGGGCGATCTCGTGTTCGACGGCTCGTCGGATCCGGTGAGAGACCGAACGATCGTCTGCGGCGGCGCGGTCGCGTACTTCCCGGAGCAAGTCCTCGGGACAGCGGACGGGTACCGGTTCACTGAGTCTGGCCTTGCGGCGCACCGGCGGTCCTTGCGGGACCTGGTTGTCCGGATCGGCGTAGATGGGACGACATCTGCGTTGGTCATCGACATGGGACGGCGCCAGCGGCACGATCAGGACGCGCGCGCCGAGCACGGAGGGTTGCTGAGTTCGAGCCGCCGATCGCCGCGCGGGACGGCCAGGTGCCGCTGCTGAGGTTGTCCCGGGTTGGCCGCGTTCCTGCCGCTCGGCCCGGTGTGACAGCGGACGAGGACCGGCGCCACGGCAACGTCGACCGGGTCAGGTGGGCTCCGGCCCTGCTGCCCGTCGAACCCTGCGGCGTTCGTACATCGGGTGGTCGGCCCGGTCGATCAGGGTCGCGAGGCTCTCGGTGGGCTGGAGCTCGGCCAGCCCGACGCTGATCGACGCCCGCCGCCGTGAGGTTGCATAGCTGCACGGCGGTCAGGGCGTGCGCCCCTGCGCGGTGAGCGCGACGACGCGGACAGCGACCTCGACCCGGTGTGACTACCCGTTCGAGTGCAGCGCGTACGCGTCCTGCTCGGACAGGAACTTCTCCATCCGGGCCTGCTCGGCGCGGCTGACGAGGGTGTACTCCTGCTGGTCGCGTACGCACTTGGCCAGCGTGAACGCGGAGCTGACGAGGAACAAGGCTCCGACGGCGAGGAAGCCGCGGATCCAGCGGTCGACCGGCAGGTAGGTGATGCCGATGCCCACGGCGAGGCTGGCGACGCCGAAGCTGATCGCAGCCTGCGCGAAGAAGGCGGGGGTGTTGCGGGGCGGGAGCGGGTTCGTTGTGGTCATGGGTTCACTGTGGCCGTGTGGACCGCGCTTGGCATGAGTAGTGCTACCGACCGTGTGCGTGTCGCGGTCGTCTGTGGCAACACGACCCGATCACCGATGCCGACCCAGCGCCGACACGCCGACCCCGGGAACAACCGGAGAGCCTCACAGGAGTGAGCGACCCATGACCACGACCTCGCCGTCGACATAGCCGAGGGCCCCGTAGAACGCGATCACATCGGCGTTGTCCCGCCGCACCATGAGTTGCAGCTTCGGTACGTCGTGCCCTCGGGCAGCTGCTTGATCCTCACCAGGCCGCTACCGCGTAGTCCTTGAGGAAGCAGCCGTACAGGTCCTCGCCGAGTTCGCCGCGCACGATCGGGTCGTACACCCGCGCCGCGCCGTCGACCAGGTCGAGCGGGGCGTGGAAGCCCTCGTCGTGCAGCCGTGCCTTCAGCGGGTGCGGTCGCTCGTCGGTGATCCAGCCGGTGTCCACGGCGGTCATGAGGATGCCGTCGGTCAGCAGCTCCTCGGCGCTGGTGCGGGTCAGCATGTTCAACGCGGCCTTGGCCATGTTGGTGTGCGGATGCCCGGGCCCCTTGTAGCCGCGACCGAACTGGCCTTCCATCGCCGAGACATTCACGATGTACGTCCGCCGCGCCGGCGAGGCGGCCATCGACCGGCGCAGCCGGCTGACCAGGACGAACGGCGCGGTGACGTTGCACAGCTGCACCTCGAGCAACTCGAGCGCATCGACCTCGTCCACCCGACGGGTCCAGCTGTTGACCGCATCCAGGTCGGGCACGAGACCGCCTGCGTCGATGGCTGTCTGGTCCGCCACCCGATCCAGCGAGGCCGAGCCGCTGGTGAGGGCGAGCGCAGTCAGCGCGTGCGCGGTCGTGGGGGAGTGGAGGCTGCCGGACAGGGCCGGCGGGTGGCGGTCGGCGGCGTGGCCCAGGTCGACCACCTCCGGGAGAGCGCCGGCCGGCAACGGCGCCGACTCGGCCTCGACGAGCTGGCCGTACGCGCCGGGGGAGCGACGCACGGTCTGCGCGGCGTTGTTGATGAGGATGTCGAGCGGGCCGCGCGCAGCCACCGAGTCGGCCAGGGCGACGACCTGCGCCGGGTCGCGCAGGTCGATGCCGACGATCCGCAACCGGTGCAGCCATCGGGCGCTGTCCGGCATGGAGGCAAACCGGCGTACCGCGTCGGCCGGGAAGCGGGTGGTGATCGTGGTGTCCGCGCCGTCGCGGAGCAGGCGCAGCGCGATGTGCATCCCGATCTTCGCGCGGCCACCGGTGAGCAGCGCCCGGCGGCCGGTCAGGTCGGTACGCGCCTCGCGCCGCGACCGGTTCAGCTCCGCGCAGGTCGGACACAGCTGGTGGTAAAAGGCGTCGACGTCGACGTAGCGCTGCTTGCAGGTGTAGCAGGCCCGGGCGTTGCGCAGCGTGCCCGCCAGCGCCGTCACGGCGGCCGTCGACAGCGGCAGGCCGCGGGTCTCGTCGTCGATCCGGCCCGGCGCACCGGTGGCGGTCGCGGCGGTAACGGCGGCGTCGTGGGCGAGCTGCGCGTCACGGCGTTCGCGGCGCCGCCGTTCCTTGACCGTCTTGAACAACCCGGCCGTGGCCTCGCGCACGGCCACCGCATCGGGGTGGTCGACCGGCAGACAGTCGAGCTCGGCGAAGACCTCGAGTGCGGTGCGCAGCCGGTCCGGGTCGACACCTGGGACACCGGTCACGACGTGGACTTTAGCGGCGCCGACTTTAGCGGCGCCGGCTCAGTACCCAGCCCGCGACGACGACGTGCCAGGCGTCGACGACCGTCAGGCCCAGCCGCTGTACGCCCCCGCTGCCTTCGACGAACAACGTCGCCACCAGCGCGCCGGCCGAGACGGCCCCGACGGCCAGCGAGGCACCCGCTGCCGCCGTACGCCCGGAACGCCGCAGCGCCACCGCGGCGACCAGCGGGGTCAGGGCCATCGCGACATAGCCGGTGCCGGCGGCGATCCCGTGCAGCAGGTCCTGCGTCCCGCCCGGGTCGCGCGACAGCGGGAAGGCGGCGACGGCGACGGTGGCGAGCCCGGCCACGGTCACGACCGGCCGCAGCGCGGGGGCGTCGAGCACGCGCGCGACCGTGCCGGCCCACACCGGCAGCAGCACCCCGAAGGCCACGAAGCAGGCCGTCATCGCGACTCGGGTCGGCGCGCCCTCCCGGGCCAGTTGGCTGATCGTGTCCGACAACGGGTCGTAGCCGTCGGTGCGCAGGCCGTTGATCAACCACCCGCCGACGAAGGCCACCGGAGCGGCGATCCCGCACGCGGCGGCCAGTCGCGGGGGAATCTGCATGCGGCGCACCCTGCCACAGCGAGCGCGCGCGGCGCCTGCGAGAGGTGGGGGCTACAGCTGCAGCGACGTGACCGCGGTGAACTCCTCGATGCCAAGCGGCCCGAGTTCGCGGCCGTAGCCGCTCTGGCCGAACCCGCCGAACGGCGCGGTCGGGTTGAACACCCCGCCGTTGACGCCGACCTGACCGGTCCGCATCCGCCGCGCAAAGGCGATCGCGCGGTCACGGTCCGAGGCCCAGACCGCGCCCGACAGCCCATACGGCGTGCCGTTCGCGATCGCCAGCGCCTCCTCGTCGCCGCCGTCGTAAGGCACGACCGTCAGCACCGGGCCGAAGACCTCCTCCTGCTCGATCCGCGAGCCTGCCTCGGCGACCAGCACCGTGGGTGACACGAAGAACCCGGTCGGCAGGTCGGCCGGCTGCTCCGGCCCGCCGGCGACCAGCCGGGCCCCCTCGTCCAGCGCCGTCCGGATGTAGCTGCGCACCCGCTCCTGCTGCACCTTGCTGACCAGCGGCCCCTGCTGAGTGCCCGGCGCCATCGGGTCGCCCATCGGGGCGAACTGCACGAACACTTCCAGCAGAGCTTCGACCTCGGCCAGCCGGTCACGGGGGACCAGCAGCCGGGTGGTCGCGCTGCAGGTCTGGCCGGAGTTGATCAGGCAGCCGGTGAGCGAGCCGGCCAGCGCGTTGCCGAGCTCGTCAGCCGACAGGTCGTCCAGCAGCACCGACGCGCTCTTGCCGCCCAATTCCAGGGACGTACGCTTCGGCGCCGCCGACGCCAGCTCGGCGACGCGGCGGCCGGCCCGGGTCGAGCCGGTGAACGACACCATGTCGACCAGCGGGTGCCGCACGATGGCCTCACCAACGACCGGCCCGGTGCCGGTCACCAGGTTGAACACTCCCGGCGGCAGGCCGACCGAGTCGACCACCTCGGCGAGCAGGTAGGCGACCCCGGGGACGAGCTCGGAGGGCTTGAGCACCACCGTGCAACCGGCAACCAGCGCCGCCGCCACCTTGGCCGAGATCTGGTGCAGCGGGTAGTTCCACGGGGTGATCGCCCCGACCACCCCGACCGGCTGGCGGATGAGCACCGAGTTGCCAGAGCTGCGCTCCCACTCGACCTGGTCGACGATGTCCACAATCGAGGCGAAGTCGATGACCGGCAGGCCGGCCTGGACCATCACGGCCAGCTGCCACGGCGCGCCCATCTCGGTGGCGGCGGCCAGTGCGATGTCCCCGGCGCGCGCCGAGAGCCCCTCCGAGATGGCGGTGCACACCTTCACCCGGTCGGCGAGCGGCGTCGCCGCCCAGCCGGGAAAGGCGCGTGCGGCGGCGCGTACGGCGACGTCGACGTCCTGCACCGTCCCGTCCGGCACGGACCCGATGACCTGCTCGGTGAAGGGGTTGGTGACCGGCAGGGTGCCACTCCCGGTCGAGGCGATCCAAGCGCCTTCGACGTAGATCCGGTCGCGGGAGTGCTCCACGTGCGTCACGTCGCTCCTACGCCGCGGGGGCGTCGTCGAGGACCGAGTTGGCGGCGGGCGGCAGGTCATGCCGACCGCTGATCTGCTCGGCGGTGCGGTGCGCCAGCGCCATGCAGGTCAGCATCGGGTTGGCGCCCGACGGCGTCGGGAACGCCGAGGTGTCCCCGATCCACACCCCCGCCACGTCGTGCAGTTCACCGGTCGGCGCGGCCACCGAAGTCGCCGGGTCGGTGCCCATCCGGGCGCTGCCCATCTGGTGGGCGCTGCCCATGAACAGCCCACCCGCCCCGATCGGCATCGCGTCGAGCTCGGCCAGCCAGGCGTCCAGGTCCTCGCCGCGCTGCCACACCCGCGGGGTCGCCCCGAACCATAGCTCCTGCGCGCCGGCCGCCTCGTGCAGCTGGGCCAGCACGCGTACGCCCTTGCGGTAGGCGGCGATGTCGCGCTCGTCGGACAGCGCGTAGGTGTGCACCGCCTTGCCGGCCGCGTCGATGGTGACCCGGCCGCCGGCATGGTCGCGCAGGATGAACAGCAGGTCCGCCATCCGCCCGAGCTTGCTCATCGCCTCCTTGGCCTGCGCGCCGTTGCGGCGCGCGAGCTGGAAGGCGAAGACGCCGGAATACCACTGCGAGCCCTCGACCAGGATCCCGTAACCGTCGCCGAGGTCGCGGAACTCGTCCATCACCGCGGCCTGGGGGGGACCCCACCAGCCCTGCTGGTCCTGCTCGTAGACCCCGAAGACGCCGGCGCTCGGGTGCAGGTAGAGGTGCTCGCCCACCGCCGGACCGCCGATCCCGGACCGCAGCAGCAGCGCGGGGCTCTCCAGCGCCCCGCAGGCGACGACGACGTCGCCGGCCCGCACCCGCACCGCCCGGGTCTGGCCGGTGGCCGGGTCGGTCCATGTTGCGGCGACCCCCGTCGTACGGCCGTCGTCGACGCACACCGTGTCGACGTGGGTGTCGGCGAGGATTTTCGCGCCATGGTCGTAGGCGTCGCGCAGGTAGGTGTTCAGCGTCCCGCGCTTGCTGCCGCTGGGGTCGCCGAACTGGGTGTAGCCGGCGGCGACCGGGTCGTAGCTGTCGACGTCGACGTTGCGGACCGCGGTGGACATCGACCAGCCGAGCGCCTTGGCGCCCGCGGCCATCCGCTGGTGCGGTCCGTTGAGGTCCGAGCACCGGTCGTTGGCGCCCATGCGGGCCAGCACCGCCGCCAGGTGCCGGTCGAACTCCGGTGTGTCCAGGCCGGTCAGTCCGTGCTCCTGCGCCCACTCACGGCGTACGGCGGCGCTGGGCTGTACGCAGTTGTGCCAGTTGATGGTGGTGCCGCCGCCGAGGGTCGCACCCGCGAGCAGGCCGATGTTGCCGTCGGCGGAGACCGACAGCCCGCCCCGGTACATCATCGTCTGGCTGGCCTCGAGCTCGAGCTGGCGGTAGTCGCGCTCGCTGGTCGCCGACCCCGCCTCGAGCACCACGACGCTCAGGCCGGCCGTGGCGAGCACGCCGGCGATCGTGCCGCCGCCGGCGCCGGAGCCGACGATCACGACGTCGGCGTCGAGCACCTCGCCGTCGGCCGGGACGTGCGTCGTGAGGTACGGCGGGTCGGTCGGCGGGGCCAGCTGCGGGCCGGGATAGCCGTACTGCGCCCAGAACGGGTTGCGGCCGGCTGCGTCCGGGATCGAGTGGGCGAGCAGGCAGGACAGGCCGCGCAGGGTCTGCAGCGCGACGGTCGCCTCCGGCGCCAGCGCCAGCGCGGTGGCGAGCATGCCCTCGCGGGTCGCCCGGCCCTGATGCGGGAAGCCCAGCAGTGCCAAGCCGTCCAGTAACTGGGCGATCCCGGCCTGGTCGGCCTCCGGAAGCGTGGCGAGGAACTGCGCCAGTGCGACGTCCGCGCCCACCGCCGACCCGGGGGTGGCCCAGAAGCCAGTCGGGTCAGGCTCGACCTGAAGAGCCGGCACGGCGGTGTCGACGAGCGCGGTGAGCACCTGGCGCTGGGTCGGGCTGAGCTCAGCCAACGGGGGACCTCCGGGTCTGGCCAGGGCGGGTCTGATCGAGGGCTGACTGCCGGCGCCGGCAGCCGCGGATGCCGAACAACCCGAGGACGATCCCGCACCCGCACATGGCCAGCCACCACAGGTGCACCTCGGTGACGTCGGCGACCAGCAGCACGGTGAGCACGACGAGCGCGACGGCCCACAGCACGGTCCCGACGACGACGGTCGGCACGTCGTTGGTTTCCAGCGGCAGCGGCGTAGGACGCGAGGGCGCGCGCGGGGACATGCGGCCCAGGTTACGCCGAGGTTTCGCTCCCGGCTCTGGCACGTGGCTCTGGCACGCTCTGTCCCATGACCATTCAGGATGGGTCGCTCAGTGACGGCTCGGCGGCATCGACCACGTCCGTGCAGACCCCGGCGCCCAGCCGCTTCGACCGCTACTTCTCGATCAGTGAGCGCGGGTCGAGCGTTCGCCAGGAGATCCGCGGTGGGACGGCGACGTTCTTCACGATGGCCTACATCGTGGTGCTCAACCCGTTGATCATCGGCACGGTGCCGGATGTGGACGGCCGGGTGCTCGGCATCCCGCAGGTGGCCGCGGTCACCGCGCTGGTCGCGGCGGTGATGACCATCCTGATGGGGGCGTTCGGTCGCTACCCGTTCGCCGTCGCGACCGGCCTGGGACTGAACGCGTTCGTCACCTTCTCGATCGCCTCCCAGATGAGCTGGGCCGACGCGATGGGACTGGTCGTCCTGGAGGGGCTGGTCATCACCGTGCTAGTGCTGGTCGGCCTGCGCACCGTCATCTTCCACGCCATCCCGATGGAGCTCAAGACCGCGATCAGCGTGGGGATCGGGCTGTTCATCGCGCTGATCGGTTTGGTCGACGCGGGCTTCGTGCGTCGTACGGGCACCGGGCCCGTCCCGGTCGAGCTCGGCGTCGGTGGCACCCTGCAGGGCTGGCCGACGGTGGTCTTCGTCTTCGGCCTGCTGCTCACCGCGGTGCTCGTCGCGCGCCGCACCCGGGGCGCCATCCTGCTCGGCATCGTGGTGACCACCGTCGTCGCCATCGTGGTCGAGGCGGTGTTCGACATCGGTCCATCGTTCGTCTCGCCGGACGAGCTGAACCCGGGTGGCTGGCAGCTCAATGTGCCGAGCCTGCCGGACCAGGTGTTCGACCTGCCGGACCTGTCCCTGCTCGGACAGTTCTCGTTGTTCGGCGGATTCGCCCGGGTCGGCGTCGTCGCAGCGGTGCTGCTGGTGTTCACCCTGATGCTGGCCGACTTCTTCGACACGATGGGCACCGTCGTCGGGGTCGGCCAGGAGGCGGGCCTGCTGGACGAGCAGGGCCGGTTGCCAGGCGCCGACGCCGTGCTGCTGGTCGACTCCCTGGCGGCGGTGGCCGGTGGGGCGGCGTCCGCGTCGTCGGCCACCACCTACATCGAGTCGGCCGCGGGCGTCGGCGACGGCGCGCGGACCGGCCTGGCCAGCGTCGTCACCGGCGTGCTGTTCCTCGGGGCGCTGCTGCTCACCCCGCTGGTCACCATCGTGCCGTTCGAGGCGGCCTCGCCCGCGCTGGTGATCGTCGGCTTCCTGCTGCTGACCCAGATCCGCACCATCAACTTCGACGACTACACGATCGCGATCCCCGCGTTCCTCACCATCGTGCTGATGCCGTTCACCTACTCGATCACCAACGGCATCGGCGCCGGGTTCGTGTCGTACGCGCTGCTCAAGGCCACGCAGGGCAGGGCGCGCGAGGTGAGCCCTTTGCTGTGGGTGATCGCCGCGCTGTTCCTGTTCTACTTCGGCATCGACCCGATCGAGCGGGCACTAACCGGCTGACCCCGTTCCGGCTCGCCGGAAATACTTAGCCGTGCGAACGACTTGCGGTGTGCGTGCGCACCTCCTCCGATCCCGCCCTGGCCAGTGCGCTCCGCTTGGCGGTCATGCGCCTGGCCCGGCGGATGCGCTCGGAGCGGACCGACAGCTGCCTCACCCTTTCCCAGCTGGCCGCGCTGGCCACCCTCGATCGACACGGTCCGCTCACGCCGCGCGAGCTCGCCGCCCAGGAGCGGGTGCAGCCGCCCTCGATGACCCGGATCGCCGGCTGCCTGGAAACGGCCGGGCTGCTCACCCGCACCGCCCATCCCACCGACGGCCGCCAGGTGCTGCTCGCGGTCAGTCCGGCCGGGGTGGCTCTGCTGCGGGAGGACCGCCGCCGGCGCGAGGCCTGGCTGGCGCAACGGCTGCGCGAGCTGGAGGCCGAGGACCGGGCGGTGCTCGCCCGGGCCGCCCAGATCCTCGACCGGCTGGCGGGTGCATGAAGCCGCCCGGCAGCATGTTCCGCTCGCTGCGCATCCGCAACTACCGACTGTTTGCGCTAGGCCAGGTGGTGTCGCTGTCCGGCACCTGGGCGCAGCGGGTCGCCCAGAGCTGGCTGGTACTGGAACTCACCGATGACTCCGGCCTCGCCCTCGGCATCGTGACGGCCCTGCAGTTCCTGCCGGTCTTGCTGTTCGGGCTGTACGGCGGGGTGCTCGCCGATCGCTACGACAAGCAGCGGCTGCTGATCGGTGCGCAGGCGGCCATGGGGGTGCTTGCGCTCATGCTCGCCGTCCTCGACCTGACGGGCGTCGTCGCGTTGTGGCACGTCTTCGTCCTCGCCTTCGGTCTCGGGCTGGTCTCGGCGGTCGACACGCCGGCCCGCCAGTCGTTCATCGTGGAGATGGTCGGCCCGGCCGACCTACCGAACGCGATCAGCCTCAACAGCGCGACGTTCAACTCCGCGCGCATCATCGGTCCGGCGCTCGCCGGTCTCGCGATCGCCGCCGTCGGCACCGGCTGGGTTTTCCTGGTCAACGCGGCGAGCTACCTGGCCGTTCTCGCCGGTCTGCGGGCGATGCGCCGGGCAGATCTCTACTCGACGGCGCGGCTGGTGCGCGCAAAGGGCCAGCTGCGCGAAGGGCTGGCGTACGTCCGATCCCGACCCGACCTGCTCGTGCCCATGGTGCTCGTCTTCCTGCTGGGGACCTTCGGGCTGAACTTCCAGATCACCCTGGCGCTGGTCACCAAGGAGAGCTTCGGACTCGGCGCGGGGGCGTACGGCCTGCTGACGTCGATGTTCGCGCTCGGCTCGCTGCTGGGCGCCCTGCTCAGCGCCCGCCGCAGCGGGCCGCCGCGCCAGCGGACCCTGTTCGCGGCGGTGCTCGTCTTCGGGCTGCTCGAAGTGCTGGTCGGCCTCGCGCCCACGTACGCGCTGATGGCCGTGCTGCTGGTCCCGACCGGCGTCGCGGTGCTGACCTTCACCACGACCGCGAACTCGATCGTGCAGCTCGGCTCCGTGGCGCAGATGCGCGGCCGGGTGATGGCGCTGTACATCCTGGTGTTCATGGGCGGGACGCCGGTTGGTGCGCCGCTGATCGGGGCGCTGTCGGAGCTGGCCGGCCCGCGCAGCGGTCTGCTCGTGGGCGGCGCGGTGACGGCGTTGTCCGGCGTCGCCGCCGCCGTCGTGGTGGCCCGTCGACGGTCGCTGCGGCTCGAGCCGCACCTGTTGCGCCGGCGGCCGTACATCGAGGTCCACCAGCAGGTCCCGTCGTGAAGCGCGGCGTGGCGGTTCAGGCCGGGTCGATCGCCTCCCGTTGCGTTCGGCTCGCTGGAGGTCACCTTCCCCGCGGTGCTGCACGCCGTCCATGCTGGACAGTCAACCCCGCGGCCGTTGATCATCCGCAGGATCGGGTCCACGGGAAGAACCATTCGCGTCGTAACGGGCCGATCCTGCGATGATCACCACGGTGGCGGGCTCGGGAGCGGCGGGCTCGGGGGCGGGCTCGGGTACTCAGGGCCGCCGCCTCAACCCCGCCGCATCCGCCGCACCGCCCGCCCGAGCGACCCCGGCCGGATCGCCGACGCCAGGCAGGCCAGCACCAGCGGTACGACGAGCACCATCACCCCCACCAACGCGACCTGCACGTAGAGCCGCTTGCCACCGAAGTTCGTGACGATCGGCGCGACGAGCAGCAGCAGCAGGATCGCCAGCGAGGTGTTCATCACCCGCGGCACCCACGCCTGCGGCAGCGGCTCGGTCAGGACAACCGCTCGATGACGTAGTCGATGCACCCGGTCAGCGCCTGCACGTCGGCCGGGTCGATCGCCGGGAACATCGCGATCCGCAGCTGGTTGCGACCGAGCTTGCGATAGGGCTCGGTGTCGACGATCCCGTTGGCCCGCAGCGCCTTGGCCACCGCAGCGGCGTCGACCGACTCGTCGAAGTCGATCGTCCCGATCACCTGCGAGCGCATCGCCGGCTCGCTGACGAACGGCGACGCGACCGGGCTGCGCTCGGCCCAGGAGTAGAGCCGGGAGGAGGAGTCGGCGGTGCGCGCCACCGCCCAGTCCAGCCCACCCGAGCTGTTCATCCAGTCCACCTGCTCGGCCATCAAGAAGATCGTGGCCAGGGCGGGCGTGTTGTAGGTCTGGTCCAGCCGCGAGTTCTCCACCGCGATCGTCAGATCGTACGACGCGGGAACCCACCGTCCGGACGCCTTCACCGCCGCGACCCGCTCTACCGCCGCCGGGGACATCAGCGCCAACCACAGCCCCCCGTCGGAGGCGAAGCACTTCTGCGGGGAGAAGTAGTAAACGTCGAAATCGGCTGCCTGCACAGGTAGTCCGCCGGCTCCGCTGGTGGCGTCGACGGCGATCAGCGCCCCGGGGTCGGCACCGTCGACGCGCGAGATCGGCATCATCACGCCGGTCGAGGTCTCGTTGTGGGTCAGGGCGTAGAGGTCGACCCCGGCCTCGGCGGCGGGCACCGGGTGGCTGCCCGGAGCGCTGGCGATCACCGACGGATCGTCCAGGAAGGGGGCCTGCGTGGCCGCGACGGCGAACTTCGAGCTGAACTCGCCGAAGGTCAGGTGCTGCGACCGCCGGGAGATCAGCCCGAACGTCGCGATGTCCCAGAACTCGGTGGCGCCGCCGTTGCCGAGCAGCACCTCATAGCCGTCCGGCAGCGAGAACAGCTCACGCAGCCCCGACCGCAGCCGGCCGACCTGCGAGCGGACCGGCGCCTGGCGGTGTGACGTCCCCAGAAAGCCTCGACCGGTCAGCGCCAGGGCGTCGAGCTGGGCCGGACGGATCTTGGACGGCCCGGAACCGAACCGGCCGTCGGCCGGCAGCAGCTCGACCGGGATGTGCACCTCGGCATCGCCGGCGCCCATCAGATCTGGTTCCCGACCGGGAGCGTGCCGCTCTCCACTGCCGACACCGGACGCGGGCCGGGGCCGACATAGCGGGCCGACGGGCGGACCAGCTTGTTGAGCTGCTTCTGCTCCAGGATGTGGGCGCTCCAGCCGGCGGTCCGCCCGCAGGTGAACACCGAGGTGAACATGTGCGCCGGCACCTCGGCGAAGTCCAGCACGACGGCCGACCAGAACTCCACGTTGGTCCGCAGCGGCCGATCCGGGTAGCGCTCGGTGAGCTGCTCGATCGCCGCCTTCTCCAAGGCGTCGGCGACTTCGAAGCGGTGCGCCCCGAGCTCCTTCGCCGTACGCCGGAGCACCCGGGCCCGCGGGTCCTCGGCGCGGTAGACGCGGTGACCGAACCCCATGAGGCGCTCCTTGCGATCGAGCACCCCCTTGACGTACGCGTCCGGGTCGCCGGACCGCTCGACCTCGTCCAGCATCGTGAGCACCCGGCTGGGGGCGCCCCCGTGCAGCGGACCGGACAGCGCGCCGATCGCCCCGGAGATCGAGGCGGCCGCGTCGGCCCCGGTGGACGCGATCACCCGGGCGGTGAAGGTGGAGGCGTTCATGCCGTGTTCGGCGGCGGACACGAAGTAGGCGTCGACCGCCTGGGTGTGCTTCGGGTCGGGCTCGCCCTTCCACCGGATCATGAAGCGCTCGACGATGGTCTCGGCCTTGTCGACCTCGCGCTGCGGAATCATCGGCCGGCCCAGCCCGCGGGCGGACTGGGCGACGAAGGCCAAGGCCATGACCGAGGTACGCGCCAGGTCGTCGCGGATCTGCCGGACGTCGATGTCGAACATTTGCTGCAGGCCCCAGGCCGGCGCGAGCATGGCGATCGCGGACTGCACATCGACGCGGATGTCGCCCGAGTGGACCGGCAGTGGGAACGGCTCGGCCGGTGGCAGTCCCGGGTTGAACTTGCCGTCGACCAGCAGCCCCCACACGTTGCCGAAGCTGACCGTGCCGACCAGGTCCTCGATGTCGACGCCGCGGTAGCGCAGTGCGCCACCCTCCCGGTCCGGCTCGGCGATCGCGGACTCGAAAGCGACGATGCCGTCGAGCCCAGCCCGGAAAGGGGTTTCGTTCGCCACGTCGCGGCTCCTCGTCGTCGGGGGCGCCAGGTCCCCTCGGTCGGTCCATCTTGCCGTGCCCGGCCGCCGGGCAGGTCCGCCACCCCGCGCGACCACCCCTGCATGCCATCCCTGCGCGGCTACCGTGTCGAGGCGTGACCAGCGAGCACCCCCTGACCGGACTGCGGCGGGAGTACGCCCGGGCTGGGCTGGCAGAGACGGACCTGGCGCCGACCTGGTGGGAACAGTTCTCCCGCTGGTTCGCCGACGCGTCGTCGCTGCCGGAGCCGAACGCCGTGGTGCTGGCGACGGCGACCGCCGACGGGGCGCCGAGCGCCCGTACGGTCCTGATGAAGGGTTACGACGAGCGCGGGCTGGTCCTGTTCACCAACCTCACCTCCCGCAAGGGGCGCGAAGCGCTGGGCAACCCGCGCGCGACGCTGCTGTTCTCCTGGGTCGACCTGGAACGGCAGGTGACCGTCGAGGGCGGCGTCGAGCGGGTGGCGCGGGAGCAGAGCGAGGACTACTTCCGGTCCCGGCCGCGCGGCGCGCAGATCGCGGCGTGGGCATCGCACCAGTCGACGGTGGTTGCGGACCGGACCGAGCTGGAGCACCGGCAGGCCGAGCTGACCGAGCGCTTCGGCGCCGGGGAGGTGCCGGTGCCGGACTTCTGGGGCGGGCTGCGGGTCGTGCCGACGACGGTGGAGTTCTGGCAGGGCCGGCGCGACCGGCTGCACGACCGGCTGCGCTACCGGCGCCGAGCCGACGCCAGCTGGGTCGTGGAGCGGCTGGCCCCGTGAACGCGAGGCGGTGACCCGGCCGACCGCCGAGGGGCCGCGCGGGCTGACCGCCCGGCTTCGCGGCGCCACGCTGGACCTCACCCCGTTGCGGGTGTCTGCGCCGTACCGTCGGCTGCTGTTGGGCGACGCCGTCTCGGTCATCGGCACGCAGGTCACGATGGTCGCGGTCCCGATCCAGGTCTACCAACTGACCGGTTCGGCTGCCGCCGTCGGCCTGGTCGGGCTCGCCGGTCTGGTTCCGCTGATCGTCTTCGGGCTGTACGGCGGCGCGATCGCCGACTCGGTGGACCGCCGCAGGCTGGTGCTGGCCACGACGGTCGGCCAGGCCGTGCTCGCCGTCGTGCTGGTGGCGCAGGCGGTCGTCG
Organism: Mycobacteriales bacterium; assembly: GCA_038234255.1. GTDB lineage: Bacteria > Actinomycetota > Actinomycetes > Mycobacteriales > SCTD01 > SCTD01. The sequence goes on along the minus strand of JBBSUR010000016.1, from coordinate 839 downwards.
AGCTGGAGTCGACCCTGCTGCTGTACGCGGTGGTCGCTGTGCAGGCCGGCTTTTTCGCGGTCGACTCGCCCGCCCGGCAGGCGTTCGTCCCGCGGCTGCTGCCAGTGCCGCTGCTGCCCGCGGCCAATGCGCTCAAGCAGGTGGAGTTCAACCTCGGGGTCACGGTCGGACCGCTGCTCGCCGGCGTGCTCGTCGCGCGCTTCGGATACGGCGCGGCGTACGGTCTGGACGCGGTGTCCTTCCTGGCCGCGCTCGTCGCGGTCGCCGGGCTGCCGCCGATGCCCCCGGCCGGCGGGGGGCGGCGGGCCGGCACGCGCAGCGTGCTGGAAGGACTGGCGTTCCTGCGGACCCGGCAGGTGCTGCTGATGACCTTCGTCGTCGACCTGGTGGCGATGATCTTCGCCATGCCCCGGGCGCTTTTCCCGGCGTTGGCCGAGCAGGTGTACGGCGGCGGCCCGCAGACCGCGGGGCTGCTCTACTCGGCGCTGGCCGCGGGAGCGCTGCTGGGCGCGCTGTTCTCCGGCTGGTTCGGGAGCGTCCACCGGCACGGGGCCGCGGTAATGGTCGCGATCGGGGCGTGGGGGCTGGCGATCACGCTGTTCGGGTTGACCGACCTGCTCTGGCTGGGGTTGCTGTGCCTGGCCGCCGCGGGCGCCGCGGACATGGTGTCCGCGGTGTTCCGCTCCGCGATCCTGCAGGCGGCCGCCCCGGACGAGATGCGCGGCCGGCTCGGCGGGGTGTTCACCGTGGTCGTCGCCGGTGGCCCGCGCCTCGGCGATGCTCGGGCCGGTTGCGGCTCGGAACTGGTAGCGCTGCAGGGCGCGTCGGTGGCTGGTGGG
>JBBSUR010000015.1:0-23322 GCA_038234255.1 Mycobacteriales bacterium | reverse complement strand
CCTCGGGGGTGAACAACGCCGTGGCGCGTACGGCGGCGCTGCTCGCCGTCGCGGTGCTGCCGCTGGCCGCCGGGCTGTCCGGCCTGGGCGACGATCCGGCCGCGTTCGCGCGAGGCTTCAAGGGCGCGAGCCTCCGTAGCTCCGGGGCGGACCGGACCCGGCACTGATCCGAAAATGAACGTCAGCGGGCAGGATGTCCCGATGCACGCCGACGGATGGGAGCGATGCGTCTTCGCCGGGTCCTTCCGGCGCTACCAGTCGATGGCGCTCGACGCGGTGGATCGGATCCGCCAGGCCGGGGAGCGGCAGGCGTACGTCGTGATGCCGCCCGGGTCCGGCAAGACGGTCCTCGGACTGGAGTTCGCCCGCCGGCTGGGGCGCCGCACGCTGGTCCTCACCCCCAACACCGCCGTGCAGGGGCAGTGGCTTCGGCAGTGGCAGCAGTTCGGGGCGCACGGTCCGCACCCGCAGCCGGGGACGTCCTCCCGCGAGATGGAGGCCGGGCTGACGGTGCTGACCTACCAGGCGCTGAGCGTCTGGGACCGTACCGCCGACGACGAGGACGTCGAGGACGACCGGTCCGCCGACCTCGCCGTGCGCCGCCGCGCCGCCGTACGCGGCGAGCCCGGCACCGACCTGCTGGACCTGTTGCACCCGCGGGGACGCGAACTGATCGAGCGGGCGTCGGGCAACGGTCCATGGACGCTCGTGCTCGACGAGTGCCACCACCTGCTCGAGACGTGGGGCGCGCTCGCCCGCGCACTGGCGGCCGCCCTGGGCGATGACACGTGGGTGCTCGGCCTGACCGCGACGCCCTCCATGGAGTTCACCGCGCGGCAGAAAGCCCTGCACGACGAGCTCTTCGGCGACTGCGACTTCTCCGTCCCGACGCCGGCGGTGGTCAAGGAGGGGGAGCTGGCCCCCTACCAGGAGCTGGCATACCTCACCTCGCCGACGTCGGAGGAGGACACCTGGATCGTCGCGGACCGCACCCGGTTCAGCGAGCTGCAGCTGGAGTTGGTGACGCTGCGCACCGGCACGCTGCCGTTCCTGGACTGGCTGTGGCGTCGCCTGCACGAGCGGCGGGCCACCGAGGGCGGACCGCAGCTGGCGTGGGTCGACCTGGAGCTGGCCGAGCCGGCGCTGGCCCGGGCGGGCCTGCGGCTGGCGTACGGCGGGATGGTCGAGTTGCCCGTGGGCGCGCGGCTGCGCGAGCAGCACCGGGTCGCCCCCGACGGTCAGGACTGGGCGGCGCTGCTCGGGGCCTACGCCGGCGAGCACCTCACCGCCAGCGCCGACCCCGAGGACGTCCGCCTGCTCGCCGCCGTCCGCCGGGTGCTGCCCGGACTCGGCTGGGTGCTCACCACGAACGGCCTGCGGGCTTCGACCTCGCCGGTCGACCGGGTGTGCGCGTTGTCGGCGAGCAAGGCGGCGGCCGCCGTGCACATCCTGGAGGTCGAGTCCGCCGCCCTCGCCAGGGACCTGCGGGCCGTCGTGCTCTGCGACTTCGAGCAGCGTGCCGCGCAGCCGTCGACGCGGTTGCGCGATGCGGGCGTCGGCCAGCAGAGCGGGTCGGCGCGGCTGGCGTTCCTCGCGCTGGCGCTGAGCGACCTGGCGCCCGTGCTGCGCCCGGTGCTGTGCACCGGACGCACCATCGCGATGCGCCGCGAGGACCTCGCCCACTTCCGTGCCTTCGTCCCGCCGGGCATCGCCGACCGGCTGTTGGACGAGCCGCTCGACGGGATCCGCTCCCTGGTCAGCCTGGACACCGGGTCCGGCTGGAGTGCCCGCATCTGGACCCCCCTGGTCACCGACTGGCTGCTCGCCGGCGGGAGCCAGGTCGTCGTCGGCACCCGCGGGCTGCTCGGTGAGGGCTGGGACTGCCCGGCGCTCAACGTGGTGATTGACCTGACCAGTGCGGCGACGGCGACGTCGGTGACGCAGCTGCGCGGACGCTCGCTCCGCCTGGACCCGGTCCGGCCAGGCAAGGTCGCCGACAACTGGACAGTCGCCTGCGTCGCCGACGACCACCCGCGCGGTGACGCCGACTACCTGCGGGCGGTCCGCAAGCACGCCCACCACCTCGCGCCCGGCCGGGAGGGGCTGGTCGAATCGGGCATCGGCCACTGCGACGACGCGCTCGGCCCGTACGCCCCACCCGATGCCGCGGCTCGGACCTCCGTGAACGCTCGAGCGCTGGGCAGGGCCGCCGAACGGGACCTGGCCCGGTTGGCCTGGGCGGTCGGGGAGAAGTACGCGGGACTCGAGCTGGCGGCGCTGCGGGTCCGGGCCGACCGCTCGTTCGGACTGCCGAGCGGCGTGGTGCCCGCCGCGATGCTGGCCGCCCGGACGACGCTCGGCTCCCCGGGTCCGACTCCGACGCCGGTGCCGGCGCACCCGCCGCGGCTGTGGCCGATCCCGCCGGCGGCGGTAGCCGTTGGAGGTGCGGCCGGAGCGGTCGTGGACGCCCTGGCCGCGGGTGTCGCGGCCGGCGCGGTCGTGGGCGTCCTCGGCGCCGGTGTCGTCGGCGGACGCCGCTACCGGCGCCAGCTGCGGGCGCTGGAGGAGGTGCTCGACGACGGTTTCGACCCGATGCTGCGCCAGCTCGCCGAGGCGGTCGCGGACGCACTGCGGTCCGCCCGTGGCACCAGCGTCGGGGCCGAGGGGGTGCGGATCTCCGGCGGCCGGGACGGCTGGCTGGCGTGCGAGCTGGAAGCACCCACCGATCAGTCCGAGCTGTTCGCCGCCTGCCTCGACGAGTTGCTCGCTCCGCTCACCGACCCGCGGTGGTTGGTCTCCCGGCTCGTGCTTCCCACGCCCGCCGCGCCCGCGGACCGCAGACGGCTGGCCCGCGCCCGGGCACTGGGCCGACCCATCGACGCGGCCGTCGCCTGGCACGCCGTGCCCACCTGGCTGGGTCGCAACCGGAACCGGATCGCCGCCTTCGACATCGCCTGGAACGCGCGGGTGGGGCCCGGTCGGCTGGTCCCGACCCGTGCACCGGAGGGGGCTGCACTGCTGCAGTTGCTGCGCGGTGAGGACCCGTTCGCGTTGACCAGCCAACTGCGTACGGTGTGGCGCTGAGGTCGAATGCAGCAACAGGTGACAGCAAGGCTTGCTAGCGTGCTCTGATGGCAAAGGTGATCACGCTTAGGTTGACCGAGTCCGCGTACGAGGCCGTTAAGCGCTATGCCGAGCTCGACGAGCAGTCGATGAACGCCTGGATCGAGCGACTCCTCGACATCGAGGACATGCGCCGCCGCTGCGCGAGCCACGACCAGTGGATGGCGGCCAGGCCCGATGCGGTGGCGGCCGCAGAATCCTGGGCCGATCGCAATCGTGCGGAACTGGGGCGTTGAGCAATCCCCCGCGTCGGGGCGACATCTGGTCGACCGTGGCCGCGGTGGACGTGCTCGTGGTCTCCTCCACCGTCTACAACGAGATCGCGAGTGAGCCGACCGTCATCGTGATGCCGGTGTTCCACTCCGAGCCCAACGCCGGCTTCGCAGTGGGCCTGGGGGACGGCTGGGCCGCTCCGGGGCTCGTCACCAGTCTGCGCAAGACGGACCTGAGCGAGTTTCGCCGCCGGATCGACGTGCAGGGGCTCACCGACGTCAACACCATGCTGTTCAAGATTCTCGCGACGCCGGAGCGTTGATCGCCCGATGATCGGATGATCGGACGCACCGAGCCAGGGAAGTTCTCTTCGACTCGCGCACCAGGTCTTTGGGGCTGCGCTGCTCGCCCATGAGCGTGTAGCCGATCTGCACGGGGCACCTCTTCGGGTCGGAGACGTCGTCGTCGGCCCCGTGCCCGCTGTGATTCCGACCACTCGGGGTCAGGACCGTCTAGCGTTGTGCTCGTGACATCACTTCGACGCGGGACCCTCTACGCGGCTGCCGCGTACCTGCTGTGGGGTCTGTTCCCGCTCTACTGGCCGCTGCTGCTGCCCTCCGGTGCGCTCGAGGTGCTGGCGCACCGGGTGCTGTGGTCGCTGGCGGTGATCGTGGTCCTTCTGGGGATCACGCGCCGGCTCCCGGAGGTGCGCGCTGCCGTCCGGGACCGCCGCCGGCTGGCGCAGCTCACCCTGGCCGCGGTGGTGATCGCGGTCAACTGGGGGACCTACATCTACGGCGTCACCCACGACCGGGTGTTGGAGGCCTCGCTCGGCTACTTCGTGAATCCGATCGTGACGGTGCTGCTCGGCGTCCTCGTGCTCGGCGAGCGGTTGCGGCGCGCGCAGTGGATCGCGATGGGGACGGCGTTGGTCGCCGTGGTGGTGCTCACCGTCGCGCAGGGCAGCCCCCCGTGGCTGGCGCTGGTCCTGGCGTTCAGCTTCGGGACCTACGGGCTGCTCAAGAAGACCGCCGGGGTGGGCGCCGTGGAGGGCCTGGCGATCGAGACGGCCGTGCTCATGCCGGTCGCCGCGGCGTACGTCGTGGTGCTGGGCCTGCTCGGACAGGGCACGTTCACCAGCGAGGGTGGTGGGCACGCCACGCTGCTTGCTCTGTCCGGAGTGGTGACCGCGATCCCGCTGCTGCTGTTCGGCGCGGCGGCATCCCGGGTCCCGCTGGTGACGCTCGGCGTCCTGCAGTACCTCGCGCCGACGATGCAGTTCCTGCTCGGTGTGACGCTGTTCGACGAGCCGCTTCCGGTGGTCCGACTGCTCGGCTTCGTGCTGGTCTGGATCGGGCTGGCGCTGTTCACCGTCGACCTGCTCCGGCACGCCCGGCGTACGTCGCAGCTCGCCGTGAGCGTGCCTGCCTGAGGCGTCGCAGGTCAGCCCGCCCCGCTCCGCTACGTCTGATCCAACGGGGCAGCCCACGCGGCAAAAGGATCAGACCCAACGCCACCGCTCACTAGGCTGAGATTGTGCTCGACCGTCGGGACGTCCCGCTCGCCCCGTTGACGACGCTGCGGCTCGGCGGCCCGGCCCGGCGGCTGGTCACGGTCTACGACGAGCCGTCCCTGATCGAGGTGGTGCAGACGGCGGCCGCGACCGGTGAACCACTGCTGGTGCTCGGCGGGGGCAGCAACGTCGTGCTCTCCGACGGCGGCTTCGACGGCACGGTGGTGCGCATCGCACTGCACGGTCTGACCGGCTCCCGGCACGGCAGGTCGGTCCGTCTCACCGCGGCGGCCGGCGAGGACTGGGAGTCCTTCGTGGCGCTCAGCGTCACCGACGGACTGGTCGGGCTCGAGGCGTTGTCGGGCATTCCGGGCCTCGTCGGCGCCAGCCCGATCCAGAACGTCGGGGCGTACGGCCAGGAGGTCTGCCAGACCATCACCGCCGTCCGCGCGTACGACCGGGTCGCCGCCGAAGTCGTGACGCTCTCCGCGGAGCAATGCCGATTCGCCTACCGGCAGAGTGTTTTCAAGGCGACGACGAACCGATGGGTGGTGCTGGCCGTCACCTTCGAGTTGGAGCAGTCGCCGCTGTCGGCGCCCGTGCGGTACGCCGAGCTGGCCCGTACGCTCGGGGTCGCCGTCGGCGCGTGCGCGCCCGCATCCCAGGTCCGCGACGCGGTGCTGCGGCTGCGTCGCAGCAAGGGGATGGTCCTCGACGACGCCGATCCCGACACCCGCAGCGCCGGGTCCTTCTTCACCAACCCGCGACTGTCTTCGGAGCAGGCCCGAGCGTTGCGCGCCCGGGTGGAGAAGCGCCTCGGAGCGGGCTCCGCCGCCCCGGAATGGCCCGAGGCCGACGGTCAGGTCAAGATCTCGGCGGCCTGGCTGATCGAGCAGGCCGGCTTCACCAGAGGATCGTTCGACGGGCCAGTCGGCATCTCCAGCAAGCACACCCTCGCCCTCGTCCACCGGGGCGGCGGCCGCACCGCCGACCTGCTCGCCGTCGCGCGGGAGATCCGCACGGGCGTCCGGGAGAGCTTCGGGGTCGAGCTGATCGCCGAACCGGTCCTCGTCGGCGACACGCTCTGAGCCCGCCGCAGACCCACCCGGCAGACTGTGCCGGTACGCCGAGACGGAGGGAACGCCGATGAGCCTGATGGGCCGGTTGTCCGCACTGTGGCGCGGCGCGCGACAGGAGGATCCGCAGCAGGTGCTCGACGCGTCCTACGACCGGCAGGCCGCGCTGCTCGCACAGACCCGTCGCGGGGCCGCGGACGTCGCCACGTCGCGCAAGCGGCTCGAGCTCCAGCTGCGCCAGCTCGAGGCCCGCGCCGACGAGCTGCACGCCTCGGCGACCGCCGCGGGCGCCGCCGGCTCCGATGAGCGGGCCCGCGAGCTGCTGACCCAACGGGCGGCACTGATCGCCCAGGTCGACGAGCTGGCCCCGCAGGAGCGCCAGCTGCGTCAGCAGGAGGAGGAGTTGGAGGTGTCCGTACAACGCCTGGAGGCCAGGGTGGAGGCGTTCCGCGGCCAGAAGGAGGCGCTCCAGGCCGGTTACACCGCCGCCGAGGCGCAGTCCCGGATCGGTGAGGCGCTGGCCGGCGTCGATGACGAGCTCGGCACCGTGGGGCTGGCCGTCGAGCGGGTGCGGGACCGGACCGAGCAGATGCAGGCGCGGGCCGAGGCGCTGGAGGAGCTCGCCGCGATCAACGACCCGGCTCTGTCCCCGGGCGACGCCGCGCAACGCACCCTGGAGCAGCTCTCCGGCGGTGACGGGGTCGAGCAGGAACTGGCCAGGCTGAAGAACCCCCAGGCGCTGCCCGGGCCGCTCCCCGCCCCGCTCCCTCGGCAGCTGCCCGGATGAGCCGGCGCGGGCGCTACGCCGCAGACCGCGGGCTCACCACCCGGATGCTGCTCGTCGTCTTCTTGCTCGGTCTGCTCTACGTCGTCGGGATGGGCCTGCTGATCGGCTACGGCGTCAGCCCGCTGCTGGTCATCGTGGTTGCCGGGGGCTTCTTCGCCCTCCAGTACTTCGCGAGCGACCGGGTCGCGTTGTACGCCATGCACGCCCGGCTGGTCGAGCCCGCCGAGGCGCCGGAGCTGCACGGGGTGATCGACCGGCTGTGCGCGCTGTCGGACACCCCGAAGCCGCGCGTCGCCGTGGCCGACGTCGACGTTCCGAACGCCTTCGCCACCGGCCGCAGCCCACAGCGGGCCGTGGTCTGCGTGACCACCGGCCTGCTGCGCCGGCTCGAGCCCGACGAGCTGGAGGGCGTCCTCGCGCACGAGCTGTCGCACGTCGCGCACCGCGACGTCGCGGTCATGACGGTCGCATCCTTCCTCGGCGTCCTGGCCGGACTGATCACGCGCTTCACCTTGCAGGCAACGATGTTCGGTGGTGTCGGTCGTGGCCGCAGAGACAACGGCAAGGGCAACGCACTCCCGGTCATCGTCGCGGTGGTGCTGGTGTCCGCGATCGTCTATGCCGTCAGCTTCCTGCTGATTCGGGCGCTGTCGCGCTACCGCGAACTGTCTGCGGACCGGACCGGGGCGCAGCTGACCGGCCGGCCCTCCTCCCTTGCCGCCGCCCTGACCAAGGTGACCGGACAGATGTCGCAGGTGCCGACCCGCGACCTGCGGTCGGCCGAGCCGTTCAACGCCTTCTTCTTCTCGCCCGCTCACGCGAAGGGGTTCAGCCTGTCCTCACTGTTCGCCACCCATCCGCCGCTGGAACAGCGACTGGCCCAGCTGGCGTCGATGGCACAGACGGGTTGAGGGGGGCCGGCTGATGGGTTTTCTCGACGTGCTGTTGGGCCGCACGAAACCGGTCCCAGCCGACCTGGACGCGCTGTTCGCGCTGCCTGCGGCCGGGGTCGGGCTGCAGGCGGCTACCGGACTCGCGCCGACCGGCGTCGGGGCGGTGTGCATCAAGCCCGCCGAGGGTGCGGCGTTCACCGCCGCCCAGACCGAGGTGACGGCGTTGCTCCGACTCGACGAGGACACCGTGGTGGACCAGACCCGCGACGACTTCGGCTACCTGTGGACCACCGCCCGCACCGGGGACGACCGGCTCGCCGACGTCGTCACCGCGCTGCACGCGGCCAACACGACCTACGAGCGCGCGGGATTCGGCACCTCGCTGCTGTGCTCCCTGGTCGGGTTCGCCGGCGAGGTCGACGGGCGCCGGGCGAGCGTCGGGCTGGTCTACCTCTACAAGCGCGGGACGACCTACCCGTTCGCCCCGCTCGGCGGCGAGAAGCGGGACACCGCCCTGGAACTGCGGGTACGGGCGGCGCTGGGCGAGGACGTACGGGTGGAGCCGGACCTGAGTCGGTGGTTCCCGGTCTGGGGCGCACCGGGTCTGTAGGCGGTCGCGACGGCCGGTCCGCGGGTCCTGTCCGCCGCTGCGTCAGCCCATCGACTCGAGCATGCCCATCATCTCCTTGCAGGCCGGGCAGACCGGGAACTTGTCCGGGTCCCGCCCGGGCAGCCAGGTCTTGCCGCACAGGGCCACGACCGGCACCCCGTCGACCGCGCTGCGCAGGATGTCCTCCTTGCGCACGTAGTGGCTGAACCGCTCGTCATCGCCGTCGTCGAGCCGAGGGTCGCCGACGGGCCGGGTGTCGACCTCTGTCATGACCTGAGCGTACGGGCCGGTCAGGCCCGAAGGACAGCCCGCGTGAGGAGTGGCTGTCTCCGGGGTAGGCAGCGGTCAATACCCGGCCCACTCCTGGAGCACCCCCTGACCGCACCCGGCGAGGACCGCTCCGCCGAGCTGCGACGTACGGCCCGCTCGGCCTTCGGCTGGCAGGAGCTGCGCCCAGGCCAGCTGGAGGCGATGGAGTCGGTCGTCGCCGGCCGGGACACCCTCGCGGTGATGCCCACCGGCTCGGGCAAGAGCGCGATCTACCAGGTGCCGGCGCTGCTGCTGGACGGGCCGACCGTCGTGGTCAGCCCGCTGATCGCCCTGCAGCGCGACCAGGTGGCCGGGCTGCTCGCCCGCAAGGACGGTGCGGGCGGTGCCGTGCAGGCCAATAGCAGCCAGAGCGACCGCGCCCGTGACGCCGCCTTCGCGGCCCTGCGTGCCGGCACGGTCGAGTTCTTCTTCCTCGCCCCGGAGCAGCTGGCCAAGCCCGCGGTCCTGGATGCGGTCGCGGCCGCGCGGCCGTCGCTGTTCGTGGTCGACGAGGCGCACTGCATCGCCTCCTGGGGCCATGACTTCCGACCTGAATACCTGCGGCTGCACCACGCCGTCGAGCGGCTCGGTCGGCCCACGGTGCTCGCCCTCACCGCCACCGCCTCGCCACCGGTGCGCGAGGAGATCGTCAGTCGGCTTCGCCTGCGCGACCCCCACCTGGTGGTGTGCGGCTTTGACCGGCCCAACCTCGATCTGGAGGTACGCGCCTTCCGTGACGACGAGCAGCGTCGGGAGGCGGTGGTGCTGCGGGCGATGTCGGAACCCAAGCCCGGCCTGGTCTACACGGCCACCCGCAAGAGCGCCGAGCAGTACGCCACCGCGCTGGCCGAGCTCGGCATCGACGCGGCGGCCTACCACGCCGGGATGCGTGCAGCGGACCGGGAGGACGTCCATGCCCGCTTCACGGCCGGTCGGCTCGACGTCGTGGTGGCGACCTCGGCGTTCGGCATGGGCATCGACAAAGCCGACGTCCGCTTCGTGCTGCACGCCGAAGTGGCCGACTCCCTCGACAGCTACTACCAGGAGGTCGGGCGCGCAGGCCGGGACGGGGAGCCGGCGGTGGCGGCGCTGTACTACCGCCCCGAGGATCTGGGGCTGCGCACCTTCTTTGCTGCCGGGCGGATCAGAGTGGACCAGCTGCGCAAGGTCGTCACCCTGGTCACCCACGCTCAAGGGGCGGTCCTGCCGGCCGAGCTGGCGACCGAGATGGACCTGCCTGCCACCAGGATCGCCGGGCTGGTCAACCTGCTGGAGCAGGCCGGCGCCCTCTCGGTGCGTCCGGATGGCGCGATCGAGCCCCTCGAGCCGAGTCGCTCCCCACAAGCGGCTGCTCAGGCGGCAGCCGAGGTCGCTGAGTCGCACCGCAGGGTCGAGCAGTCGCGCGTCGACATGATGCGGTCCTACGCCGAGACCGCCCACTGCCGAAGGCAGTTCCTGCTCGGTTACTTTGGCGAGACGATGGACGAGCCGTGCGGCCGGTGTGACACCTGCCACGCCGGCACGGCCGAGCAGCAGGCTGACGCGGACCGCTCCCCGTACGCGCTGCAGTCGCGGGTCAGCCATGCGGTCTGGGGCACCGGCGTGGTCATGCGCTACGAACAGGACCGGATCGTGGTGCTGTTCGAGGAGGTCGGCTACCGGACGCTGTCCCTGGCCGCTGTGGCGGCCCGCGGTCTGCTGGAGCAGGCGTCGTGACCCGGCGAGAGGTCGACGCCGTCGTCGTGGGAGGCGGCCCGGCCGGGCTGGCCGCGGCGTCGTGGCTCGGCCGCTACCGGCGGTCCGTGGTGTTGCTGGACTCCGGTGACTACCGCAGCAAGAGCGTGCTGCGTTCCCATGGCTACCTGGGCCGGGACCCGCAGACGCCGAAGGAGTTGATCGAGCGGGGTCGCACCGAGGTGCTGGCCTATCCGACGGCGTCGCTGCGGTTCGCCGAGGTGACGTCGGCGCAGCGCCGCAGCGACGGGCTGTTCGAGGTAGGCGAGGACCTGCTGGCGCACCGGGTCGTACTCGCCTGTGGAGTGCAGGATGCGTTCCCCGAGGTCGCGGGCTTTGCCGAACACTACGGCGCCTCAGTGTTCCACTGTCCGGCCTGCGACGGGTACGAAGCGCGGGACCGGGACGTCGTCGCCCTCGGCTGGGAGCCGCACCTGGTCGGGTTCGCGCTGACGCTGACGAACTGGGCCAAGTCGGTCACGGTGGTGACCGACGGCCGGTCATTCGAGGGTGACGATGGCTGTCGGGCGCAACTCGCCGACGCCGACATCGCGCTGTTCGAGTGTGACGCCGTCCGCTTCCTGGGCGGCCGGGGCGAGTTGACCGGAGTGGAACTCGCCGGCGGGCTGGTGCTGCCGGCGTCGCTGGTGATGTTCTCGGTGGCGCACTCCCCGCGCACCGCGCTGGCCGAACAACTCGGCTGCGCGCTGGACGACGAGGGCTACGTCGCCGTGGACGGCGAGGGTCAGACCAGTGTCGAGGGGGTCTACGCCGCCGGCGACCTCGTGGCCGGTCTGCAACTCACCTCGGTGGCGGTCGGCAAGGGCGTCGTCGCGGGGGTGGGCTGCGCCCAGTCGTTCTTCGGCCGCCGGGGGGCTCCGACCTCGCCCGCCCCGCCACCCGCGGTCTGACGCGCGCAAGGCCCGCCGTCCCGGGGACGGCGGGCCTTGCGCGGCGCGGAGATCGGCGTCAGACCGCGTCCTGGACGCGCTGGCGGGCCGAGCTCGCCCCGTTCTTGGCAGCCAGGCCAGCACCCGCGGCAGCGGAGCTGACGGTCGACGGCAGACCCTTCAGGATGCCGGCGACGGCCTGCGACGGACGCTGCTGCTCCTCGTGCAACGACGAACTGGCGAGCATCGCGCCGGTCAGACCGGGGATCGCCCACTGCAGCGCCGACAACTGCTTCTGCGCCTTGGCGACCTCCGGCGGCGTGGCGGCGAGCGCGTCGGTGCCGCCGGCGACCGGGACGTCACCGGCCTTCTGCATCTTGGCGCCGAGCACGCGCGCGTACGCGGTGGCACCGAGTGCGCCGGCGGTCAGCGCCAGCTTGGTGTTCGTGTTGGCCAGCACCCCCTTCTGGGCGGCGATGCGACCCTTGTTGGCCTTCATCAACTGAGCGCCACCGGCGAGGTGGGCACCGATGGCGACCAGGTTGACGGGCGTCCACCGGCTCCAGCCGGCGTTCGCAACGCGGGCCCGCTGACGGGGATCGTCGACGTCGGCGGCAGCGCCGTTCACGCCGATCGCGCCCATGAGCGAGCCGCCGAACCAGGCGGCGAGGCCGATGTCGTGCAGGGCGTGGGCAAACGTGTTGCGCTCGGACATGGTTTCCTCCGGGGAAGCGATGGTGGTGTGGTCGGGCGTCCTTACTGCGCCTACCCGTGCCCGGGGCGACCTGAACCCGTGGACCGGCTTCCCTGCGTACGGGCGCATCTGCGAGAGTCCGCGGTCAGAGCGGCCGCAGACGACGGACGCCCGAAGTGGGGAGGGCAGTGCCGTGTCCGGTCAGCACTCCGAGGCCGATGCGTACGCCGTCGTCGTTTTTCGGGAACAGGGCGGCTGGCAGGTCGGCCTGCTGCCGGAGGCGTTGACCGGCGACCTGGACGGCCTCATCGCTGCGGTCCGCCAGCAGCCGGGAGAGAATGGTGCCTTCGCGTTGGTCGACGTGGCAGACGAGTTCTTCGTCGTGGTGCGGGTGAAATTCGGCCGGGTGCGGGTGCTGCTGTCGGATGTGACTGCGGCGACGGACTGGGACCTCGCCGCGCAGGTGCTCGACCACCTCGAGCTGGAGGTGCCCGGTGACGAGGAGCTCGACGTGGAGCCGGCCGGGGATCTGGCGGTGTTCGACGACATGGGGGTGGACGCCATGGAGATGGGGGCGATCCTGGCCGACGACGACGCCTACGCCGACGAGATGCTCGGAGCGCTCGCGCAGCGCCTGGGGTTCGCCGACGCCTTCGAACGGGTAGTCGACGCGCTTGTGCAGTAACGCCGCTGTTGCTGCCTCGTTGCTGTCCTGACAGGTTGCTGTCTCACAGTCGACCCTCTGAGCCTCCGGAGCCCGCCGTGTCCTACTTCGCCGCCGCGCTGGCGCGTACCGACTCAGGCTGGACCGGCGAGGAGCTCGACCTGGGCGAGGTGGAGGACCTCGACGCGCTCGCCGACCTGTTGCGCGATCTGACCGGCGAGGGCCCCGGGCCGGCCTTGCTGATGCTCGAGGAGAACGACGAGTACATCGCGCTCGTCCGCGTCGACGGCAGCGCCGGCAGCCTGCTCGAGCCGCGGGTGTTCCTGTCCGACCGGCGAGCCGTCCAGAGCAGTGAGTTCGCGGCGATGCTGTGGGAACAGGACGACGGCGAGGAGGAGGACGAGGACGCCGAGGACGAGGGCACCCGGCCGATCGCGGAACCGGTCGGCGACACGGGGTTGCTGGCCGATCTGGGTGTGCCGGCCGAGGTCCTGCTCGAGCTGTCCGCCGAGGAGGGGCTGCTGCCCGCCGACGTGCTGACGGCGCTGTGCGAACGGGCCGGCTGCGTGGACGTGATCGAGCAGCTGCGCGAGGGATGACTCCGCACGACGACGCGATGCGGTGGGCGCTGGCGCAGGCGCAGTTGGCCCCGGCGCACGGCGATGTGCCGGTCGGGGCGGTGGTCCTCGGTCCGGCCGGGGATCTGGTGGGAGCCGGGCACAACGAGCGGGAGTGCAGCGGCGACCCGACCGCGCATGCCGAGGTGTTGGCGCTCCGGAGGGCGGCGGTGGCCGTCGGGGGCTGGCGACTGACCGGCTGCACGTTGCTGGTCACCCTGGAGCCGTGCACGATGTGCGCCGGGGCAGCGGTGCTGGCCCGGGTGGCGCGGGTCGTCTACGGCTGCGTCGATCCGAAAGCCGGCGCGGCCGGGTCGCTGTGGGACGTGCTGCGCGACCGGCGGCTCAACGTCCGGCCGGAGGTGGTCTCGGGGGTGCTCGCCGAGGAGTGCGGCGAGCTGCTGCGGTCGTTCTTCGCCGGCCAGCGGGGGACGCAGTAGGGGCGCTGGGTCCCTGTCCCCCAGCTTGCCAGGTCTTTCGCGGGCAGCTGCGACGCGGACCCTCCACCTGGGGCGTCCAGCGGGGCGGCCGAGCGTGGCCACGACCACCCGCCGTCGCAGGTGGAGGGTTGCTGTCGCAACCTGGCCGGTCAGGATGAGCGGCCGGGCGGGACAGCGCCGCTCCGGCAGGCAAGCGGACGCTGGTTAGGCTGTCTGACGGGAGGCGACTGTGCAGAGCCAGGTACTGACGGCGCGGGACCGCTGGGCGATCGAGACGATGCAGCGCCAGATCGCGGTCCTCGAGACTCGGGAATCCCAGGTCAGGCAGGCGCCCGAACCTGTGCAGCAATGCGCCGGCTGGCTTGCCCTGCAGCGCCAAGTGCCCGGCTACGAGCGCTATCTGCGGCCGTGGATTGGCGGGGTCGGTTTCGACGGTGCGGTCCCGGCGATCGCCGAACACCGCACGGCGCTCCGGGTCCGCCTGGCGCTGGCCGACAGCGAAGTGGCCAGATTCGACCCGACGACCAGGCAGCGGGCCCAACAACAAGTCGGTCTGCGCCTTGCCGTGATCGGCAAGGGTGGCGCCGGCAAGACCGTCTTGGCGAGCACGATTGCCCGCCTCCTGGCTCGTCGAGGCCGCAAGGTCCTGGCAGCCGACCTCGACACCAACCCCGGTCTGGCCATGAGCCTCGGTATGCCACCGACCGAGGCCGGGCTACCACCCGAAGCGATCGAGGAGCACGAGGGTGGCAACTACGGGTTTCAGCTGGCCGGCGGACTGACCCCGCCTGAGGCGGTAGAGCGCTTCTCCACACCGGGTCCGGACGGCGTCCGCTATCTCGGCGTCGGCAAGATCAGCTCCGAGTCCAAGTGGGCTGCCAAGCAGTCCGTCCCCGCTGTCGTGCAGATCCTGCTGGGGGTGGGTTCACCCGAGTGGGACGTCGTCGCCGACCTCGAGGCCGGGCCCACGACACCGTTCGAGCGCTACCACGCCTTCGCCAGCGACGTGATGGTGGTGGTCGGCCCGGCTTGGCGCTCAGCCCTGACGGTCCGTCGTCTGCTGCCCATGCTGACGGAGGTGAACCCGATCATCGTCGCCAGCCAGTACGGCGACGAGCCCGACCATGCCCATCTCGCGCCGTGGGGCCGCATCCCCTTCGACCCGGCGGTGCGCGAAGCCGAGCGCCGGGGCGTCGCGCCGTTGGACGCCTGCCCCGATGCTCCGGCGATGCGCGCGGTCGAGTCGCTGGTCGAACGCCTGCTGGACCGCGCGGCCACGGTCCCCTCGGTCGAGGGCGGCGGACGATGAGCTGCACCGCGTCATCCGGACTTGCCCCTTCGATCCCTACTGTGAGGTAACGACATGAAGATTGCGGTCACTGGCAAGGGCGGCACCGGCAAGAGCACGATTGCGGGTTACTTGATCCGCCATCTCGCCGGCAGCGGGCACACGGTCGTCGCTCTCGATGCCGACCCCAATCCCAATCTGGGCATCTCCGTCGGGGTCGCCCCGGAGATTGTCGAGTCGATGGAGCCGATCCTCAACGCCCTGCTGGACAGTGGTCACACGCACAAGGATCCTCAGCCCCCGGCCGAGGAGCTGCTCCGGCGCTACGGGGTGAAGGCGAGAGACGGGATCACCCTGGTCGCGACCGGGAAGGTGGAGCGACCCTCCGATGCTTGTCTGTGCTGCGGCTCCCACAACACGACCCGACAGTTCTTCGGTGATCTCTCCGCCGAGCACCGGGTCGTCGTGGCCGACTTGGAGGCCGGGCTCAACGACCTCATCTGGGCCGATCCGAAACAGGACGACGTCGTCCTGGCAGTGACCGACGGCAGCGCGAAGTCGGTCGAGATCGCTCGACGGGCGTGCGGCCTGGCCGCAGGCATGGGGGTCACGCGGATCATCGGCGTGGCCAACCGGAGCGTTGACGAGGCCGACCGGCAGCAGTTGGCCAAGGAGTTGGACATCGCCGAGATCTTCGTCGTGCCTGAGGACCCGGCCGTGCTGGCAGCTGACCACCGTGGGCTGGCCCCGTTCGACGCCTACCCTGACTCGCCGGCGATGGTGGCAGTTCGCGAGCTGGCGACGCGCCTGGTCGCTACATAAGTCGCTCGCGCAGTCGGCCGACCGGCAGCTGGCGCCACCCTCGAAGCGAGGGAAGGCGGTGCTGAGAACGCGGCCGCTCGCTCGCAGCTGAAGGGTAGTTGCCGCAACCTGGCTAGACTCCTCGCCGGTGGCGTGTCCGAGCGGCCGAAGGAGCACGCCTCGAAAGCGTGTGAGGGGGCAACTCCTCCGTGGGTTCAAATCCCACCGCCACCGCCAGCCGACTGGACCGCACGAGAGGTGCCCCGGGAGGGTGCATACGGTCGCCTGACCGGCGCACCCTCCGCTCACCTTTGGCTGCTCGGTTCCCGGGCAGTCATCCGACGAGCCAGTTCCCCGGCGAGCAGCAGCCCGAGCAGCGGCAGGGCAGCCGCCACAGCGAAGCCGATCGTCTCGCTCGTCGGCAGCGCCAGCGCCAGGCCACCGCCGACGACCCAGGCCAGCTGCAGCCCGGTCTCGGAGCGGGAGAATGCGGTGCTGATCGAGCGGGGCTCGACGTGGCGCTGCACGGCGGCGTCGAGGGCGAACTTCGACAGCGAGATCGCTACGCCGGTCGCCCCCGCTGCAGCCACCACCCACACCTGCGCGCCGGTCAGTGCCGCCAGCAGGCACGTCCCGAACGGCAGGGCCAGCGCGACCACCGACAGCAGTCGGGAGCGGTTCTCCGGCAGCCGCGCCGCCGCACCGGTACCCGCCAGCTGACCGATCGCGGCGGCGCCGACGACCGCGCCGATCAGCAGTCCCGGAGCACTGTGGGCCCTCAGCAGGAAGGCCAGGAAGATCGTGAGCAGGCCGGCCAGCGTGCGCAGGGCGAGCGCGGCGGCGAACGGACCGGTGACGGTGGCCTCCGCGCGCGAGAGCCTGAACTGCCGGGTCTGTTTCGACCCGGCGGCGGCGCCGACCGGTTCGTCCACGTGGGCGGGCAGCCGCAGGGCCAGAACGCCGCCGACGACGAGCACCACGGTGGCCATCCGGAGAACCGTGCCGGAGCCGAACAGCGCCGCGACCCCGGCTCCGACAGCCGCCGCACCGGCGCCGGCGGTGACGGCCGCGACGTTGAGCCGGGCGTTGGTGGAGACCAGCCCGACCGAGGGCGGGCGGACGCGGGGGACGGCAGCTGCTCGCGCCACGCCGTACGCCCTGGACAGCACCAGCACGGCCAGCGCCAACGGGTACAGCGCGAGCCCGGCCACGACCCCGGCCATCACCCAGGTCAGCAGCCCGCGTCCGCCGGTGGTCACCGCGAGCACCGTGCGACGGCCGTGCGGGAAGCGGTCGAGCAGCGGCCCGGCCACCGGGACGAGCAGCGAGAACGGCAGCATCGTCAGCACCAGGTAGAGCGCCACCCGGCTGCGCGCCTCGCCGATGGGTACGGAGAAGAACAGCGTCCCGGCGAGCGCGACCGCCACGAGCGCGTCACCTGCGGCATGCAGCGCGTGGACGCCGATCAGCGCGGACAGTCCGCTGCGGTCGGCGCCGTCGGCGCGCGCTGCGGTACGGACGCGACGTACCCCGCTGCCCGTGACGCCGTTCACCCGCTGACTGCCGGCCCGTGCCGCTGCGCCGAGGCCGACGCGCCGGCTCCGGCCACCACTCGGGCTGCGGGCGTGGGACACGAGGCAAGCCTGCCAGGTGGGCCTGCCAGGTGGGCGTGACGATGCCGGTGTGGCGGAGGATGCGAGATTCGAACTCGCGAGGGGTTGCCCCCAACACGCTTTCCAAGCGTGCGCCATAGGCCAACTAGGCGAATCCTCCAGAGCGGTGACCGCCGGAGAGCCTAGCCGAGCGGTCGTGCGCGCGACGCTGGGTTCGGGTCCAGCACACTTCTCTCACCTTCACGCCGCAGGACCCACATGCCCGCGCTCTAGCCTTCGCCGCGTGAGCACCCCGAGCCCTCGCCGTCGCGTCGTCGTCGTCGAGGACGAGGCCACCATCGCCGGGGCGGTGGCAGACCGGCTGCGGGCCGAGGGTTACGACGTCAGCGTCGCCGGCGACGGCCCCTCCGGTGTCGCGCTGTGCGAGCAGGTCCGGCCGGATCTGGTGGTGCTCGACGTGATGCTGCCCGGCTTCGACGGCCTGGAGGTCTGTCGCCGGGTGCAACGCGACCGGCACGTCCCGGTGCTCATGCTCACCGCCCGCGACGACGAGACCGACCTGCTCGTCGGGCTCGGCGTCGGTGCGGACGACTACATGACCAAGCCCTTCAGCCTGCGCGAACTCGTCGCTCGGGTGCAGGTGCTGCTGCGCCGGACGGATCGGGTGTCGCCGCCGGACCACCGCGTACGCGTCGGCAACGTCGAGGTGGACACCGCGACCCGCGCCGTCCTACGAGCCGGAACCCCGGTGCACCTCACGCCGATGGAGTACGCACTGCTGCTCCGATTCGCCCAGCAGCCCGGCACGGTGCTGACCCGCGAACGACTGCTCGCCGACGTGTGGGGCTGGGACCATGGCGGTACGCGTACGGTCGACAGTCACGTGCGGGCCCTGCGCCGCAAGCTCGGCGATGCGCTGGTCCGCACCGTGCACGGGGTCGGCTACGCCCTGCAGGCAGACCGCGGGTGAGGCCGCTCGACCGGGTCCGCAGCATCAAGGTCAAGTTCGGCGCCGTCATCCTCGTGGCTGTCGGGATGACCCTGATCCTGAACGAGGTGGGTCTCGCCCTCAACGTGCACCCGCTGAGCCGGTGGCTGCTCGCAGCGCTGCTGTCGCTGGTGCTGGTGCAGCTGCTGGCGCACGGCATGACCTCGCCGCTGCGTGAGATGGCCTCGGCCGCAAGGGCAATGGCGCGCGGTGACTACGACCGGCAGATTGCGACGAGTTCTTGTGACGAGGTCGGGGAGCTGGCCCGCGCCTTCACCACCATGGCCGCGGAGCTCGCCGCCGTGGACGCCGAGCGACGCCGCCTCGTCGCCGATGTCAGCCACGAGCTGCGTACGCCGATCGCTGCACTTCAGGCGGTGCTGGAGAACCTCGCGGACGGCGTGACCGCCCCGGACCCGGACACGCTCGGGACGGC
Source organism: Mycobacteriales bacterium (assembly GCA_038234255.1). GTDB lineage: Bacteria > Actinomycetota > Actinomycetes > Mycobacteriales > SCTD01 > SCTD01. Next base: position 4,633 of record JBBSUR010000015.1, on the reverse strand, counting down.
CCTGGCGCAGACCCGTCGGCTGGGGCGGCTGGTGACCCAACTGCTCGACCTCTCGCGGTTGGAGTCCGGCGTGGTGCCGCTCGAGCGACGTCCTACCGAGCTCGCCCCGTTGCTGGCGCAGGCCCTGCGCGAAGCCGAGGTCGCGGGGCGCGACGTCGTCCTGCGCGCCGACGTGCAGCCCGCTGACCTGGCCGCCTGCGTCGATCCGGAGCGGCTGCACCAGGTGCTGGCCAACCTGCTCGACAACGCGACTCGGCACAGTCCGCCCGGCGGTGTCGTCACGGTGACGGCCACCCGGACCGCGACCGGCCTGCGGCTCACCGTCACCGACGCCGGCCCCGGCATCGCGGCCGGTGACCGTGAGCGCGTCTTCGAGCGCTTCGCCCGGGCCGACAGCGCCCGCAGCGGACGCGACGGCGGCAGCGGGCTCGGCCTCGCGATCGCCCGCTGGGTGGTGGACCTGCACGGCGGGACGATCCGCGCCGACGCTGCCGTCCCGCCGCCCGGGTGCGCGGTGGTCGTCGAACTGCCGGAGCCCCGATGACCGTGATGCTGTGGGTACCCCGCGACTCCACCACCGTCCCGGACCGTCCGGCGCCTCCGGCTGCCTCGCCCGCGCTGGTGGGCCGCGCCGCCGCCGCCGGTGTGGTCGCGGCGGCGCTCCTACCCGGACAGCGCTTCGGGGTCGGGACGGTGGTCGCGGCGCTGGCGCTGGCCCTCGCCGCCCCGCCCGGTGCCCGGCTGCGCACCCCGTCCGGGGCAGCCCTCGCCGCAGTGGCGGTCGCCCTCGTCGGCGTCGCTGTCCTGCGCGATGCCGGCTGGGTGGTGGGCACTTGCCTGGTAGCCGCTTTCGCGACCTGGTCGCTGCTGCTCGGCGGTGGCCCTGACTGGAGAGCGACCGCCCTCGGTCTGGTCGCCGTGCCGCGCCGCTGGGTTCCCGCCGTCGCGTGGCTGACCCGGCCGTTGGCCGGCCTCGGATCGCCGGAGCGCCGCCGGGCCGCGCTTCCCGCCCTGCGCGGCGCCGCCGTCGCGACGGTGTTGCTGGCGGTCTTCGGCGGGCTGTTCGCGACGGCTGACCCTGCCTTCCGCGGGCTACTCGAGCGCCTGGCGCTGCCCGCGCCCAGTGCGCTGCTGGCCGGCCGGCTGTGCGTGCTGGTTGCTGCGGCAACTCTCGTCGGCGCGGCTGGGCTCGTCGCCGCTGCGCCGGAGGATCGCCCGGCTCCTGCGTCGTACGCCGGTCGGGTCCTGCGTCCGGTGGAGTGGGTGCTTCCGCTGCTGATGCTCGACCTGCTGTTCGCTGCCTTCGTCAGCGTGCAGCTCACTGTGCTGTTCGGTGGCCGCGACCATGTGCTCGCCACCGCCGGCCTGACCTACGCGGAGTACGCCCGGCAGGGCTTCGGGCAACTGGTCGTCACCGCGGTCCTGACCCTCGTCGTGATCGCGTGGGCGGTACGCGTCGTACCGCGATCGCCGGGCACCGACCGGCTCCGCAAGGCCCTGCTCGGCGTGCTGTGCGTCCTGACCCTGGTGGTGCTGGCCTCGGCGTCACGCCGGCTCGGGCTCTACGAGCAGGAGTACGGCTTCACCCGGCTGCGCGTGTCGGTCGACGCGGCGATCGCCTGGCTCGCGGCCGTGCTCGTGCTGGTGCTCGCGGCCGGGAGCTGTCGGCGGGCGAGGTGGTTGCCGTCGGCGGTCGTGCTGTCGGCTGCGGTCGGGCTGCTCGTGTTCGCCGCCGGTGATCCGGACGCCAGGATCGCGCAGCGCAACGTCGAGCGGTTCGCGGCGACCGGTGACCTCGACGTGGGCTATCTCGCCGGTCTGTCAGCCGATGCCGTACCGGCGCTGCAGCAGCTGCCCGAACCGCAACGCTCCTGCGTGGTCGACGCCCTGCGCCCGGAGCCGGAGCCTTGGTTCGCCGTCAACCTTGCCCGGACACGGGCCCGCGAGGTCCTCCGGGAGCTCCCTGCGGCCACCTGTCCGCCGCTGCTCCGGGCCCGTGGCACCCGGTAGGGTGGGACGCAGACCCCTCGTGCGGCGCCCATCTCGCTGAACTCCCCCAGGGCCGGAAGGCAGCAAGGGCAGGCGGGCTCTGGGCGGGTGTGCGAGGGGTCCTCGAACTTCAGGAGGTCTCGTGAGCCTGGCGCTCTACCGCAAGTACCGGCCGGGCACCTTTGCCGAGGTGATGGGCCAGGCTCACGTCACCGAGCCACTGAGCCGGGCGCTGGCCAACGACCGCGTCACGCACGCCTACCTGTTCAGCGGGCCGCGCGGCTGTGGCAAGACCTCCAGCGCCCGGATCATGGCGCGCTCGCTCAACTGCGCGAAGGGCCCGACGCCCGAACCCTGCGGCACTTGCGACTCGTGCGTCGCCCTCGCGCCCAACGGGCCCGGTTCGCTCGACGTCATCGAGATCGACGCGGCGTCGCACAACGGGGTGGACGACGCGCGCGACCTGCGTGAACGGGCCTTCTTCGCACCGGTGTCCAGCCGGTTCAAGATCTACATCATCGACGAGGCCCACATGGTCACGGCAGCGGCGTTCAACGCGCTGCTGAAGCTGGTGGAGGAGCCGCCGGATTTCGTGAAATTCATCTTCGCGACCACCGCACCGGAGAGCGTGCTGCCGACGATCCGCTCGCGCACCCACCACTACCCGTTCCGGCTGATGTCGCCCAAGGCCCTGACCGAGCTGCTCGCCAAGGTGGTCGAATCCGAGGGGATCGCGGTCGACCAGACCGTACTTCCCCTGGTCGTCCGGGCGGCAGCCGGATCGGCCCGCGACGGACTGTCGATCCTGGACCAGGTGCTGGCCTCCGCGGGCCCCCAGGGCGTGACCCGGCAGGGTGCGGCGGCCCTGCTCGGGGTGACCCCGGACACGCTGCTCGACGGGATCGTCGACGCCTTTGCCGCCCACGATGCGGCGGCGGTCTTCGGCCTGCTCGACCAGGTGATGGAGGGCGGCCACGATCCGCGCCGCTTCGCCACCGACGTGCTCGAGCGGCTGCGCGACCTGGTCATCCTGGATGCGGTCCCCGATGCCGGGAGCTCGGGTCTGCTCGACTGCCCTGCCGACCAGCTCGAGCGGATGACTCGGCAGGCGGTGGCGATGGGTACGGCGGGACTGTCCCGGGCGGCGGATCTGTTCCATGCCGGGCTCGTCGAGATGCGCGGCAAGACCGCCCCCCGCCTGCTGCTCGAGCTGGTCTGTGCCCGGGTGCTGCTGCCGGCCGCCAGCACCGAGGACTCCGCGCTGCTGACCCGGCTCGAGCGGTTGGAACGGCGCTTGGACATCGCCGGCAGCCCGGCCGGCCGGCCGAGCAGCCCGCCCGCTGCGCCGGCCCGCCCGGCTGTCGCGACCCCGTCCACCCCCGCTCCCACCGCCGAAGTTGCCCGACCCGCGGCCCCTTCCGCTGCCCAGCTGCCGGCTTCTCCGGCCTGGCCGACACCCGCGCCGCTCGGCGCAGCACCACGTACGACGTCGTCCCCGTCCACCCCGGCGTCCATCCAGGCGTCCACCCCTGCGCCCGCTGAAGGCGGCTCCGGTCGACTGGATGCGGCCGCGCTGCGCGCCGGTTGGGACGGGGTGCTCGTCGAGGTCAAGAGTCGCAAGCGCACCGCACATGCGCTGCTCGCCGACGCGCAGGTCGCCTCGCTGAGCGGCCGCACGCTCGTGCTGGCCTTCCAGCACGCGCCGATCCTGCGGCAGTTCCAGTCCAGCACCGGTCCCGACGTGTTGAAGGAGTCGCTGCGGGCCAGTCTCGGGGCCGACTTGGAGGTGACCTGCGTGCTGCACGAGAGCCTGGGCGGGCACACCCCGCCGGCGGCGAAGCGCGGGTCGCCGGCCGCCGCGCAACCCGACTTCGCCCCGGGGGACGAGAGCGTGCCGGAGGACCCTGATGCGCCGGCGGTCCCCGACCCACTCCGCGGTGAGGACGCCGCAGTCGAGTTGCTCGCGTCTCAGATGGGCGGGAAAGTGGTCAGCAGCACCGGCGAGGCGTGACGGCGACGGTCAGCGACGGACGGCGTCGAGCTCGGTGCGAGTCGGCCACGGAGTGGCCAGCAGTGCGACGATCTGTGCCATCCCGCTGCGCACCATGGCGAAGCCCCGCGACGTCTCCGCAGCCTGCTGGTGGAAGGACTCCCGCAGGTGCTGGAAGGAGCCCTCCAGGTGCTGGAAGGAGCCCTCCAGGTGCTGGAAGGACTCCGGCAGCCGATCGAGCGCCTCCCCATGCTTGAGCTGGGTCTGTCGAAGGGCGTTCAGCGCCGAGGTGTGCGCGCGGAGCTCGGCGCGCACCTCGGACACATCGCGGTCCGCACCGGCGGCCAACGCACGGGCGGCACCGGCGTCGGAGCTGGTGACGGTCAACTCCTCGCGAAGCCGTGCGACATCGCGCTCAAGACGCGCCACCCGGCGCTCGACGTCGTCGCCCGGAGCGGTCACCGCGCCATCGTAGGAAGCGTCACCGGCTCCTGCCAGGCTGACCGAGGATCTGTGCACGAAGTGCTCCCGCAGAGCCGCAACGTCTGATCTTCGGCCGCGTGCGCCGCCCCGTCGGATCAGACGTCCGGCGGGGTCACTAGTGGTCACGCCCGAAAGTTCGTCGGGGGTCAGGCAGCGCCCCGCTGGCGTCCT
>JBBSUR010000014.1:0-24210 GCA_038234255.1 Mycobacteriales bacterium | reverse complement strand
GTCGGGCACGACTTCTTCCTGTTCCACGACGCCGACACCGAGCTGCCCAGCGTGGTCTACCGGCGGCACGGCTACGACTACGGCGTCTTGCGCCTCGCGGCCGGCTGAGCCGCCCACGCCGCGCGGAGCCCTACGATCAGCGCCATACGATCAGCGACGGCTGCCCACTAGGCGCGCCGCGCGCCATGATCCAGGAGGACGCTGTGACCGACACCCCCGCAGGCGGGCCGGCGAGCACGCTCAGCGACTCCGCCGTCGAACCGATCCGGGTGCTCGTGGTCGACGACCACGCGCTGTTTCGTCGCGGTTTGCAGATGGTGCTCGAGCAGGAGCCCGACATCGAGGTGGTGGGGGAGGCCAGCGACGGTGCGGAGGCCGTGACGACCGCGGTGGAGACGCTGCCGGACATCGTCTTGATGGACGTACGGATGCCCAAGCGGGGCGGCATCGACGCCTGCATGGCGATCCACGAGACGGTGCCGTCCACGAAGATCATCATGTTGACCATCTCGGACGAGGAGGCCGATCTCTACGAGGCCATCAAGGCCGGGGCGATGGGCTACCTGCTCAAGGAGATCTCGATCGAGGAGGTCGCTGCGGCGATCCGCGCCGTCCACGGCGGCCAGTCGCTGATCAGCCCGTCGATGGCCAGCAAGCTGCTCACCGAGTTCGCCACGATGATCAAGAAGACGGACGACCGTCAGCAGGTGCCCACTCCGCGGTTGACCGACCGGGAGATGGAGGTCCTCAAGCTCGTCGCCAAGGGGATGAACAACCGCGACATCGCCAAGCAGCTGTTCATCAGCGAGAACACGGTGAAGAACCACATCCGCAACATGCTGGAGAAGCTGCAGCTGCACTCGCGCATGGAGGCCGTCGTCTACGCCGTCCGCGAGAAGTTGCTCGAGATCATCTGACCCGCGAAGCGCCGGGGCACCCGGGCTCGCCGCCACTCGTTTGACCGTGCGCAACGCCTACGATCGATTCCGGGCGACCGCGACCGGTCGCCCGAACCCCCGTCCGAGGGAGATGCACCACCGTGGTCCTGCAGAAGCTCCTCCGTGCCGGCGAGGGCAAGATGCTCCGTCGGCTCAAGTCGGTTGCCGACGCGGTGAACCGGGTCGAGGAGGACTTCCTCGCCCTGTCCGACGCGGAGTTGCGGGCCGAGACCGACGTCTTCCGCAAGCGCCTCGCCGACGGCGAGACGGTCGACGACCTCCTCGTCGAGGCCTTCGCGGTGGCCCGCGAGGGAGCCCGCCGGACCCTGGGGCAGCGGCACTTCGATGTCCAGGTGATGGGCGGCGCCGCCCTGCATATGGGCAACATCGCCGAGATGCGCACCGGCGAGGGAAAGACGCTGACCTCCACGCTGCCGGCCTATCTCAACGGACTGAAGGGCGACGGCGTCCACATCGTCACCGTCAACGACTACCTCGCCCGGCGAGATGCCGAGTGGATGGGCCGGGTGCACCGCTTCCTCGGTCTGTCGGTCGGGGTGATCCTGGCCAACGAACGGGCGGACGTACGCCGCCCCGCCTACGCCTGCGACATCACCTACGGCACCAACAACGAGTTCGGCTTCGACTATCTGCGCGACAACATGGCCTGGAGCGCCGGCGAACTCGTGCAGCGTGGCCACCACTTCGGGATCGTCGACGAGGTCGACTCGATCCTCATCGACGAGGCCCGGACGCCGCTGATCATCAGCGGTCCGGCCGACCAGGCTACGAAGTGGTACGAGGAGTTCGCCCGGATCATTCCGCGGCTGGTGCGCGACGTCGACTATGAGGTGGACGAGAAGAAGCGGACCGTGGCCATCACCGAGTCGGGGGTGGAGAAGGTCGAGGACCAGCTCGGGATCGAGAATCTCTACGAGTCGGTCAACACGCCGCTGGTCGGCTACCTGAACAACGCGATGAAGGCAAAAGAGCTCTACCGCAAGGACAAGGAGTACGTCGTCATCGACGGCGAGGTGCTCATCGTCGACGAGCACACCGGCCGCGTCCTGGCCGGGCGCCGCTACAACGAGGGCATGCACCAGGCGATCGAGGCCAAGGAGAAGGTGAAGATCAAGGACGAGAACCAGACGCTCGCCACGATCACCCTGCAGAACTACTTCCGGCTCTACACCAAGCTCGGTGGCATGACTGGCACGGCCGCGACCGAGGCCGCTGAGTTCAGCCAGACCTACGACCTCGGCGTGGTGGAAATCCCGACGAACCGCGACCCGCGGCGCACCGACGAGGCCGATGTGGTCTACAAGAGCGAGCCGGCCAAGTTCGCCGCGGTCGTGGAGGACATCGCCGACAAGCACGAGGCCGGCCAGCCGGTCCTGGTCGGCACGATCTCGGTCGAGAAGAGCGAATACCTCTCCCAGCTGCTGCACAAGCGCGGCATCCCGCACGAGGTGCTCAACGCCAAGCAGCATGACCGTGAGGCGACGATCGTCGCGCAGGCCGGTCGCAAGGGTGCCGTCACGGTGGCGACCAACATGGCCGGCCGCGGCACCGACATCATGCTCGGCGGCAACCCCGAGCACATCGCCGACGACGAGCTGCGCCGCCGAGAGCTGTCCCCGCTCGAGACGCCGGAGGAGTACGAGGCGGCCTGGCCCGCGGCGCTCGAGGCCGCGAAGGCGTCGGTGAAGACCGAGCACGAGGAGGTGGTCGACGCCGGTGGGCTCTACGTGCTCGGCACCGAGCGCCACGAGTCCCGGCGCATCGACAACCAGCTGCGGGGCCGGTCCGGCCGCCAGGGTGACCCGGGCCTGTCCCGGTTCTACCTCTCGCTCGGCGATGACCTGATGCGGCTGTTCAACGCCTCCGCCGTCGAGATGATCATGGATCGACTGAACATCCCGGAGGACGTGCCGATCGAGTCCAAGATGGTGAGCCGGGCGATCCGCTCGGCGCAGACCCAGGTCGAGGCGCAGAACTTCGAGATCCGCAAGAATGTCCTGAAGTATGACGAGGTGCTCAACCGCCAGCGCACCGTCATCTACGACGAGCGGCGCAAGGTGCTGGGCGGCGCAGACCTGCACGAGCAGATCGCCAACATGGTCGACGATGTCGTCGAGGGCTATGTCCACGCCGCGACCGCGGAGGGCTACCCCGACGACTGGGACCTCGAGCAGCTGTGGACGGCTCTCAAGACCCTCTATCCGATCACCCTGTCGCTGGAGGAGGTGGACAGCGACCGGGACGGGCTGTCCGCCGAGGGCCTGATCGAGGACATCCGCGAGGATGCGCGGGCTGGGTACGTCACCCGCGAGGAGAGCTTGGGTGTCGCCGCGAACGGCGAGCCGGTCATGCGCGAGCTCGAGCGCCGGGTGCTGCTGTCGGTGATGGACCGGCAGTGGCGCGAGCACCTCTACGAGATGGACTACCTACAGGAGGGCATCGGCCTGCGGGCGATGGGCCAGCGCGACCCGCTGGTGGAATACCAGCGCGAGGGCTTCGACATGTTCAACGCCATGATGGACGCAATCAAGGAGGAGGCGGTCGGCTTCCTGTTCAACGTCGAGGTGCAGACCCAGGCCGCGGCGCCCACCGAGATCGTGCCGACGCCAGCCCTACCCGCGGACCTGGTTGCGACCGGCCCGGGTGAGCAGCCGGGCGAGGTCTTCACCGAGCACCTGACCGCCGACGCGGCGCCGCCGCAGACCCCCGCCCCGGCCAGTCCCGCCGGTCCGGAGCAGGCTCCTGAGCGGCCCTCGTTGGAGAAGACCTCCGGGACAGCACCGCCTGCCGCGCAGCCCGCGCCAGCACCGCCTGCCGCGCAGCCAGCAGCACCGCCTACGCCGGCACCGCCCACCGTGCCGGTCAGCCGGACGGTGCTGCCGGAGGGTTTCGGCCGGTCCGAGCGTCCGGCCACCCTGCAGTACACCGCCCCGAGCCTGGACGCCGCACCCGGCAGCACCGGCAGCACGACCACGACCGACTCGGAGAAGCCATCGGCGACGGGGGCCTCGCAGAGCCGAAATTCCATGTGCGCCTGCGGTTCCGGTCGCAAGTACAAGCGCTGCCACGGGGATCCGCGCAACAGTTGAGCGTGACCGGCGCGTCGCCGGTGGCTCAGAAGCCGACCAGTTCGGTGCAGCGCCAGGCCCCGTTGACGGCGTCGAGGCGGAAGGCCACCGCTGCCGAGCGTGAACCGCGGCGCACGGTCGCGCAGACCTCGGCCACGCCTTCGGGACGCTCCTGGACGTGCAGGCTGCGGACGGCGCCACCCGTCGGGCGCACCCCACCGGTGCGGGGGAGGAGCCGCAGGTCCCGCTCCAGGCGGGCGTACAGCTCCGGCTCGGCGAGCGTGCGCAGCTGAGCCAACGGCCGTACGCCCGCCAGCACTTCCAGCAGGCCCTGCGCCAGCGCGTGCGCCACCGGACGGGCCGGCGGCAGCCGCACCCGCTGCGCACCGGTCGGTCCGGCCTCGGGGTCGTCGTCGGCGGCGGCCGGCTCCGCAACGAGCCGCAGCAACCCCAGCGACCGCAACGGGCCGAGCGCGCGGGACGCGCCGGGCCCCGCAGCGGCGACGGGGAGTTCGTCGTCGTAGGGCGGCTCGCTGACCGGAACCGGGAGCAGGCGCAGCGCGGGCAGCGGACGGTAGGCAGCGGAATCAAGCTGTTCGGGAGCCAGGACGGACATGGAGATCCTTCGACGTGGGAGGCGGGACGGGACGGGGGTCGGAGCGGGTTCAGGGGTCGGATGGCTCAGGGGTCGGATGGCTCAGCCGGGGCAGGCGAGAGCTGCATGCCGGGGTAGATCAGGTCGGGGTCCGCGCCCACGACCTCGCGGTTCGCCGCCCACCAGTGGGGCCAGGCGACCGCGACCGCCGCGGCGGACGGAACGGCGCCGGTGGCCGCTTCGAGCTCGGCTGCGGCAAGGCGCCACAGCGAATCGCCAGGACGTACGAGAACCGACTCGCCGGCGCTGCGGTCTGCGCGGCTCTGCGGTGGCTCCGCCGGCGGCGGGTCCCCGACCGGCCAGTCCAGCGGGGCGTAGCCGGCAGACCCGTAGCCGGGGGCTGCCTGGCTCGTCATGGGAGCGGCCACAGCTGCGGTCACGGGCGCAGGCACCGGCGCTGCGGAGGCGGCGGCCGGCGCCAGGGCGCCGGCGACGGCGGTCAGGCCCAGGGCCAGCTCAACCGCTCGGCGGACCGCGACCGGGGCGATCCGGCGGGCGAATGCCGCGCTGAGGGCGCCCGCCCACCCCGGCAGCGCGCCGGCAGCGACGACCACGGTGGTGGTGGCCAGCCAGGCGGCCAGGGCCCACGCGACCAACGCGGCCAGGGCGACCAGGGGCTCGGTCGGATCCGCACCGGGAGCGCCGCTCCGCAGTGCGTTCACGGCCTGCGATGGGCTCGGTGCGGCGGCCGCGAGCAGGAATCCGGCGGCGAGGACGCCGGTGATTCGCACCATGTGGACGGATCTCGATGGGTGCATGATCCGCCTCTTTCATCCGTTTGACTACGTTTGCGTTTGTACGCCCTCGTTTGCCTGACGTCAACCCCCGGTGGTCCGGTCTCCGCTCCTCCGGGCCGGAGTGACGTGGTAGGGATCGCCTACCGGGACGTCGGCAGAACTCGCGCCCGCCGGTCATGTGGTCCATGGGTGTGGGCAGGGTAACCTGCACGGGTGGAGATCGCGGACGCCGCCCGCAAGCACGGCGTCGACGACTCCGACATCGAACACGCCGTGCGCAACGCCATACGCGTCATCGACCAAGGAGACCGCGATCTCTACATCGGTGCTGACCGTGCGGGCCGGCTTCTCGAAGTCGTCGTCCTCGACGACGACGGCCAACCGGTCGCCATCCACGCGATGGCCCTCCGCCGCAAGTTCTACGAACAGTTGTGACCCAACACGTGACCAGCCACGAGGTGAGGACCATGCCACGCACCCGCGCACAACTCCAGCAGGCCGCCGAGGACGCCCAGCGGTGGCTCGACTCCCTCGATCCGTCAGCCGTCGCCTCCCCGGACGCTGACGCCTCGCATCTGCGGCGCCTTGGAGCCGCGGTCCGCGCCGCTTCGACCAGCCAAATGGAGCTCGCCGACGCCGTCGCCGCAGCCCGGAACCACGGACACACCTGGACCCAGATCGCGACCATGCTTGGGACCAGCCGACAGGCCGCGCAGGAGCGTTACGGCGAGCCAGCGAGCCGGCCGGGATCCGCGGGGTGAGCTGCGATGCACGTGCATCACCGCCGGAATGTTCCCCAGTGAGGATCGCCTATCGGCACGCTCGCTGCTTGGATGAGCAGCAGCGTCCAGAGCTGGTTCATCGCCCTTGTGTCGGCCGTGCCGCGCGGCGCCGCACGACGCGCAGCGCTTCTGTCCGCACACCGACCGGTCAGGAGGAGTACAAGATGGACACCTACGACATCAAGAAGGCGTGGCCGGCGCTGTACGCCCCCAAGCCCGGCGACTTCCACGTCGTCGAGGTTCCCGATCTGCCGTTCCTGATGATCGACGGGCAAGGTAACCCTAACGTGTCACCCGCATACGCCGAGGCTGTCCAGGCGTTGTTCACCCTCTCGTACGCCGTGCGTGCGATGGCGAAGAGCGAACTCGGGCGCGTCCACACCGTGGGGCCGCTCGAAGGGCTGTGGAGCGCTCAGGACCCTCGCGTCTTCGTTGCTGGAGACAAGAGCGCCTGGGAGTGGACTATGGCCATCTCCCAACCCGCTTGGATTACTCATGACATCATTCAGACGGCTACGAAGCGGGTGGAGAAGAAGGCTCTCGCGGCGCTTGAGCGTGTGCACTTCGCGCCGTACGCGGAGGGCACGAGCGTACAGATCCTGCACGTCGGGTCCTACGACTCCGAGGGACCCGTCCTCGCTCGGCTCCACGACGAGTACCTCCCGAAGCACGGCCTCACGTTCAACGGCAAGCACCACGAGGTGTACCTCTCCGACGCACGCCGCACGGACTCGGCGAAGCTACGCACGATCCTCCGCCAACCTGTCGCCTCCATCTCGTAGGCCCGGACGGTAACGCCACAACGGACAGCGGCAGCGGTGGTGCCGTCGGCTGCAGCAGGTGAAACGGGACGCACTCGAGCGGGAGGGCCGATCCACAGGGCAGGCTGCGATCCATGCGATGGCAGCGGCTGTTCAGCGACCTCGAAGCGCAGTTCGACGCCGCCGAAGCGGCCGAACTCGCCGGGGAGGTGTCGGAGCGCACCCGACGGGAGGCGGCCCTGCTTCGACTGGTGGACCGGCTCCGGCCGGCGCTCGACACGCCCCTGACAGTGACCGTCATTGGAGCCGGAGTTCAGCGCGGCTCGCTCGCCGACGTGGGGCCGGACTGGCTGCTGCTCGAGCCGGCGGGAGCGCGCGAGCTGCTCGTGCCGCTGCGGGCGGTGCTGGGCGTTACCGGCCTGCGCGGACGCTCAGCGACCCCGGACACCGAAGGCGCGGTCGCCAAGCGGCTCGATCTGCGCTGGGCGTTGCGTGGGCTGTCCCGCAGCCGGACCGGCGTGGCGCTGGTCCTGGTGGACGGCTCGGTGGTGACCGGCACGCTGGACCGGGTGGGGTCGGACCACCTGGACCTGGCCGAGCACGGCGAGGGGGAGTCGCGCCGGACGGCGGCGGTCCGAGCCGTACGTCTGGTGCCGCTCGATGCGCTGGCCGTCGTCCGCAGTGGCTGAGCGGTCCGCTCAGTCCTCGCCGACCTCGCTGGGCAGGGCCGGGTGCTCCGCCACGAAGGACTGGGTCTCGGCGTAGCAGCGGGCGATGTAGTCCTCCAACGCCGTCGCCTCGACCCGCCACTGCCCCCGCCCCCCGATCTTGATGGCCCGTAGGTCGCCGGATCGCACGAGGGCGTAGGTCTGGGAGGAGGAGATGTTGAGGATCTCCGCGACGTCGGTGAGCTGCAGAAAGCGTTGCGCAGCCATTCGCCCTCCTTCGCTCGGCGGCGCCGATCCCCGCGGGCCGGCCCGAGCGATTCTGCCATCGACCCCACCCCGTACCGCCCTGCTGTCCACAGCACGCAGGACTGCTGTGGACAACCGGGCACGGGCTCGGTGGTGCTGCAACGATGGGTGCAAGGCGGTTTGTCCGGAGGAGGAGCAGTGCCCGGAGCACGAGGCGGGTCCGAGCCGCCCGGCTCGGCGCGCGCCAACCGGCTGAGCGCCCCGGGCTGGCTGGACGGGCGCCTGGTGTTGGGCGTGCTGCTCGTCCTGGTGAGTGTCGTCGTCGGGGCGCGGCTGGTCTCGGGTGCTGACCGCAGCCAGTTGGTCTGGGCCACGACGGGAGATCTGGCGGCGGGCAGCCAGCTGGCCGAGTCGGATCTGACGGCGGTACGGGTCCGGCTGTTCGAGCAGGTCGACCGCTATCTGGACGCCTCCGGGCCGCCGCCGGTCGGCTATGTCGTCCGACGCGGGCTCGGGGCGGGAGAGCTGCTGCCCGGTGACGCGTTGGGCCTGCCGGAGGACGAGAGCTTCCGCCTGGTGACCGTGCCCGTCGAGTCCGGCCACTTCCCCCCGGGCCTCGGTGACGAGCAGGCGGTGGACGTCTGGATGACCCCCGGTCGGGCCGGGCGCGCCGGCGCTCCCGCGACCGGCTCGGCGACCGGTGACGGCGGGCCGGTGCAGGCGGCCGGCGCGCAGGTCGTGCTGCAGCGGGTCGCCGTGGACTCCGGCCCACCCCAGGACAGCTTTCGCAGCGGCGCCACGGCGTCACCGGTGGTCCTGCGGGTCCGCGAGGCAGATGTCGGCGCGCTGGTCTCGGCGATGTCGCTCGGGCGCATCGACCTCGTCCGGGTGCCCCGCAACGCTGAGGCGGCTGTGCCGCCGGTTCCGGCCGGGCAGGGGAGCTGATGCGGGTACCGGTGCTGACGGCCGTCTCGGACTCCGTCTGGGAGGCCGAACTCGTCGCCGCCTTCGAGCGGGGCGAGCTGGGGCTCGCGGTCGTGCGGCGCTGTGTGGACCTGGCCGACCTGCTCGCCACGGCGGCGACCGGGCAGGCCCGGGCCGCCCTGCTCTCGGCGGACCTGCGCCGGCTGGACCGCGAGTCGCTGGGCCGGCTCGCCCTGTCGGGCGTTGCGGTGATCGCCCTGGTGTCCCGTGGCGACGAGGAGGCCGAACGCCGGCTGCGTCAGCTCGGTGTGCTGCAGGTGCTCGCGTCCGACAGCTCACCGGAGCAGGTGTCCGCTGCGGTGCTGACGGCGGTCTCCGGACCGGCTGCGCCGACGGCGGGACAGCGGGCGGCGCTGTCCGACCCGCACGGCCCGCTGGGGGCCACGTTCGCGATGACGCCCGACCTGCCTGCGGCCGACCTGCCGGGCGGCGATCTCGTCGGCCAGGTGGTGGCCGTGTGGGGACCCACCGGCGCGCCCGGCCGCACCACCGTCGCCGTCTCGCTGGCCGGCGAGCTGGCCGCGCTCGGCCGCGCGACGATGCTGGTGGACGCCGATGTCTACGGCGGCGTGGTGGCGCAGGTGCTCGGGCTGCTGGACGAGTCACCGGGACTGGCCGCCGCCGCCCGGCTGGCCAACTCCGGCGCGCTGGACGTGGCCGGACTGGCCGAGTTGGCCCGAGCGGTCAGTCCCACGCTGCGGGTGCTGTCCGGGATCGCGCGCGCCGATCGGTGGCCCGAGCTGCGACCGGCCGCGGTGGAGGTCGTCCTGGAGCTGTCCCGGTCGCTCGCGGCAACAACCGTCGTCGACTGCGGCTTCTGCCTGGAGCAGGACGAGGAGTTGGCCTACGACACGGCCGCCCCGCGCCGCAACGGGGCAACCCTGGCCGTGCTCGGTTCGGCCGACACGGTCTACGCGGTGGGTTCCGGCGACCCGGTGGGCTTGCAGCGCCTGGTCCGCGGTCTCGGTGAGCTACGTGACGCGGTGCCGGGGCTGAGGCCTGCGGTGATCGTCAACCGGCTGCGGCCCAGCGGCGTGCCCGGGCATGCCGAGGCCGAGATCCGCGGGGCGCTCGCGCGCTACGCCGGAGTCGACGAGGTGGTCTTCGTCCCGCTCGACGTCGCCGGAGTCGACGGTGCGTTGGCGGCGGGGCGCATGCTGGTCGAGGCCGCCCCCGCCTCACCGGCCCGGCTGGCGATCGCCGCCCTCGCCGCCGCCCGGGTCGGTGGGCCCCGCCCGGCCCGCCCCCGCCGCACGCTGCTGTCCCGCCGCTGAGCCCACCCCCTACACGGCAGTCGTGGGGATCGACCCGCCGCCGGCTCAACGCTGGTACTTGCCGAGCTCCTGGCGGGCGACCGTACGCACGTGCACCTCGTCCGGCCCGTCCGCCAGGCGCAGCGTGCGCAGCGAGGCGTACATCCGCGCCAGCGGAAAGTCGTCGCTCACGCCGGCGCCGCCGTGCAGCTGGATCGCCCGGTCCACCACCCGCAGCGCCATCCGGGGCGCGATCACCTTGATCGCGGCGATCTCCGAGCGCGCCCCCTGCGCCCCCACCGTGTCGATCAGGTCGGCCGTCCGCAGCACCATCAACCGGGCCTGGTCGATCTCCATCCGCGACTCGGCGATCATCTCCCGGACGACGCCCTGCCGGGCGAGCGCCTGCCCGAACGCCACCCGGGACAGCGCCCGCTCGCACATCAGCTTCAGCGCCCGCTCGGCCGCGCCCACTGCCCGCATACAGTGGTGAATGCGCCCCGGACCCAGTCGGGCCTGGGCGATGCCGAAGCCGTCCCCCTCGCCCGCGATCAGGTTGGTCGCCGGCACCCGGACGTCGGTGAGGTGCACCTCGCCGTGCCCGTGCTGGTCGGCGTAGCCGAACACCGGCAGCGACCGGACCACCTCGACACCGTCGGTGTCCACCGGCACCAGGATCATCGACTGTTGGCGGTGGACCGACGCACCCACGTCGGTCTTGCCCATCACGATCAGGATCCGGCAGCGCGGGTCGAGCACCCCCGTGGTCCACCACTTGCGTCCATTGACGACGTAGTCGTCGCCGTCGCGCACGATCGAGGTGGCGATGTTGGTGGCGTCGGAGGAGGCAACGGCCGGCTCGGTCATGGCGAAGGCCGAGCGGATCTGCCCCTCCAGCAGCGGCTCCAGCCACTGCGCCTTTTGCTCGGCGGTGCCGAACAGGTGCAGCACCTCCATGTTGCCCGTGTTGGGGGCGTCGCAGTTGATCACCTCGGGCGCCAGGTGAGCCGACCAGCCGGTGATCTCGGCGACCGCGGCGTACTCCACGTTGGTCAGGCCGGAGATCTCGGGCAGGAACAGGTTCCACAGCCCGCGCCGGCGCGCCTCCGCCTTGAGCTGCTCGACCACCGGCGGCAGCGTGTGGTCGTCCGGACCGGCCCCCCGGCGGTAGGTTTCGTACTCCGGCTCGGCCGGGAAGACCCGCTCGTCCATGAAGGCCTGCATGCGCCCGATCAGGTCCTGCGCCTTGGCGGAGTGCTCGAAGTCCACGGCGGGCCTCTCCAGGACGGGGTCCGGTCGGTCGACAGTCAGTCTGTACCCGCACCGGTTCTCACTTGTGTGACCATGGCTGGTCGTCGACCCAAGGAGCGAGCCCGCATGCCCGAACGGCTCAGTCCGCTGGACGTCTCCTTCCTCTACATGGAGACGCCGACCACCGCCATGCACGTCGGCGGCGTCGCGACCTTCCAGCCGCCGGCTGCTGGCTTCGACTACGAGCGGCTGGTCGAGCTGATCACCCAGCGGATCGCCCTGGTCCCGCGCTACCGCCAGCGGGTCCGCTTCATCCCGGGGCGGGTCGCGAACCCGGTGTGGGTCGATGACAGCGAGTTCGACGTCACCTACCACGTACGCCGCAGCGCGCTGCCCAAGCCGGGCACCGATGCCCAGCTGCGCGAGCTGGTCGGCCGGCTCATGGGCCGCCGGCTCGACCGGGCCAGGCCGCTGTGGGAGATCTACCTCGTCGAGGGCCTCGCCGACGGGCGGGTCGGCATCATCACCAAGACCCACCACGCGATGGTCGACGGGATCGCCGCGGTCGACATCGGCACGGTCATGCTCGACCTGACGTCGGAGCCCCAGGAGGTGCCGCTGGACGACTGGACCCCCGTGCGGGCCCCCGGCGCCGCCGCGCTGCTGCTCGGTGCGGCGACCGACCTGGTCCGCAAGCCGACGCAGGCGCTGGACACCGCCCGCGCCGCCGCCGTCGACGCCCGGGCGACCGCCGGCAAGGTGGCCGAGGTCGCCTCCGGCGTGCTCGCGTCGGTCGTGTCGATGGCCCGGCCGGCTCCCGCCTCGCCGCTGAACGTCCGGATCGGCGAGCAGCGCCGCTTCGGCATGGCCGCGACCGACCTGGACGACTACAAGCGGGTACGCAAGAGCCACGGCGGCACCGTCAACGACGTGGTGCTGACGACCGTCGCCGGCGCGCTGCGGTCGTGGCTGCTCACTCGGGGCGAGTCGGTGAATGCCGCCACGATGGTCCGGGCGATGGTGCCCGTGTCGGTCCGGGCCGCCGGCCGAGACAGCCCTTCCGGCAACCGCGTCTCGTCGTACTTCGTGGACCTGCCGGTGGGGGAGGGCAACCCGGTGATGCGGCTGCACCAGGTGAGCTTCGCGATGCGCGGTCACAAGGAGTCCGGGCAGTCCGTCGGCGCCGACGCGCTCGTGCAGATGTCGGGCTTTGCCCCGCCGACCATCCACTCGCTCGGCGCCCGGCTGGCCTCCAGCATGACCCGACGGTTGTTCAACGTCGTGGTCACCAACGTGCCGGGACCGCAGTTCCCGCTGTACGCCGCCGGCGCGCGGATGCTGTCGATGTACCCGGTCGTCCCCCTCGCGAAGGGCCAGGCGTTGTCGATCGGGCTGACGTCCTACAACGGCGGGGTCTTCTACGGGCTGAACGCCGACCGCGACGCGATGCCCGACATCGACGTGCTGGCCGGGCTGATCGAGGAGTCGCTGGCCGAGCTGGTGGGGACGGTGAGTTGATGACGCTGAACGCACAGCCCGCCTCCGGCAGGACGCGAGGTGTGGTCCTCGGAGCCGGCGGGGTGCTGGGTGCCGCCTGGACGATCGGCGCCCTCACCGCGCTGCAGGACCACCACGACTGGGACCCGCGCAACGCCGACGTGCTGCTCGGGACGTCGGCCGGGTCGGTGCTCGCCGCCTTCCTGGGCTGCGGTGTCGGGGTCGACGTCTTGTTGGACCACCAGCGCGGCATCGTCTCCGCCGAGACGCCCGACCTGCGCTACGACCTGGACCGCGACCCGGGTGGGTCCCGGCCGCCGCTGCCACGTCCGGGCGTCGGCTCCGCCCGCGGCATGCTGGCCACGGCGCTGCAGCCGTGGAAAGTCACCCCGATGGGAGCGCTGGCCACGGTGCTGCCCAAGGGGCGCGGCTCGCTGGCACCGATCGGCCGGCTCGTCGACGCGGTCTGCCCGCCGGGAGCCTGGGCCGCGCACCCGCAGACCTGGGTCGTGGCGATGGACCACGACAGCGGCCGGCGGGTCTGCTTCGGACGCGACGGCGCTCCGCACGCCGGCCTGTCCGACGCCGTCATGGCCTCCTGCGCGATCCCGGGCTGGTACACCCCGATCGCGATCGGCGGGCGGCGCTACGTCGACGGGGGGACCTGCTCGCCGACTTCGCTGGACCTGGTCAGTTCGCTGGGCCTGGACGAGGTCGTGGTGCTGTCGCCGTCGACGTCGCTGTCCTACGACCGGCCGTCCACCGTCGGCGGCCGGGTCGAACGACGGATCCGCCGCCTGGCGACCCGTCGGCTGCTGCACGAGGCGCAGAAGGTCGCCGCCACCGGCACCCGGGTGACGCTGCTCGGCCCGGGCGCGGAGGACCTGGCCGGGATGGGTGCCAACCTGATGGACGCGCGCCGTCGCCAACAGGTGCTCGAGACGTCGGTACGCACGTCGCTGGCGTCGCTGCGGTCCAGTTCGTTGTCCGCCACCGGCTGACCCGGCTCGGCATGCGCGTCTACCTCCCCTGCACCCTGGCCGGCCTGCGGCTGCTGCTGGACACCGGCGAGCTCGGCGGGCCGCCGCTGCCGGCCTTCGCCGTGACCGGCGCGCTGCGGGAGTGGTACGCCGAAGGCGACACCGAAGAGCTGGAGTACGTCGCGCTCAGCCTGGCCGCCCGGGCCTCGATCCGGCTGTTGGACCGCGAGCTCGTCCTGGATCCGGCGGCCGCGGCGCGGCGGGTGGTGGTCGTGGCCGAGGTCGACTCGGCAGAACCGGCGCCGGAGGTCGACCGGGCCGCCGTACGGGTGCCCGACGCGGTACCGCTCCGGCTGGTCCGGGCGGTGCACGTCGACGACCCGTCGGCGCAGGCCGACGTCCGGGCCGCCGCCGAGCAGGTGGTCCAGGCCGACCTCGGCAGCACCGAGGCCGCCTTCGTCGTCGAGCAGGCCGAGGGGCACGAGCTCGGGTGGTACGCCACCCAGGAGATCGGGCCGCTGCTCGAGTTGGGCTGACTGCGGGCCCCCGACCTAGAGTCAGGTGGTGCAGCGGCTGACGTGGCGGTGGGGCGTGGTCGCCGCCCTGGTCGCCGTGCTGTTCACGCTGCCCACCCTCGCCGGCGCGCTACCCACGCAGGACACCGACATCTCGGCCGAGCAACTCCTGGCCAAGGTGCGGGCGTCGGGCAGCGTCGGCTGGTCCGGCTACGGCGAGAGCCGCGGCGCGCTCGTGCTGCCCGACGTCGACGAGCTGTCCGCGCTGCCCGGGCTGTTCGGCGGGACCACCCGGGCGCGCGCCTGGTGGCGCGGCCCGCAGGATTGGCGGGTCGACGCGCTGACGCCGGTCGGCGAGGTCGACACCACCTCCGACGAGCAGGGCGGCTGGACCTGGTCGTCCGCCGACCGACAGGCCACCCGGCTGTCCGGCGCGCTGGACGTACGCCTGCCCACCGCCGCCGACCTGCTCGCCCCGACGCTGGGTCGGCGCCTCGCCGGAACCCAGGACGTCGTGACCACCCGGCTGCCCGCCCGTCGGGTGGCCGGGCGGTCGGCCGCCGGCCTGCGCTTGGTCCCGCGGCAGCCCGATGCCACGACCGTCGCCTCGGTCGAGATGTGGGTGGAGCCGGGCACCGGGCTCCCGCTGCGGGTGGAGGTCTTCACCGCCGGCGAGCCGGACCCGGTCATCCAGACCAGCCTGCTCGACCTGGACCTGCGCCCGCCCCCTCCCGAACGCACCCGCTTCGTCCCGCCCCCCGAGGCGACGGTCACGGTGGTCGACGCGCCGGACCTCGCCGCCCTCGCCGACCGCTTCGCGCCCTACCGGCTGCCCGACGAACTGGTCGGCCTGCCGCGCCGGCCGCGCAGCACCCTGTCGGTCGGCGGCGGAGTCGGCACCTACGGCGACGGCTTCACCGCGCTCGCTCTGGTGCCCCTGCCGCACGAGCTCGGTCACGACATCATCCGTCGCGTCGGCTCGGACCCGGACGCCTCGGTCGCCACCATCTCCACCCCGCTGGTCAACGCGCTGGTCGGTGTGGATCGCGGGGGCCGCGCCTACCTGCTGGCCGGCACCGTGCCGATGTCGCTGCTGACGACGGCGCTGGAGCGACTGCGGGCCGCCCCGCCCCCCGGAGGCGGCGGGTGATCCGAACGACCGCCCTGACCAAGCGGTACGGCGCGGTGACCGCCGTCCAGGACCTCGACCTGCATGTCCGCGAGGGGGACCGCTTCGGCTTCCTCGGACCCAACGGCTCGGGCAAGACGACCACCGTGCGGATGCTGCTCGGACTGGTACTCCCGACATCGGGGTCGATCGAGCTGTTCGGCTCCCGGATCGGCAAGCAGGCACTGGCCCAGATCGGGGCGCTCGTCGAGGGCCCGGCGTTCACCGGTCACCTGTGCGGCCGGACCAACCTGCGGCTGTCCGACGCCGCCGGGCCGGGCGGCGCCCGGTCCACCCGAAGGCACCGCATCGAGGAGGTGCTCGACCAGGTCGGGCTGTCCGGGGTGGACCGGCGCCCGGTCAAGGCCTACAGCCTGGGCATGCGCCAGCGCCTCGGGCTGGCCTCGGCGCTGCTGCGGCGGCCGCGGCTCCTGGTGCTGGACGAACCCACCAACGGACTCGACCCGCAGGGCATCCGCGAGGTGCGTGAGTTGCTGCTGGAGTTGAACCGGGGCGGTACGACGGTGCTGCTGTCCAGTCACCTGCTGTCGGAGGTGGAGGCGTTGTGCACCCGGATCGCGGTGCTGGACCGCGGCCGGTTGGTGCTGCAGGACGACCTGTCGGCCTTCCGGGCGCTCACCGGGCTGGTCGAGGTCCGTACGCCGGACGTGCTCCGGGCGGGCGCCCTGTGCGGCGACCGGGTCGAGGGTCGGCTGGCCGACGGGCTGCTGGTCCGCCACCACGACCCAGGCGAGCTCAACGCCGAACTGGTCGGGGCGGGGATCCACGTCGTCGGCCTGCGGGCGCAGCGCCGCACCCTGGAGGCGGCGGTGCTGGAGGCGACCGGCGCCGGGTCGGACCGGGTGGCCGGGTGATCGGCGTCGAGCTGGGCAAGCTGCTGCGCCGCCCGCGTACGTGGGTGAGCATCTTCCTGCTCGCGGCGCTCCCGACGGTGGTGGCGATCTTCCTGGCCGCGAGCGAGATCGCGCCCCGGCCCGGGACCGGTCCGGCGTTCCTGGCCGCCGTGCTGGAGAACGGCGCGCTCTACCCGGCGGCGGCGCTGGCGATCGTGCTGCCGCTGTTCCTGCCGATCGCCGTCGCGGTCGTCGCCGGCGACGCCGTCGCCGGGGAGGCGCAGGACGGCACGCTGCGCTACCTGCTGATCCGGCCGGTCGGACGCACCCGGCTGCTGGTGGCCAAGATGATCTCCGTGGGCAGCTACACGATGCTGGCCGTCGCCGTGGTGGCCGCAGTGGCGTACGTCGTCGGTACCCAACTGTTCGGCAGCGCTGCGCTGCCCAGCGTCTCCGGAACGCAACTGTCGACCGGCTCGGCGACGTTGCGCACCGTGCTGGCGGTGCTGTACGTCGCCTGGTCGATGCTCGGGGTCGCGGCGGTCGCGCTGTTCCTGTCGACGGTCACCGACTCGCCGCTGGGCGCTGCCCTGGGGGCGATCGCGCTGCTGATCACCTCCGGCGTGCTGGTGGCGCTGGACTCGGCCGCCTCGGTGCAGCCCTACCTGCCCACCCGCTACTGGCTGGCGTTCATCGACCTGTTCCGTGAGCCGGTGCTGACCCGGGACCTGTTGCGCGGCACTGCGCTGCAGGCCGTCTACATCGCCGTCTTCTTGGGTGCGGCCTGGGCCAACCTGTCGACCAAGGACATCACGAGCTGAGCGAGCCCGCCGAGAGCGCGGTGCAGTCCGCCGGGGTAGGCAGCGCGATGTCGCGGGTGGACAGCGCCTGCAGCACCAGGCCCTGCACCAGCGGGGTGGTCGGCAGGGCGCTGTGCGCCACGTTGAGCCCGGCGCAGACGTCCTGGAGCGCCACGTTGACCGCGCCGTCGAGCCGGGCCGAGTCCGGGGGAGTGACCGTCTCGTCTTGGCTGGTCCACAGCGAGAGCCACTGCGGACCGTCCGGGGTCTCGTCGCCGTCGTTCAACCGCTTCAGCAGCCGGCTACCGGGGACCAACTGCCGGCAGGCGGGCGGACAGGCGCCCGGAGCCAGGAGCGCTGCGACGGCAGCGACCTTCGTGCCGTGGTGCGGCGAGCCGAGAGTCACCACCCGGCGCACCCGCCCGGGGTTGTCGGCCACCCAGAGCCGGACGCTGACTCCGCCGGCGCTGTAGCCGACCAGGTCCACCGAGGCAGCGCCGGTGGCCCGGACGGCGGCGTCGAGCGCGGCCGCTGACTCCCGCAGGTCGCCGGTCCCGTCGCCGGGCAGGGCGACCACGGTGGCGGCTCGGCCGGCCGCCCGCAGTACGGTCGCCAGCTTCTCCAGCGCACCGGTGGAGCCTCCGTAGCCGGGCACGAGCAGCACCGGCCCCGGAGCCGACTGCTCGACCGGCGCCGCGGTCGGGCCACCCGGCAACCGGACCGCCAGAAAGAATCCCCCGAGCAGGACCACCGCTGCCCCGACGGCCTGGAGCAGGCGCCGCCGCAACGGGCTCAGGAGCTGCCGCGCATGCCGCACATGCCCTCGACGCTAATCGGTCTCGCACGCCACGTTGTCCAGCCGGCGCCCGTGACAGCATGGCGACCAACCCTGCGGCGACGGTCGGGGCAGCTCCAGCCGAGGAGGACCACGGTGGACGCCAGCACGGTCGTACCCCGGCCGGTCAACGAGCCGGTGCGCAGCTATGCGCCCGGGAGCCCCGAGCGCACGTCGCTGATCGCCCGCCTGGCCGAACTCGCCGGCACGGCGATCGACCTGCCGATGACCGTCGACGGGCAGCAGCGGCTCGGCGGCGGCGAGGCGATCGAGGTCGTCCAGCCGCACCGGCACGCCGCCGTCCTCGGCACCCTGCGCGACGCCACGGCCGGGGATGTCTCGGCCGCGATCGGCGCCGCTCTGCGGGCGGCTCCGGCGTGGCGGGACAGCTCCTACGACGACCGGGCGGCCGTCCTGCTGCGGGCCGCCGACCTGCTCGCCGGCCCGTGGCGCGACACCCTCAACGCCGCCACCATGCTCGGCCAGAGCAAGTCGGTGTACCAGGCCGAGATCGACGCGGCCTGCGAGCTCGTCGACTTCCTGCGCTTCAACGTCGCTTTCGGGCGCCAGGTGCTCGCCGAGCAGCCGGTCTCCGGCCCCGGCGGGTGGAACCGGATGGACCACCGGCCACTCGAGGGCTTCGTCCTGGCCATCACCCCGTTCAACTTCACCGCCATCGCCGGCAACCTCCCCCTGGCTCCCGCCTTGATGGGCAACACCGTGGTGTGGAAGCCGGCACCTACGCAGCAGCTCGCCGCCCACTTCACGATGCGCCTGCTGGAGGCGGCCGGGCTGCCGCCCGGCGTGGTCAACCTGGTGACCGGGCACGGCAGCGCCGTGTCGGCGGTGGCGGTGCCGCACGCCGACCTGGCCGGCATCCACTTCACCGGCTCCACCGCCACGTTCCAGCAGCTGTGGCAGACGGTCGGCCGGGGCATCGCCTCCTACCGCAGCTACCCGCGGCTGGTGGGGGAGACCGGCGGCAAGGACTTCGTGCTGGCCCACCCCTCCGCCGACCCGCTGGCGACCGAGGTCGCGCTGGTGAGCGGGGCCTTCGAGTACCAGGGCCAGAAGTGCTCCGCCGCCTCCCGGGCGTACGTGCCCCGCTCGCTGTGGGAGGGCGGACTGCGGGACGGGCTCGCCGACCGCGTGCGGTGCCTGTCGTACGGCGATGTGACCGACCTGTCTCACTTCGGTGGGGCGGTGATCGACCGCACCGCCTTCGACCGGCTGGCAACGGTGCTCGGTCGGGCGGGCGAGGACCCGGCGCTGGAGGTGCTCGTCGGGGGGACCGTCGACGACAGCGTGGGCTTCTTCGTCGCCCCGACCGTCCTGGTGGCGCGGGACCCGGACCACGAGGTGTTCTCGCGGGAGTACTTCGGGCCGGTGCTGGGGGTCTACGTGTACGAGGACGCGGACTGGGCGGCGACGTTGGACCTTGTCGACCGCGCGGCGCCGTACGCGCTGACGGGTGCGGTGCTGGCGGACGATCCGTACGCGGTGGCGCAGGCCAGCGCCCGGCTCCGCTTCACGGCCGGCAACTTCACCGTCAACGACAAGCCGACCGGCGCCGTGGTCGGTCAGCAGCCCTTCGGCGGGGCACGGCAGAGCGGCACGAACGACAAGGCCGGCTCGGTGCTCAACCTGCTGCGCTGGACCTCGCCCCGCACGGTCAAGACGACCTTCGTCCCGGCGTACGACCACCGCTACCCCCACATGGAGCCAGCTATGACCGACCAGCCATGACCGACCAGCCGTTCGACCGGCCGGAGCAGCAGCGGGCCGGTCGGCTCGATCCCGCGGACGACCCGGACCGGTTCGCGGCCGACGGGCACGGCCGTAGCCTGCCGGAGCTGCTGGGCACCGGGGCGTGGGAAGGCGACCGGGACAACTACCAGTGGGCGCTCGGCCTGCTCGCCGTCCTGGGCTTCCTGGCCGCTGTCGCTTTCCTGTTCGGGACGGTGCTGAGCCCCTGAGCCGGCGTCTGTGGCGTTCCCGCGGCGACCCGTCGTTCGGTCTGAGTCGGCATCCGGACGGGTAGGGCGGCCACGACAGCCGGACGGGACCGAGCAGACAGGAGGACGTCGTGGGTGTGTTGAGCGCAGTGCTGAAGGCCGGGATCGCCAAAAAGATCTTCGACGAGGCGCGACGGCCGAAGAACCAGGCGAAGGCCAAGGAGCTCTACCGACGGGTGGCCGGCAAGGGTCGCAGTGGTCGGGACGGCGGACCCTGAGGTGATCGCCCGGTCCGGCTCCCAGGGCCGAGGGGGCCCTTGCTTTTGCTGGAATGGCCGTGATATTCACTAGGTGTTATCGACAAGTAGTTCCCCCCTAGCAAGGAGCACTCGTGGTTCTGTGGTGGATCGGCAATGCGCTCTTGCTCTTCGCGGTCATTCCGCTGGTGCTCTACCTCGCGGACGGGCTGCTGCGAGCGACGCTGGAGATCCGGCGTTACGCTGATGACGTCCTCGACCACGGGGTCTCGCTCACCAGCACGCTGGACTCGGTGCCGCGTCTGGTCACCACGGCCGAGTTGGCCGGCACGGCACGCGGTCTTGTGGGACGCTACGGAGCGGCCCTACGCCGTTTGCTCTGATCCCCGCTTGTCCCTCCCCGCAGTCTCACCCCAGAGCAGGAGCTCATGCGCGCTGAAGTGATTGTCACGCTGATCGGTGTCGGGCTGCTGGTTGCCGCCCTCGTTCTGTATTTGAGTCTGGTCGCCTACCACCTGACGAAGGTGAACTTCACCCTCGGGACGGTGCTCATCGGGGTGCGCGCCATCGCCAACCAGGTCCAGCCGCTCGGCGACGTGGTCGGCAGCATCGCCAACGACGTCGGCGCGATGGACGACGCGCTCAAGGAGCTCGTGGAGGTGGCGACGACGTCGGCTCCGGAGGATCCCCAGTACGACGATTCCGACTCGATCTCTCGACCGAGTTCCGTCACTCGACGCGGTCGCGCTCGAGTTTCCCGCTAACAGACCGATCGGAGAGGAGTCGAAGTGGCCTACACCTTTGCTTGAAAGGAAGCCGACCACCCGTGCAGTTGGCGCGGGAAGGGCAACTCGCAGGAAGAGCTGCTCGGCAAGGTTGCCGAGCACGTCAAGAAGAAGCACCAGGTCCACACGGTGAGCGACACCATCGTTAACCTCGTCAACCAAAAAGTGCAGAAGACCTAGTCAGATCGGGGTTCGTTGATGCCTGAAGATCTACCAAGCCTGGACACACCGAGTCTTACCGTCTGGTACGTCTCGTTCGCCATTGCCGGCGTGTGCATCACCATCGTGGTCATCCTCGTGGCGATCATCTTGACGATGGCCCGGCGCATCGCCGTGCAAGCTGCGGCCGCCACGGACTCGCTCGAAGACTCGCGGGTGAACACCCTCCCCATGTGGGACGTCGCTAGCGTAAATGAGGGGCTGACCGGCATCGTCGGCAGCGCGCAGGCAGCTCGTGGCGTTTTGGAGGCAAGACTGTGAACATCGCCCTCGCGAATAATCAGGAAACGATCTGGCAGGTGACTCTCGGCCTCGGCTTTGTCGTGGTCATCGTGGTCATCATCTTGCTGTCGCTGCTGGTGGGCATCGTCCGTGACATCGACCGCAATGTCACTGCTACCTGGGCAACGGCGACGATGGTGGCGCGCAACACCACCACGTCGTGGCTGCTGGGTAACACCGCTGAACTCACCGAGGACCTTCGCGGTGAGACCAGGACTCACGCTGAGCTGTTCCAGTCCAAGACGGGAGGCGTGTGATGACCTCGCTGCTGGTCACGCTCACTGTCATCGAGATCGTGTTGCTCGTTGTCGTCCTGGCCTTCTTTCTCGTCCGGATCACCCGCTTGCTTCGCAAGATCGCTGTGAACTTGGCGAAGGTGACGTGGGGCGTTCGGACCCTGGAACGGCAGTGCAGTGTCATCGGTCCGGCCGCCGACACCATCAACGACAACCTGGCGGCTGCTGCGGCCGACCTCGAGCGCGCCGCGGTGATGGCCGAGCGACTCGGCCGCTGACGCCACGGATGGAGAGCCCACCTCCCGTAGCTCGAACAGGTAGCACCAACGATCAGGTGGCTGCGGGGTTCGTCCGCGGTGAAGCCACGGAAAACAGTACTGATCTGATCATCGCCGGAGAGGTCCTGCTCGCGGGCGGCAAAATTGCCGCCGCTCTGCGAGCAGGACCTCGCGCTGTGTTCCTGCGCGCAGATCTTCCGGGCGAGCTCGCCGATCTGCGCGCCACCGTGGAACGCGCTCTGGTCGCCGAAGAGCTGGTGTCGCTGGATGCGGACAGCTCGCTGGCCAAAGCGCTGGCCCGGGAGCGACTCGGTGTCGACTCTGCACGCTGGGACCTCTGGGGCCGTGATCTGGCGGACGTGTTCGCCGTGCTCGCAGCTCGTGGTGCGGGGGCTGCGGCCGGCTCGCCCGGACGCACCGAGCCGATGCCGGGCGCCGCACTACCGGCCACCGGGAAGGTCGCCCTGACCAAGCCGGGCACGGTGGGTAAGCCGGACCCGGTGACCAGGCCGGACCGGCCGGCCCAGCCGGAGCCCCTGAGCGAACTGGACCCGGTGGCCAAGCCGGCCAGGCGCAGGCGCTCGAGAGTGCTTCTTGTCGCTGCCGGGGTCATCGCGGTGGTGCTGCTCGCTGGCGCTGTCGTCACGACCTTGACCGCGAACGGCGATGACTCCCCTGGCGCGCAGCCGTCGGCTTCGGCGAGCGCCCCCGCTGGAGTTGTCGACTACCGGGATCCGGCCGGGCGGTTCACCTTTCAGTATCCCGAGGCCTGGGAGCCGGTGGAGGCCACGGATCCGGACGTCACGCTCCTGGTGGGTCCGGACGGAGGCTCCATGTTGGTGCGCATCGTCCAGTTGGAGAAACCGGTGGATCCGACCAACATCGTGGACGTCAAGGCGGTGACCGACGTGATCGTGCAGGAGGCTCCCGGATACCAACTCGTCGTGGAGCAGCCAGTCGAGATCAACGGGGCGAGCGGCTACTCCTATGTCTACCGCTTCCTCGACGGTAAGCAGGAAGGTGTGCACTCCCATCTTTTCCTGTTCAAGGGCAGCACTTTGTACACCATCGTGTTCCAGGCGCTGCCGACGGAGACCTTCGAGTCGCTCGCGGATGACTTCGACCGGATCGCGCAGAGCTTCCGCATTCCGGAGTAGTCCGTCCGTGCAACCCTCTGCTTCGCGGGTGTGTCCCGGACAGTTCTGGCGCCCCTAATCATGGGTGAGCCGGCTGCCGCCGCCGGCCGGCCACACCGGCCCAGCCGCGCGCACCGTCTTGGCCGCCTCTCATCGGGCGGACTGCGACACCACAGGTCACGAATCGGCCATGGATAACGGTGTCCGCCGTGAACAGCAGTTCCAGTGAACCCGCCGAACGGTTGCATCGAGTTGCACGAACTGCGTGTCGATCGCGGTGCGCTGTCCGTGTCTGCGCCGGCCCCAAGAGCGAAGCGTGTCGCCGGGCTCGCACTGACAGACAGGTCGGACAACAGGAACAGCGCCCCCCCGGTTAGCAAGGCCGGCGGACGACAGCCGAGTGGCGAATGGTCGAGATGGGCAGGGGATGTCCTCACTCGGCCAAGGACTGTCAGGCGCTGCCGACGAGCGACAGGCGTTCGGTGGCGCTGGCATTACCGACGCCGTCCATCGACTTGTCGCCCGGCTCGCTCTCGCTGAGGGCGACTGCGCTGTACGGCAGGGAAGCTCATCGAGCCGTCGAGGGTCAGGTGGGGCGCGGGTGGGTGCCGGCCGCCTCACTGTGCGGCATTTGTGTGCGAACGGCGAAGGGACCTGCCACCGAGTCACGGTGACAGGTCCCTTCGGTGACAGCTATTGCAGCGTCAGCAGCCTCCGCTGACGGCGGTTGAGTTGCAGATCGCCTTGGCGTTGGCCTCGATGCGCCGGACCTCGATCAGGATGTTGCCGGTATCGCTCTTGATGCCTTGCGACAGCCCGATGACAACGTCCGCTCGCCTGTCGATGCCGGCGACTCCGTCGTTGATCGACACGACGGTCGGCTGCAGCTTCTGGAACGTCCCAAGGATGCTCCTCGCATCATTGTTGATCGACTTCGCCGTGTCGTTGATGGAACGGACAGTCCCGTTGATCTCACCGACGGTGTTGCCGATCCCTTTGACGTTGCCGTTGATCGTGTTGGCCTGGCCGAGGATCGAGTTGACGTTGCC
>JBBSUR010000013.1:0-24285 GCA_038234255.1 Mycobacteriales bacterium | reverse complement strand
GCCAACTCGGCCAGTTCGGCTGGGTCACGCCGCCCGTCGATCAGCGCCGCCAGCATCAGCCGACCGGAAACCCCGGTGATGTCGGTAGCGACCGAGGACAGCTTGATCCCGGCGTCCTCCAGCAGCTTCTCCAACCGTTGGATCTCCCGGGTCCTTTCCCGGGTAATCGCGGTGCGCGTGCGGGTCAGGTCCCGCAACTGCCGGATCGGCTCGGGTGGCACGAACGATCCCCGGACCAACCCGTGCGCACCGAGCTGCGCCAGCCAGGCCGCATCCGACACGTCGGTCTTACGTCCCGGCAGGTTCTTGGCGTGCCGGGCGTTGACCAGCATCACCTCGAACGGAGCGTCTTCGAGCAGGTAGTAGAACGGCTTCCAGTAGGAACCGGTCGCCTCCATCACCACCAACGTGACCCGCTCGGCGATCAGATGCTCCTGCAGCGCCAGCACCTGATTGGTCACAGACCCCCAGGTGGTAACCGTCTCCTGCGTCTGACGGCGGCCCGACCCGCCCACTCGCACACACACCTACAGAGGCTTTCGGTGTCCGACCGCGACGAACAGCCCCATCCTCACCCTCTGCACGGCCCGTGACCAGAGCGGGCACCCCGACCCGGACCGGCCCCCCGAATCTTCGCCCACCACGGTGCGCCCCGGGGTGTGGGGTGTGGGGCGCCCCGTTGCTGACGCGAAGATGGGCACCTTCGCGTCAGAACAGCGGGTTGGCGCTGGCGAACATGGTGGCGAGGATGCCCATGCTGATCGCGCTGCCGGCGAGAACGGCGTCGTGGGCGCGGTAGCGCTCGGCCAGCCGGGCCAGAGCCCAGACGGTCGGGAACAGCACCAGGTAAACGCGCGGCAGGGATAGCAGCGGCCGGCCGGGCCACATCAGGAACAGCGGGAACAGCACGCTGACCCAGACGTAGACGGCGTAGGTCGCGCGCGCGCGTAGCGCGACCCACACGCCGCACGCCATGACCAGGACGACGACGAGGAGGTCGACGAAGAAGTAGCCACCCGGGTTCACCCCTGGGAACTGCACGGCCACCTTCGCGCCGGCCCACAGCGTCTCCCACGGCCACGCGTTCTCCTTGCCCCAACCG
The DNA here is from genome assembly GCA_038234255.1 of Mycobacteriales bacterium. Taxonomy (GTDB): domain Bacteria; phylum Actinomycetota; class Actinomycetes; order Mycobacteriales; family SCTD01; genus SCTD01. The sequence goes on along the minus strand of JBBSUR010000013.1, from coordinate 23,183 downwards.
GAGCGCTGCAGGTCGATCGGCCGTCGCCAGTCCTGGGCCTGGCTCTGCCAGTAGCCGAGGTAGAGCAGCAGACCGCTGACCGTGGCCAGGCACGCTCCAGCACCGGCCACCAGCGGCCGGAGGCGCGCCTTGAGCGGACCGGTCGCCGCCCGCGTCTGCAGCAGCGCCTCCACGGCGAGCGGTGCGGCAAGCAGCACGCCGGGGCTGCGGGTCAGCGCGGCCAGCAGGCCGAGCCCCGCGGCCGGAGCCCAGCGCCGGGTGCGCGCGGCGTACAGCGTCCCGAGGGCGAGCGCCAGGAACAGCGACTCGGAGTACGGCGCGAATAGGAAGAACCCCGTGGGAAAGACGCACAGATAGAGGACGGCCTTGCGCGCCATCGCATCGGAGAACTCGAGCGCCGTGAGCGTGTAGAGCAGCACGAGCGCGACGATCAGAGCGAGGTTCGACACCAGGTAGGCGGCCAGCAGCCACTGCCCCCCGGTCACGACGCCGACAGCCCGGATGAGCATCGGGTACAGCGGGAAGAACGCGCCGCTGCCGTCGTCCAGCGCGTAGCCCTGCGACCCGATGCGCAGGTACCAGAGGGCATCGGCCGTCTCCCACGCCGTGACCGCTGTCGACCAGCCGGGCGCCAGCGGCGCAGGCCAGCCCGGAACACCGACGGCGCCGTTGTGCGGCAGGATCCCGGCGATCAGCACGCCGAGCGCGAACAGCGCGAGACGGATGACCAGGAAGACCCGCAGGCAGTAGCCGATCGGCCCGTTCCACAGTGCCGTCACGCGGCTACCGGGCGAGGACCTGCGCGGGCGGCCCGGCTCCGGGACGAGAGCCGCCTGCACGGGCGCGTCGGTCGGCACAGCCTCACGGTACGTCCGGCAGCCGGCTGGCGGGCCGGCCTCGGATCAGGTGCGGCGGGCCACCATGCACAGCCACGGGGCGAACCGGCGCGCCAGCAGACGGCCGGCGTCATGCAGCGGCTCGACGGACAGCACCTCCAGCCCGGCCGCCGCGCCGGCCTGCTCCAGGTCGGCGCGGCCGTAGCGACGGGTACCGCCGCGGCGCCTCCCGATGGGGGTGCGCGCCGGGACCGTGAGCAGCAGGCGGCCGTCCTGCCGGAGTACGCGCGCCCACTCGGTCACCGCACCCACGTCGTCGCCCAGCCGACCGAGTGCGCCCACGGCGCACACGACGTCCGCCGTTGCACCGGGCAGGTCCGCCGTCGAGCACTCGACCCGCGCGAAGCCGGACGTGCGCAGTAGCTGGTCCGTGCCGCCACCCACGTCCACGCCCACCGCACGACCCGGCACCTGCGCGAGCTCGCTCCTCAGGCGCCGTGCGGCGGCGGCGGCCTCGCCGCGCGACGGCGGCTGCGGCGCGAGAGGGATCGGCGCGTCGGGCAGTCCGCGTCGGCTGCTGATCGCGAGCCGAACCGCGTCGTACGCCATCCGGCCGCCGTCGCGCAGCGGCGAGACCCGGCTGGCTTCGACATGCGCCCACTCGGTGGGCAGCACCTCGATCCGCATCCCGAGCCGTTGTGCGCGCAGCAGGACCTCGACGTCGAAGGCGAAGCGCAGGACCTGCAGCGGGCCGAACAGCCGCCGCGCGCTCTCGCCATCGAAGGCCTTGAGGCCGCACTGCGTGTCCGGCAGCGCCGTCAGCCCGAGGCGGCGGAGCAGCCGGTTGAAGGTCTTGCCCGCCTCCTCCCGGAAAGCCGGCTGCCGGACCACGAGGTTGCTCGTGGCGTGTCCGCGCGAGGCGACGGCCACCTGGGCGCCGGCCTCCACGGCGCGGCACACCTCCTCCACCGCCCGGGGCGGGGAGGACAGGTCGGCGTCGACGAAGACCACGACCGACCGGCGCGCCGCGAGGACGCCGGTACGCACCGCGGCCCCCTTGCCGAGGTTGCGCGGCAGCCGCAGCACGCGCGCGTCCAGGTCGGTCCCGGCCAGCGCCCGGGTCACCGCCTCGACGGTGTCGTCCGGGCTGCCGTCGTCCACGAAGAGGAACTCGTTGCCCGGCCGGGCCAGGGCGCTGCCCGCCAACTGCGCGACCGTCCCCGGGATTCGGACGCTCTCCCGGTACATCGGGACGACGATCGACCAGCCGGACATCGTGCCCTTCTCGGTTCCGTGCGCAGTGAGGTCCGACCCTACGACTGCGGCGTTCGAGGCCCCCTCCGGCGACTACCCTGCGGCCATGGCGCAGGCAGTGGAGGACGAGGTCCACGTGCCCGCCGGCACCACGAGGAGACCGGCCGCCGATGGCGCGCACCTCGAGGTGCCGCTCGGCCGCCCCGGCCCCGCGCGCCGTCGCTGGGAGTGGGCTGCCTGGCTCGTCGCGGGGTGGCTACTGGCCGTCATGCTCACCTGGCCGCTGGTGCGCTCCCTGTCCACCGTCGTGCCGCAGGACGCAGGCGACCCGCTCGGCCAGGCCTGGTTCCTGGCCTGGAGTGGCCACGCGCTGCACGATGCGCCCCTCGGGCTGCTGACCGGGTCGGTCTTCCAGGGCAACGCATTCTTCCCCGCGCCCGACAGCGCCGCCTTCTCCGACAGCCTGCTCGGCTACTTCCCGTTCGCGCTGCTGGGCGAGGGCCTCGGCGCGGCCGTCGTCCGCTACAACCTGGTCTTCCTGTTCACCTACGCGCTGGCGTTCGCGGCAGCGGCGCTGCTGGCCCGCGAACTCGGTTGCCGACCCGCCGCGGCGGCCGTGGCCGGAGCCGCCTTCGCCTGGGCGCCCTGGCGCATGACCCACAACGGCCACCTGAACGTGCTATCCACCGGCGGCGTCGCCCTGACCGTCTTCCTGCTGATCAGCGGCTACCGGCGCGGCCGGCCGTGGCAGGTGGTGGGAGGCTGGGCCGCTGCCGCCTGGCAGATCAGCATCGGCTTCGCGCTCGGCATCTGGTTCGCGTACGCGCTCGCCGGCCTCGCGACGCTGTGCGCCGTCATCTGGCTGCGGCGGGGCCGGCCGGTGCTGCCCCGCCCGCTGGTGACGGCGACCGCTGCCGGTGGCGGACTGTTCCTGCTGGTGACGGCGCTGATGGTGCGCCCGTACCTGCGGATCTTGTCCTCCGACGCAGGCGTCGAGCGCCGGCGCGAGGAGGTCGAGTTCTTCTCCCCGCCGCTGCGCAGCCTACTGGCCGCGTCCGGGGAGAGCCGCGTGTGGGGGGAGGCCACCGCGTTCGTGCGGGACACGCTGCCTTGGTCGCCGGAGCAGACGCTGTTCCCCGGCCTGCTCGTCGTGGTGCTCGCCGTGGCGGGACTGCGCTGGCGCGGTGCGACCCGCGGCCTGCGGATCGGCCTGTTCGTCGGCGGCGGCGCGCTGGTCCTGCTGTCCTTGGGCTTCGGCCTGCTGGGCGGCGTCCTCTACGCGCCGCTCTACGAGTTCGCTCCCGGCTGGTCCGGCCTGCGCACGCCAGGCCGGCTTGCCTTCCTGTGGAGCCTGTGCCTGGCCCTGCTCGCCGGCTTCGGCGCGCAGCGGGTCACCGAGGGCATCCGCGCCGCCGCCGGTCGCCGCCCGGGCGCACCGCAGGCCGCGCTCGGTGCCGGGCTGCTCCTCGCCGCGCTGGTGGCGTACGAGGGCTCGCCTCGGCTACCGATCGTGGCCGTGCCCGCGCCGCCTGCAGCGCTGGCCGGGCTCAGCGGCCCGCGGGTGCACCTGCCGAGCGACTCAATCAACGACACGGCGTACATGCTGTGGTCGACCGACGGCTTCCCGCAGATCGCCAACGGCAGCGCCAGCTACACCCCGCCGCAGCTGAACGAACTGCGGGCCGCGACAACCGGCTTCCCCGACCCCGGGTCGGTCGCGGTGCTGCGTGACTTCGGCTTCCGCACTGTCGTCGCGCACCGGGACCGCCTCCCGGGCACCCCCTGGGACGGCGCGGCCGACCGGCCGGTGGATGGGCTCGGGATCACCCGCACCGACTACGGCGACGTCATCGTGTTCGACCTCACCGGCTGAGCCTCAGGACGGCCGGTCAGCTAGCTCCCGGTCGCGCTCCAGTTCGGGCCTTGCGTGGGCCGGGACGGTCCGGTCCGCCGCCCCGTCCAGAACCCCGCCGGCCGGGTCGTCCACCCCGTCCGCCCGGACCACGTCGCGGTCGGGATGCAGGACGTCCCGGACCACGAACCCGGCAAATACGAGCAGGGCCAGGTCGCGCAGCCCGATCGCGGCGAGGAACCACCCGACGTCGATGCCCTCGCCGGCATCGCCGTTGCGGATGAAGAAGTAGAACCGGGTGAACAGCACCAGCGCCTCGGCGGCCTGCCAGGCCAGGAACGGCCGCCACCGCGGGCGGGCCAGCAGAGCGAGCGGCACGAGCCACAGCGAGAACTGCGGGCTCCACACCTTGTTGGTCAGCAGGAACGCCAGCACGGTGAGGAACAACAGCGGCATCAGCCTGGGCCTTCGCTGCGCCCGCAGCGCCAGCACGACGATGCCGGTCAGGGCACCGAGCAGGGAGACCGCGACGGCCAGGTTCAGCCGGGACGGCGCCTCCCCGGCCGCGAGTTGGGGGTCCAGCGGCGTCCCGCGGAAGTTCTGCAGGGCGAACCAGAGCGAGTCCCAGTCGGCCGGGCGGGTGGAGTTGAGGTCGACGAAGCGGTAGGCAGCGTTGACCCCGGTCTCCCCCGCCACCTCGACCTTCGGCGCCAGCGCCGACAACCCCTCGTTCCCCAGCCGGTCCAGCGGGCTGGCCGCCACGACCACCTGCGTACCGCTGTCGTCCGGGGCGAAATAGGGGCTGGTCAGGTAGACCGGCAGGCTGAGCAGGATCGGGGTCAGCACCAGCGCGGCCGCCGTGACGCCGAAAGCCCGTAACCGCCCGGCCCGCCAGCACAGCGCCAGCAGCGGCACCAGGAACAGCACCGGGTAGAGCTTGGTCGCCGTCGCCAGGCCGAGCAGGACGCCCGCCGCCAACGGCCGGCGACGCGACCACTGCAGCAGCCCGAGCCCGACCAGGGCCATCGCCACCAGGTCCCAGTTGGTGCTGCCCTGCAGGACCAACAGCGGCGCCACCGCGAACAGCGCGGCATCCCAGACCCGGCGACGACCGGCGAGCCGGGCGGTCGTGACCACCACGACCAGGGCGCACGCGGTCAGGATCGCCCAGGTGACGTCATAGAAGCGCCGCGGTCGCTGGTCGGCGGGAAAGACGGTGACCACCTCGGCCGCGACCGCCATGACGCCGCCGATGACGACCGGGTACTCCACCGGATGGTCGAGGTACGGGGTGAAGCCGGCGTTGAGCCGCTCGGCGAAGTAGAGCGCGAACACGTCGGTGTAGCAGCCGCGGGTGTACTGGTAGGAGTCCTCCCACGGGTGGACCCGGCACGGCGACTTCTGCCACCAGCCGAACAGGCTGGTCACCAGCGTGAGCAGGACCAGCCAGCGGATCGGCGTCCAGAACCGGCGCGTACCCCGTCGGGCGTGCTGACCGGGCGGACCGCCCAGCGCCTGCACGGCTCCGGCGACGACCGGGTCGTCGGGGGTCGGCGGCCGCTCGTCCTGCGCGGCCACGGGGTTGGCGAGCCCCACCAGATCAGCTGGTCGGGCTGGGGATGGCCGTCGGCGACGTCGTCCGCGGCGTCGGTGACGTCGTCCGCGGCGTCGGTGACGTGGACGGCCCGGCCGTCGGAGTGGCCGGCCGGCGGGGCGTACGCGACGGCAGCGGGTCCGTGGTCGGCAGGATCGGCTCGAACGGCCCTGCGGTGACCGACGGCGACGGCAGAGGGCTCGGCGACTCCTCGCTCGGGCTCGGGATGGGGCTCGGCGACTCGGGTGCGAAGGTGGGCGGCAGCGGGTCGACCGGCGCCGGCGCTTCCTCGTCGATCCCCACGTCGGCCCGCTCCGGGAACTGCAGCACTGGCTCACCCTGCAGGGCCGCGTCCATGTAGCGCTTCCAGATCCGGCTGGACAAGCCGCCACCGGTCACCTCCACGCCGTCGACCCGGATCGTCTTCGGTTCGGCATAGCCGAGCCAGACCGCCGTGGACAGCTGCGGCGTGAAGCCCACGAACCAGGCGTCCTTGTTGTCCGAGGACGTGCCCGTCTTGCCGGCGGCGGGCCGTCCACCGTCCAGGCGGGCCCCCCGTCCGGTGCCGTCCGCCACGACCGCCTGCAAGGCGAAGGTGGCGTCGGCCGCGACGTCCTTGCCGAAGGCGGCCGGCCCGGGACGGGGCTTGGCCTTGTACACCTCGTCGCCCTGCGCCGTGGCGATCGACTGCACCAGGAACGCCGGTGCCGGCACCCCGTTGTTGGCGAAGGTCGCGAAACCGACCGCCTGGTCGATCACCCGGACCTCGTAGCTGCCCAGGGCGATGCTTCCGTTGGTGGTGCCGTCCTCACCCCGCAGCGGGGCCCGGTCGGGGATGCCAGCGGCGTGGGCGAGTTCGGCGATCCGGGACGGCCCCACCTGCAGGCCGAGCTCGAAGTACGCCGTGTTGATCGAGGACTTCGTCGCCTCGACCAGGTCCACGGAGCCGAAGTCCTCGCCGCCGAAGTTTTCCACCGGCGCGGTGCCGGGGAAGTCCTTCGGGCTGTTGCCGTCCAGGCGGGTGCGCAGGGACTTGCCCTGGTCCAGCGCTGTGGCCAGGACGTAGGGCTTGAACGACGAACCGGGCTGGCGGCCGATTCCCTGGTTGGCGAAGTCGAAGCCGGTGCCGGTCGCGCCGCCGTAGTAGGCCCAGATCTCGCCGGTGCCCGGCTGGACGGAGACCAGCGCGCCCTGCAGGTCGTCCGGGCCGGTCTTGTCCCCCAGCGCCCCCTGCACCGCGGCGACGGCGGCGTCCTGGGCAGCCTTGCGGATCGTCGTCGTGACGACCAGTCCGCGGTCCTCCGGGAAACCGCGGTCGGCGAGCTCCTCGAGCGCCGCAGTGATGATGTGGCCCTTCGGCCCGGACAGGTCGTTGTTGGCAGCGCCGGGGCCCGCGCCGAGGTCGAGCACCTCGGGATACACCTGGGCGCTGCGCTCGGCCGGCGTCAGCCAGCCCTTCTCCACCATGCCGTCGAGTACCGAGTTCCAGCGAGCCATGGCGTCCTCCGGGTGCTTCTGCGGGTCCAGCGTCGCCGGGGAGCGGATGCTGGAGGCGAGCACCGCACCCTGGGCGACGGTGAGCTGGTCCACCGGCACACCGAAGTAGGTCTGCGAAGCGACCTGGATGCCGCTGGCCTGGCGGCCGAAGTAGATCGTGTTGAGGTAGTCCTCGAGGATCTGGTCCTTTTCCACGGTGCGGGACAGCTTCAGGGCGATGAAGACCTCCTTCACCTTGCGGGTGTAGCTGCGTTCGGGGCTGAGAAACGCGTTCTTGGCGTACTGCTGGGTGATCGTCGACCCGCCCTGCTGGATCGAACCGCCACCGCGGATGTTGGTGAACAGGGCCCGGGCAATGCCCTTGGGACTGATCCCGGGTTCGGTGTAGAAGCCACGGTCCTCGGCCGACAGCACCGCCCGCTGCACCGGCAGCGGAATCTCGTTGATGCCGACCGGCACGCGGTTCTCGGTGCCGACCCGGCCGAGCTCTGAGCCGTCGGCGTAGAGGATGCGGGTCGTCGTGGCCACCGCACTCTTGTTCGGGTCGGGGATGTCGGTCAGCGCGTAGCCGATACCGACGAAGGCGATCAGGCTGAGCACCAACCCCGCCCCCCCGAGCAGCGCCACGCGCGTGTAGTTGACGTTCTCGAAGCGTCCCATCCCGCTATCGTCGCGCATTCCCGTCCCGAGCGGAGCCGCCGGGTGTTGCGCTCGCGGCACACAGGTCTTACTCTCTGCTGCCACCGCGATGTATCGGAGCGATACATCAGGGCGTTATAGGCAGGCAGAGCAGGCAGAGGAGGTCCCGGGTGCTCGAGTTGGCCATCCTGGGTCTGCTGCGCGAGGCGCCGCTGCACGGCTACGAACTGCGGCAGCGGCTCAAGGCGACCCTCGGGACGTTCCGGGCCTTCTCCTACGGCTCGCTCTACCCGACGCTGCGCGGCATGAAGGCCGCCGGCTGGCTCGCCGAGGACGAAGGCGACGCCGACGTGGTTGCCGGGGCGCCCGCGCTCACCGGCCGGCGCGGCAAGGTCGTCTACAAGTTGACCGCCGAGGGCAAGGAGCGCTTCCAGGAGCGCCTGACCGAGGCCGGTCCGTCCTCCTGGGAGGACGAGACCTTCGGTGTCCACTTCGCCTTCTTCGGCCAGACCGACCCCGCCGTACGCGTGCGCATTCTCGAGGGCCGGCGCTCCCGGCTCGAGGAGCGCCGTGAGGGCGTGCGCGCCACGCTGGCCCGCACCCGCTCGCGGCTGGACCGCTACACCCTCCAGTTGCAAGAGCACGGACTGGAGTCGGTGGAGCGCGAGGTCCGCTGGCTCACCGAGCTGATCGAGACCGAGCGCCGCACCGGCGGTTCCCCGCCCCGCCCGACCCCGCCCCACCCGCCCACCCCTACAGAAAGAGGAGCGCCCTGATGGGTTCCGTCCGTGTCGCCATCATCGGTGTCGGCAACTGCGCCGCGTCCCTGGTCCAAGGCGTCGAGTACTACCGGAACGCCGATCCCGCCGGCCGGGTGCCGGGGCTCATGCACGTCGAGTTGGGGGGCTACCACATCCGCGACATCGAGTTCGTCGCCGCCTTCGACGTCGACGCCAAGAAAGTCGGCCGGGACCTGTCCGAGGCGATCGTCGCCAGCGAGAACAACACCATCAAGATCGCCGACGTCCCGCCGATGGACCTGCCGGTGTTGCGCGGGCACACCCTCGACGGCCTGGGCAAGTACTACCGCGAGACGATCGAGGAGTCCGACGAGGCGCCCGCCGACATCGTGCAGGTCCTCCAGGACGTCCGCGCCGACGTGCTGGTCTGCTACCTGCCGGTGGGCTCCGAGGACGCCGCCAGGTTCTATGCCCAGTGCGCCATCGACGCCAAGGTCGCCTTCGTCAACGCACTGCCGGTCTTCATCGCCGGCACCCCGGAGTGGGCCGAGAAGTTCCGCGCCGCCGGGGTTCCCATCATCGGCGACGACATCAAGAGCCAGGTCGGGGCCACGATCACGCACCGGGTCATGGCCAAGCTGTTCGAGGACCGCGGGGTCATCCTGGACCGCACCTACCAGCTCAACGTCGGCGGCAACATGGACTTCAAGAACATGCTGGAGCGCGACCGACTGGAGTCCAAGAAGATCAGCAAGACGCAGGCCGTCACCTCCAACATGGAGCACGACATGGGCGCGCGCAACGTGCACATCGGCCCGTCGGACTATGTGCAGTGGCTCGACGACCGCAAGTGGGCCTACGTCCGGCTCGAAGGCCGCGCCTTCGGCGACGTCCCGCTCAACCTGGAATACAAGCTCGAGGTCTGGGACAGCCCCAACTCGGCCGGCGTCATCATCGACGCGGTCCGCTGCGCCAAGATCGCGCTCGACCGCGGTGAGGGCGGCCCGGTGCACCCGGCCGCCACCTACTTCATGAAGTCCCCCCCGAAGCAGGTCCGCGACGACATCGCCGGGCCGGCACTCGAGGCGTGGATCCGCGGCGAGGACGTGGGCGACTACATCGGCGAGCAGGCCGAAGTCGCGACCGAGTAGCGACACCGCACCGGACCGGGGTCAGCCCGGCCCACCTACGCTAGGCCCGGTGAGCACCGACTCCCGGGCGCTGCGGGAGGTCGTGTCCGCGCGGGACTTCCGACGCCTGCTGTTCGTGCGCATGCTCGGTCAGTTCGCCGACGGCTTGTTCCAGGCGGCGCTGTTCTCGGCCGTGTTCTTCAACCCCGAGCGGGCGACCTCGGCCGGTGAGGCGGCCGCCGGCTTCGCCACGCTACTCCTGCCGTACAGCGTGGTTGGACCGTTCGCCGGGGTGTTCCTGGACCGGTGGCGACGCCAGCGGGTCCTACTGCTCGGCAACGTCGTACGCGCCGCAGTGATCGTGGTGTTCGCGGCGCTGCTGGCGGCGCTCGGTCCGACCAGCCCGCCGGTCGTGGCCCTCGCGCTGGTGGCCGTGTCGGTCAACCGCTTCATCCTGTCCGGGCTGTCCGCGGCGCTGCCGCACGTGGTGAAGACCCCCCTGCTGGTCACGGCCAACTCCTTCAGCACCACGCTGGGGGCCGGGGCGGCCGCCGCGGGTGGCGCGACCGCCGTGGCCCTGCGGCTGCCGTTCGGGACCGACGACCTCGGTTCCAGCCGCATTGCCCTGGCCAGCGCGGCGCTGTATGTGGTGGCCGCGGTGCTCGCGTCCCGCATCGCCGCCGGTCTGCTCGGGCCCGATGAGCCGCCGCAACACGCGCGGCTGCGGACTGCCCTGGCTTCGGTCGCGCGCGGGGTCGCGCAGGGCGCCCAGCACGTACGCCGCCGTGGGCCCGCTGCCCGCGGGCTGGCCGCGATCAGCGCGCACCGGTTCTTCTACGGACTGTCCTTCATCGCCACGCTGCTGCTCTACACCGAGACCGGCGCCATTGGGCTCGGCTTCTACGGGCTCGGCCAGGTCATCGTGGCCAGCGTGCTCGGCGGGCTGCTGGCGGCGCTGGTGACCCCGGCGACGACCCGCCGGATCGGGACGCAGCGGTGGATCGTGATCATGTTCTCGGCCGCGGCGGTGGTCGAGTTGGTCTTCGGCCTGCCATACACCCACCCAGCGTTCCTGGTCGCGGCCTTCTTCCTGGGCTTTGCCGCGCAGGGGTCCAAGATCTGCGTCGACACGCTGCTGCAGGAGTCGGTCGCCGACGACTACCGCGGGCGGGTGTTCTCCTTCTACGACACGCTGTTCAACGTCAGCTTCGTGTCGGCCGCCGCCGCGTCGGCGGTGCTCCTGCCGGCGAACGGCAAGAGTTACCTGGTGATCGCGATCGTCGCCGGCGGGTATGCGCTGACCGCGCTGCTGTACGGCGTCATGACCGCGCGCCGGGCCGATCGCGAGCCACCGGAACCGATCGTCACCAGTGAACGGCGAGCGTAGTCACTTCGGGCCATGGCTGGACGAGGTCCGCTGACCGATGATGGGGTCATGCTGGGACAACACGGACGCCGCCCGGGTCGTGGCATCCTGCTGCTCACCGGGCTCGCCGCCGCCGCCGTGCTGCTCAGCGCCATCGGCGTGGTGTCGCTGGGCAGCGACCTGGCCAGTGCCGGCACCGTGCTCCAGCGGGGAACCGACGCGACGCTGACCCTGACCGACGGCCGGCGACGGCCAGCGATCGAGGGTGAGCAGATTCCGGTCGGGACGACGGTGCTCGCCGGGCGGAGCGGCGCTGTGCTGGCTACCGACGAGCGCGAGGTCCACCTCTACCCGACGGCCAGTGTCACCGTGCTCGACGGCGTACGGCAGGTGCTGAACGCCGGCTCGGTGATCGTCGACGCCTCGGGGGCATCGGGCCTGGAGCTCGACACCCCGGCAGCCGCGGTCGCCACCCGGGACGGATCCCTGGTCCGCGTCGACGGCGGGCCGTTGACCCGGGTCGGGGTCCTGCGCACCGACGAGGACGGCCGAACCGGCGCCGGCGTGCGCGCCACCGACCGCCGCGCGCTCACCGAGGTGCCGGAGTTCTACCAGGTCCAGGTGGCGACGGGCGGGCTCCCCGGCGGCACCAGTCCGTTGTTCCTGACCGGCGACGACTACGAGCTCGCCCTCGCCCGCGACCTGATCCTGTCCGACCGGATGCTCAACCAGATCCGCCGCCGGCTCGTCAGCAGCGGTACCGAGGGTGGTGTCGTGCTGGCCGCCCTGGACACCGCCGTCCCCGACGTCGCAGTGGTGGCCGCCGCCGCCCCGGACACCGAGCGGGCGCTGGGCTACCTCGTGGCGACCTCGGCCGGCGGGGGTGGGTCGGAGGCCGAGCGCTTCGCTGTCGTGCGCGAGCTGCGGTCCGCCGGCGGGTCCTGGGGCGTGGTCGCGGCCATCGTCGGGTCGACCGTGGACGAGGTGGGGGCCCGGCTGAACCAGCTCCTGTCACCGTCCGCTGCGGTGCTGGCCGTCGAGCAGCAGCCGACGCTGGAGGGCAGCGACCTGTTCAGCTTCCCTGCCGGCCCGCCGGCGGAGAAGCTTGCCCCGGTCGGCGACCCGAGCGGCGACGAGCCGCTCCGCGGTCGGGACAGCGGCGCGGCCGCCGGCCCCTCCGATCCCCCCCCGACCCGTCCGGGGCCGCCCGTTCCGCCTCCGGTCGACTCCGGCCCGGTTCCCCTACCGCCGCTGCCGACCGGTCCGCTCGCCCCGGTGCTGGACCCGGTCCTCACCCCCGTCACCGGTGTGGTGGCGGACCTGGTGGACGCCGTCCTCGGGCTGCTCGACCTCAGCGAACCAACGACCACGCCGGCTACCACTCCGGCTACGACGCCGGCTCCGGCTCAGCGGAGCACTGATGAACTGCTGCCGACGCCGATCCCGACCACGACCCGGGCGCCGCTGCTCGACCTCCGCCTGCCGCTGCTCAGCCGCTGATCGATCCCGGCTCCTGCGCGGCCGCCCACCAGGCCCGCAGCGCCTGCACCGCCTGCTCGTGCTCCAGCGGCCCGTGCTCCATCCGCAGCGAGCGCAGGTGTCGGTAGGCCTTGCCCACCACCGGGCCCTCCGGCACGCCGAGAAGCTCCATGATCTCCCGACCGTTCAGGTCGGGGCGAATCCGGCCGAGTTCCTCCTGCTCGGACAGGGCCGCGATGCGCGCCTCCAGGTCGTCGTACGCCGCGGCCAGCGCTGCGGCCCGCCGCCGGTTGCGCGTCGTGCAGTCCGACCGGACGAGCAGGTGTAGCCGGGACAACTGGTCCGCGGCGTCGACGACGTAGCGGCGCACTGCACTGTCGGTCCAGGCGCTGGTCCCGCCCTGCCCGTACCCATGGAAGCGCAGGTGCAGCTCGGTCAGCAGGGTGACCGCGGCGACGACGTCCTTCGGGTAGCGCAGCGCCTGGAGCCGGCGCCGCGCCATCGACGCCCCCACCACCTCGTGGTGGTGGAACGAGACACTGCCGCCGGGCTCCTTGCGGCGAGTGCGGGGCTTGCCGATGTCGTGCAGCAGCGCGGCCAGGCGCAGGACCAGGTCGGGACCGTCCTTCTCCAGCGCGATCGCCCGCTCGAGCACCTGCAGCGAGTGCTCGTAAACGTCCTTGTGCTGGTGGTGTTCGTCGATCTCCAGCCGCAGGGCGGGCAACTCGGGCAGGAAGTACGCCGCCAGCCCCGTGTCGACCAGCAGCTCCAACCCGGCGCGCGGCCGCGCCGCACACAGCAGCTTCGACAGCTCGCCGCCGATCCGCTCGACGCTGACGATCGACAAGCGCTCGGCCAGCTCGGTCATCGCGGCGACCACCGGCGGGTCGACCCGGAAGCCGAGCTGCGCGGCGAACCGGGCCGCCCGCAGCATGCGCAGCGGGTCGTCGCCGAACGAGGTCTGCGGCGCGCCGGGAGTGCGCAGGACCTTGGCAGCCAGGTCGTCCAGACCGCCGAACGGGTCCACGAACGAGCTCGGGGACCGCCAGTCCGGCAGCGAGATCGCCATCGCGTTGACGGTGAAGTCGCGCCGCAGCAGGTCCTGCGACAGCGAGTCGCCGTAGGTCACTTCGGGACGGCGCGAGCTGCGGTCGTAGGCCTCGGCGCGGTAGGTGGTGATCTCCAGACGCAAGCCGTGGCGCAGCGCGCCGACGGTGCCGAAGGCGATGCCCGTCTCCCACGTGGCCTCTGCCCACCCCGCCACCAGGTCCAGGACAGCCTCCGGACGGGCGTCGGTCGCGAAGTCGAGGTCGTCGCCCAACCGGCCGAGCAGCGCATCGCGCACCGAGCCGCCGACGAGGTGCAGGTTCGCCCCGGCCGCGGCGAACCGCTCGCCGAGTTCGACCGCGACCGCCGACACCCGCAGGAGCTCGCGTACGGCGCAGAGCTGGACTTCGGTCAGGGCAGACACGAGAGTCGAGCCTATCCGCGCCGATCCAGTGACGGCCCCATAACGGCCTCGTGACGGCCCAGCGCAACCGCGTGCGACGGAGAGCGCCGGTCCGAGGCCCACCGTACTCTGGAAAGATGCCTACCCCAGCGCCGCCCGAGGCAGGGCCACCGGTCCGCCCCCCGCTGCGGCGGGTGGACGAGACCAGTGCCGGGGGTCTGGTGCTCGACCGGCTCGGGCCTGGGGCGAGCGGGGCGCTGATCGGCCGGTTGGACCGGCGCGGCCGGTTGCTCTGGTCCTTACCCAAGGGCCACGTGGAGCGCGGGGAGACCGAGCCGCAGACCGCCGTCCGCGAGGTGGCGGAGGAGACCGGTATCCGCGGGACCGTCATCGGCAAGTTGGGCACGATCGACTTCTGGTTCGTCGCGGACGGCCGGCGGGTGCACAAGACGGTCCACCACTACCTGCTGATCGCCGTCGACCCGCTGCACGGACTCGAGCTGTCCGACGCCGACGTCGAGGTCAGTGAGGTGGGCTGGGTGCCGTTGGAGCAGCTGGCCAGCCGGCTGGCGTACGCCGACGAGCGCCGGCTGCTGGAGCGGGTGCCGGACCTGCTGGGCGAGACGGCCTGATTCCCGCGTCCCCGTGGGTCCCGCTCGCCGACGCTTCCAAAAGTGGGAGCCTGTCCCGCGTGCCGTGCTCCGTCCTTCCCCGCCGGGCCGTCCTTCGCCGCCGGGCCGTCGGCGTCGTGCTGGCCGGCGTCACCGTCTTGGCGGCGGCGCCGGTGTCGGCTGCCGAGAGCCCGGCCGATCCAGGCCGATCCGCTGCGCCGCGGCCGGTCGGCTGCGCCTCGAGTTCGGAGGAGGCGCCGGTGTCGGTCGAGGTGACCACGCTGGCGCCCCGCGCCCCCACTGGTCTGGACGAGCCGTTCCAGGTAGCCGGGCGGCTCACCAACTGCGGCCAACGACCACTGGACCGGCTCCAGGTGCGGTTGGCCGTCGGCAGCAAGATCAACAGTCGGAGCGGACTGGCCCAGGCGGCGCAGGAGCCGGTGCTCGGCGGTCGCCGGCTGCCCGCCGTACCGGCCGCCTCGGAAGGCCTTGCGCCGGGACAGTCGACGACCTTCGACGTGCGCCTGCTGGTCGGCGACCTGGCGCTCGGCCGGGAGAACGGCGTCTTCCCACTGGCGGTGCAGGTGCTGGCCCGCTACGGCGAGGGTCCCCGGCGCGAATCGGTGGGGCTGGCCTCCACCTTCGTCCCCTGGTTCCCGGACGGGCCGATCGCACCCACTCGCCTCGCCTGGCTGCTGCCGTTGATCGACCAGCCGCGGCGCGGCCCGGACGGGGTCCTACTCGACGACGGGCTCGCGTCGCTGCTGGACAGCGACCTCGGACGGGCCGGTCGGCTCGCCCGGGCGCTGGCCACGGCCCAGGCCGGAGCGGGTGGCGGGTGCGACCCCCCCGCCGAGCCGGCCGCCCCCGCAGAACCCGACCCGCCTCCGGCAGACAGCCTTGCCCCACCGCCGCCCGCGCCCGAACTCCCGTGCCGGGGCGATCCGGTGCCCATGACGTACGGGGTGGATCCCGACCTGCTCGACACCGTGGAGGTGATGAGCCGCCCCTACGCGCTGCTGTCCCGGGGCGACCGAATCACCCGGCCCGCCTCGGCCGACGCCCAGCGGTGGCTGGCCACGCTACGCACCCTCGCCGACCGGGCAGACGTGCTCGCCCTGCCCTACGCCGACCCGGATGTCGTGGCCCTGAGCCGGCCGGAGTCCGGCGTCCGCGGCGACGTCGACCTCTTGCGCAAGCTGGGGCAGAGCGAGGCGCGCCGACTGCTCGGGGTCGACGCCGTGCTGAGGTCGATCGCCTGGCCGCCGCCGGGGCCCCTCGGCGGCGCCCTCGACGCCCTCGTCAGCGGGGGCGACGGGTCGGAGCCTCCGGCCATCGTGCTCGACGAGGGGAACCTGCCGGAGCCGCCGGCCCTGCTGGGCCGCACTCCGAGCGCCCGCACGACGCTGTCCTCGACCACCGGGCCAGTGACCGCGCTGGTGATCGACAGCGCCCTGTCGGCCCTGGTCGAACCGGACCCGTCGGCCCCTGGGTGGCAGGGCGCGCGGCTCGCCGAGCAGCGCTGGATCGCCGAGGCTGCGGTGCTCGCCGCCGAGCGACCCAGCCAGTCCCGCACCTTCGTGGTCGCGCCGCGGCGCCGGGCCGACCTGCTGCCGGCGGTCGCCGGCGCGGCGATCGTCGACACGGGGCGGCTGCCCTGGCTCTGTCCGGTGAGCCTGGCCAACGCCGTCGACGGGACCGAGCGCTGCGCCACCCTGCCGGACACCCAGGGACCAGTCCCGCCGGAGGACCGCGGGACCCCGGACCGCCGCGACCGGCGCAGCGTCGAGCTGTCGGCGACCTTCGTGGAGCGGCTGGCGCAGGTGCGCCGGTTGTCTGACCAGTTCACCGACGAGGTGCTGCTCGCCGAGGGCGAGCAGGCCAAGGCGACCAAGGCCCGGCTGCTGCGGGCCCGCGGCCGGGCGGCCAGCAGCGCCTGGCGGCAGGAACCGGCGCAGGGCCGACAGATGTTGTCCCTGTTGCGCGACGACGTCGAAGGGCTGCGCGCGCAGGTCCGGCTGCTGAGCGCGCCGGTCCTGCTGACCGGCAACACCGGCACGATCCGGCTGACGGTGGAGAACCGGCTCGACCAACCGGTCAACGTCGGCATCCGCCTGGGCGCCACCAGCGAGGCCCGGCTGTCGTCGGAGGAGACCGGTGTCCGCGAGGTCCCGCCCAGCCAGGCGGTCCCGATCGCGGTGCGGGTCGAGGCCCGCACCTCCGGCCGCTTCGTCGCCCGGGCGCAACTGCTGGACGGCGGTGGGGACCCCTTCGGCGCACCGGTCGAGCTGGCCGTGCGCTCGACGCAGTACGGCCGGGTCGCGCTGGGCATCACGGGGGTGGCGGCCGCGGTCCTGCTGATCGCCGCCGGCGCACGCATCGTCCGGCGGGCCGTGCGAAGCGGCGGGGGGTGAGCTCGCTCGGCGGGTCAGCCCGCTCGATGGCCCTCGGCACCGTCGCCTCGCGCGGCACCGGCTTCCTGCGCACCGCCGTGCTGCTGTCGGTGCTCGGCGTGGAGAGCGTCAGCGCCGCGTACAACGTCGCCAACACCACCCCGAACATCGTGTACGAGTTGCTGCTCGGCGGGGTGCTCACCAGTGTGGTCGTACCGCTGCTGGTGCGCGCGGCCAAGGAGGACGACGACGCCGGGCAGGGCTACGCGCAGCGGCTCCTGACGCTCACCGCGCTGGTCCTCGGTGGGGCGGTGGTCCTGCTGGTGCTGGGCGCTCCGCTGCTGATCGACCTGTACGCCGGCGACCTGGACCCGCAGTCGCGCGAACTGGCCGTCACCTTCGCGCGGTTCTTCCTGCCGCAGGTGCTCTTCTACGGCGTCGGGGCGGTGCTCGGTGCGATCCTGAACACCCGCGGTTCCTTCGCGCCGCCCATGTGGGCGCCGGTCCTCAACAACCTCGTCGTCATCGCCACCGGCCTGGCCTTCCTGGTCCTGCGCGGCAGTGGAGCGCTGACCCCGGCGAGCCTGACCTCCGGGCAGGTGGCGCTGTTGGGGATCGGCACCACCCTCGGCATCGTGGCCCAGACGGTGGCGCTCGTTCCGTCCCTGCGCGCCGTCGGCTTCTCGCTGCGACTGCGGCTGGACCTGCGGGGGATGGGGCTGCGCAAGGTCGGGCACCTGGCGAAGTGGGTGTTGCTGTACGTCGTGGCCAACCAGCTCGCCTACCTGGTCGTGGTGCGACTGTCCACCGACTCCGACCTCGTCGACGCCGGACGCGGCTACCCCTCCTACCTCGCCGCGTTCGTCCTCTGGCAGCTGCCCCACGCGATCGTGGCAGTCAGCGTCATCACCGCCCTGCTGCCGCGGATGAGCCGGGCGGCAGCGGACGGTCGCCACGGCGACCTGCGCGAGTCGCTGGCCCGCGGTCTGCGCCTGACCGTGTCGGTGCTCGTGCCGGCCGCCGTCGCGTTCGTCGTGCTCGGCCGCGAGCTGGCCACCGTCGTGTTCGCCCGCGGGCAGATCTCGGTCGAGGACGCCCGCTTCATCGGGGTGCTGCTGGCGGTGTTCGCCGTCGGCCTGGTGCCCTTCAGCACCTACCAGCTCCAGTTGCGGGCGTTCTACGCGATGCAGGACACCCGTACCCCCACCCTGATCAACCTCGGCGTCAACGCGACGTTGGTCGTCACCGACATCACGCTGTACGTACTGCTGCCCGACGACTACAAGGTGATCGGTCTCGCGGCCGGGCACGCGGCGTCCTTCGTCGCCGGCCTGGCCCTGTGTTCGTCCGTGCTGTCGCGGCGGATCGGCCGGCTCGAAGGCGGCGGCGCCGTTGTTCGTACGGCCGTCCGCTGTTTGCTGGCGGTCCTGCTGCCCGCGCTCCTGGCCGGCATGGTGGCGACGGCGACGACCCGGGCCGTCGGCGACGGCCCGCTGGGCGCTGGGCTGGCGCTGGTCGTCGCCGGCCCGGTGCTCGCGATCGGCTACGTGCTGCTGGCCCGTCGACTTCGGGTCGGCGAAGTGGACGAGATCGCCGGCCCGGTGCTGCGCCGGCTGCGGCTCGGCTGAGCCTCAAGCCGAACGCCTCGCCGACCGATCCCCCGAGGTATGGCGTCGCGCAGTCGTGCACTGCCCTTCGGGGACCGGGGCGACGTCGTCCTGGGCTGGCTCACCAAGCTCGTCGTCACCTTGTCGGTGCTCGGGTTGATGGCCTTCGACGCGGTGTCCCTCGGCACCGCCCGGCTGTCCACCGAGGACTCCGCCCAGCAGGCCGCCCGGGCGGCGGCCGCGAGCTACGACGCCGCACCGGACCTGCAGGCCGCCTACGACGCCGCCCTGGACCAGGTCCTCGCCCGCGGCGACTCGATCGACCCGGCGTCGTTCCGCGTCGACCCGGCGGACGGCTCGGTCACGCTGACCCTGCGCCACGACACCGCGACGCTGCTCGTGGAGAAGGTCGGACCGCTGCGGAAGTATGCCGTCGTGACCCGCACCGCCACCGGACGCCCGCCGGCCTGACCGGCGCTCGCTCGGCAGGGGCGCACGAACCGGACCGCCCGCCTCTAGACTGGACCCGCCCGGTCCACCGCCGGCCTATGTCCGGGGGGGGTTCGTGGCAACGCCGACCACCAGCCGCGCGCTGCGCCCCCTGCTGCTGGCCGACGACCTGCTCGCCAGCCGCTACCGACTGGCGCGACCGGTGGAGACCGGAACGCCCGACGGCTCACGTCCCGCCCTGCTCTGGCTCGCCTACGACGAGGTGCTGGCCAGACCGGTCGCCGTCAAGGTGTTGGCCGTCGGGGGCCGGCGGGGGGCCGCGGCCTCCCGGAAGTTCCTGCAGGCGGCCGCCGCGGCGGGTGCCGTCTCGCACCCGGTGCTGGCCCGGGTCTACGACGCCGCGCTCGAGGAGCGTCCCGCCGAGCGGGCGGGGCGCCCCGCCGGCGAGATCGATGTCGCGTACGTCGTGAGCGAGTGGGTCGACGGCCGCACGCTGGCCACCGCCCTGGACAACGGGCCATGGACGCCGAGGAAGGCGTGCATCCTGATCACCGACGTCGCGGACGCGCTCTCCGTGGCCCATGAGAGCGGCATCTGGCACGGGCGGATCCACCCCGGCAACGTCATGCTCACCGGAGGCAGCGGGGTCAAGCTGACCGACCTGGCGGTCTCCTCGACCCTGCCCGAGCAGGCGATGCGCCGTGAACGCGCCGGCGACCCCCACGGTCCGGCGGCGGACGTCCGCGACCTCGCGGCCGTTCTCTATGCCCTGCTCACCGCCCGCTGGCCGAGCAGCGCCACCCCCCAGCCGTCGGGGGGGCTGCCCCCCGCTCTCGCCGGCAAGAACGGACCGGTGCGCGGCAAACTGATCAGTCCGGCGCAGGTGCGCGCCGGCATCCCGCGGGACCTCGACGACGTGATCGTCCGGGCGCTGGACCCGCAGCGGGCCCGCGAGGCGCCGGCGCTGACAACCGCCGCACAGCTTTGCGACGCCCTGGACCGGGCACTACCTGTCAGTCCGCCGCCGCGCGGCGCGGCAGCCCGTACCGCCGGGTTGCGCAGCGCGGCCGCCCGCGCCACGCCGACCCGCGCCACGCCGACCCGCGCCACGCCGGAGACGGCGCGCAATACCGATACGACCCGCATCCCGGCACCGACGACCGGCGCGACGTCGGCCGAGCAGCGGGCTGCCTGGCAGAGCGCCGCCCCGGGTGTCACACCGTCCGTGCCGCCGACGCCGGCCCTGCCGCGACCGGCCTGGCAGCAGCCGCCTTCCGAGCGGGAAACGCCCTCGCGGGCAGTGTCGGCCGTCCCGCCCGAGTTCCGCCGCTGGCTGCCGCTGGTCGGCGTGCTGATCCTGCTGAGCGTCATCGCGATCACGTTCTATTCGATTGGCCGGGGAATCGGCAATATCCCACCCCCCGACGAGCCGGTCATCGCCGCGTCCTCGCCGTCACCGGGCGGCGCCTCCACGGCCGGCCGCCCGATTCCGCTGACTTCGGCGCCCATCCGCGACTTCGACCCACCACCGGGTGACGGCCGGGAACGACCCGGCTCGGTGCCGAACGCCCATGACGGCGACGCCAGCACGGCCTGGGAGACCGAGCGCTACGAGTCCGACTCGTTCGGCGGGCGAAAGGCTGGCGTGGGCCTGTTGGTCGACCTCGGCACACCGACGGCCGTGTCCGCGGTCGAGCTGGCGATCACGCCCGGCTCGGTCGTGGAACTCCGGGCCGCTGACACGGCGGGTGAGCAGGCCGCGGACTACCGGACGCTGGGCCGTGGTCGCAGCGAGTCCGGACCCCTGGTGCTGCGGGCACCGGCCGGCACCCGAGCGCGCTACTACCTGATCTGGATCACCGGGCTGTCCTCCACGGAGGGCCGCTTCTCGACCAGCATCTCGGAGATGCGCTTCCTGAGCGGCTGACCGACCCGGGTCGGCGCCGTTTTCGGGGCCGAGCTTCATACATCTGCTTTGATGATGCGGCCGACCCGCGCGCCCGCGCCCCGTACCCGCTTGGAGCGACCATGACCCTGTCCCGCCCTCCCACCGCCGGCCTGACCCGACGCGGCTTCCTCGGCCTCGGCGCCGGAGTCGGCGCCGCCGCGCTGCTGTCCGCCTGCGGCGACGGCGGCTCGACGATCACCTCGGCCCCCGCCTCGTCGGGCGCGTCGTCCGCGGCGCTCGAGCCCTACAAGGTCCGCACCTGCGTCTACGCCAAGAACCACGCGTCTTCGGCGCTGTACTGGGAGCGCTTCGCGCCGGAGGGGATCACCGTCGAGGTGGTGCCGGTGAGGAGCGCCACCGAGGTCCAGGACGGGTTGGAGACCGGCCAGCTCGACTTCGGGCTGCTCGCGCCCTACACCCCGATCCTGTCGCTGCAACCCGGGCAGACCCCCATTTCCTCGAAGATCATCGGCATGATCTCGCGCGGCGGCCTCGGGCTGTGCGGCAAGAAGGGCGTCGTCGACAGCGTGCAGGACCTGCGGGGCAAGAAGATTGCCGTCCCGCCGCCCACGCTGCAGGTCCTCATCCTCAACCAGGTGCTCAAGGACGCCGGGCTTGAGCTGGGCAAGGACGTCGAGGGGATCCCGCTCGGGTTCGCCGACCACGTCACCGCCTTCACCCGAGGCGACGTTGACGCCTTCATGGGCTCCGAGCCGCCCGTCACGCAGGCCATCGTCGAGGCGGGCGGCGTACGGCTGCCCGAGGCGTCGATGACGCCCGTCGGCGACTTCAACACCGCCAACTGGGCATCGGCCAAGGTGCTGGCCGAGCGACCCGACGTCGTCACCGCGGTGGCGAAGATGCAGAGGGACGCGGCGGAGTTCCTCAGCCCCGGCGGAGACAACAGCGAGGAGCGCTGGCAGGACCTCCTGGTTACGCAGTTCGGCTTCTCGCAGGAGACCTACGAGGCCGTGCTGGACAACATCGGCGCCCGATGGGAGTTCGACGACGAGCGCGTCGGCCAGATCGAGGGCGCCGCGCGGATGCTCGTCGACCAGGGCGCGATCGCTGAGAAGCCCGACGTCGAGGTGCTGTTCGCCCGCGCCTACTGGGAGGTCTAGCCCTTGTCGGCGACGCTGCTGCAGGACGCGGCCGTCGGGGTGGACGGCCCGGCGTCCCGTCGCCGCTTCGGGGTGCGCCGACTGCTCGGACTCGCCGTCCCGCTGCTGCTGCTCGGCCTGTGGCAGTTGGTCGCGAGCGCGCAGGTCCTCTCGCCCCGGCTGCTGCCGGCGCCCGCGACGGTCGGCGAGCAGCTCTACGCCTTCTTCTTCGGCGACCCGGGTTTCCTGGTGCTCGCCGGTGTCGTGCCCTTCACCGGAGCGGGTTTCGGGCACCTGGCCTCGAGCCTGCAGTTGGCCGCCACCGGCTGGCTGCTCGCCGTCGCTGTCGGCGTCGGCGTCGGGCTGGCCCTCGGGCTGTCCCGGCTCGCGCGCGAGCTGCTCGACCCGGTGCTCAACGCCCTGCGGGCCGTGCCCATCTTCGCCTGGCTGCCCCTCGCCCTGGTGTGGTTCGGCATCGGCGCGGGAGCGGCGCGGGCGCTGATCTTCGTCGGGGCGCTGTGGCCGGTGCTCGTCGCGGTCGGCGACGCGACGGCCCGCGTACCGCGTAGCCACATCGAGACGGCCCGGATGCTCGGTACCCCCCAGCGCTGGATGTGGCGTCGGGTCTACCTGCCCAGCGCCCTGCCGGAGGTCGTCACGGGCCTGCGGCTGTCGCTCACCCTCGCCTGGACCGTGGTGATCGTCGGCGAGCTGTCCGGAACGACCTCGGGCGTGGGCGCGATGATGAACTCCGCGCGCGAGAGCGGCCGCACCGACCAGGTGATCGTCGGCATCCTGGTGTTCGCCGCCGTCGGACTGCTCGCCGACGTCGTGCTGAGACTGGCGACCCGGCGCTGGGTGCGCTGGGCGAGCACCTGAGCGCCATGACCACGGGCGGCACCCTCGCGGCAGTCGGCCTGGTGAAGGACTTCGGCGACCTGCGGGTGCTCGACGGCGTGGAGCTCGTCGCGCGGCCGGGGGAAGTGCTCAGCGTGCTGGGGCCGAGTGGCTGCGGCAAGTCGACCCTGCTGCGCGTGCTGGCCGGCTTCGAGACGGCCACCTCCGGCCAGGTGCTGCTCGACGGCGTGCCCGTCATCGGCCCGTCGCCCCGGCGGGGGATGGTCGCCCAGGCCGGCGGGCTGTTCCCGTGGCTGTCGCTGCGCGACAACCTCGCCTTCGGCCCCGCCGCGCAGCGGCGCACGCGCAGGCAGGTCGCCCAGACCGTCGAGGACCTGCT
>JBBSUR010000012.1:0-24524 GCA_038234255.1 Mycobacteriales bacterium | reverse complement strand
GGTCCCGCCCGAGCCGTGCCGCGATGGTCGGGTCGAGGTCGGTGGGGCGGACGGGTCCGGTCATGCGTTGCTGCCAGGGGGACGCTCAGGCAGTCGGCGACTGCGGACCCGTCCCTGATCAACTGGCGCGGATCCACCTCATAGGGGTCGCTTTCACGCCAGACGATCAGGGAGGGGCTCCTGGGCCCGCCAGACGATCAGGGAGGGGCACCTGGGATGCCAGACGATCAGGGAGGGGCTCCCGGCTCCCCCCACTCATCGCGAGTGGCTCATCCACGAGGCGTGCAGCCGAGCGTAGACGCCATCGCGCCGCACCAGGTCGCGGTGCGCGCCGCGCTGGACGACGGCCCCCGCGTCCACCACGAGGACCTCGTCGGCCGCCTCCGCCGTAGACAGCCGGTGGGCGATCGCCAACGTCGTCCGGCCGCGGGTCAGCGACTCGAGCGCCCGCTGCAGGCGCACCTCGGTGGCCGGGTCCACCGCGCTGGTCGCCTCGTCCAGCACCAGCAGGTCGGGGTCGGCGATGTAGGCGCGGGCGATCGCGACCAACTGACGCTCCCCGACCGACAGCGACCCGCCGCGCTCCCCGACCCGGGTGTGCAGCCCGTCCGGCAGCTGCTCCAACCAGTCGCCAAGCCCGAGTTCGGAGAACGCCATGCAGATGTCGTCGTCGGTCGCCTCCAGCCGGCCGTAGCGCACGTTCGCGGCGACGGTGGAGTCGAACAGGAAGCCGTCCTGCGGCACCATCACCACCCGCGCGCGCAGCGAGTCGAAGCGCACGTCGGTCAGCGCGACGCCGGACAGCAGCACCCGTCCGGAGGTCGGGTCCATCAGCCGGGTCAGCAGCTTGGCGAAGGTGGTCTTGCCGCCTCCGGTCTCGCCGACCACGGCCACCCGGCTGCCTGCAGCCAGCTCCAGGTCGACGTCGTGCAGCACTTCGGGACCGCCGGGATAGGCGTACGAGACGTGCTCGAAGCGCACGCTGACCGGTCCGGCCGGCAGCCGCTGCCCGCCGCGCGGGTCGGCGACGTCGCTCGGTGTGTCCAGCACCCCGAGGACCCGGCGCAGGCCGGCGACGGCGTTCTGCGCCTCGTTGATCACCTCGGTGGCGACCTGCACCGGCTGTACGAAAAGGGTGACCAGGAAGAAGAAGCCGACGAGCCGCCCGGTGGTGATCTCCCCGGCGACGCCGAGCAGAACGCCCACCACCACGACGGCCCCGGTCGCGAACGCCGCCACCACCTCGCCCGTCGAAAAGGTCGCGGCCGAGATGCGCAGCGCCTTGATCTGCGCCTGCGCCGCGGCGTCCACGGCCCGGTCCAGGCGCTGTGCGGTGCGGGCCTGCACCGCGTACGCCCGAATCACCGGGGCGCCGACGACCGTCTCGGCAACCACGCCCAGCAGCTCGCCGACCCGCCGGCGCACCAGCCGGTAGGCGTGCTGCAGACGCCGCTGGAGCACCCGGACCGTCAGCAGCAGCGGCAGAAAGCACAGGTAGACCACCAGCGTCAGCTGCCACGACCAGAGGAGCATCAGCGCCGTCGCCAGCACGAGCTGCGCGCTGGACACGATGATCAGCAGGCCGCCGTGCTGCATGAACGCGCTGACCGTGTCCACGTCACTGGTGACCCGGGAGACCAGCGACCCGCGCCGCTCGGCGGCCTGGTGCAGCACCGACAGGTCGTGGACCCGCTCGAACGCCCGCACTCGCAGCGCCGACAGGCCGTTCTCGGTCGTGCGGTAGAGCCGCACGTTGGTGAAGTAGTTCGCCACCGCGGTGACCAGCACCGCAACGAACGCCAGCCCGCAGGCCAGCCGGACCAGGCCGAGGTCGGCCCCCTCCGGTCGCAGCAGGCCGTTGTCGAGCGTCTGCTGCACGGCCAGCGGGACGACCACCCGGCCCCCCGTGGCGAGCAGGGCGAGCAGCACCGTGACCGCCAGCCCCTCCCGGAACTCCGGCGTCAGCCGCAGGCCGTACGCCAGCGTCGCGAACGCCCCCCGCTCGGTCTCGCGGCTGTCGATCGTGGTGCTGGTCACATCTTCACCTCGGCGCGTTCGTAGGCCGAGACCAGATCGGCGTACGCGGGGAAGCTCGCCATCAGCTCGTCGTGCCGGCCGCGGGCGGCGACCCGGCCGTCGGCGACGAAGACGACCTCGTCGGCAAGCGCGATCGTCGCCCGCCGGTAGGCGACGACGACGACCGTGCTCGCCTGGCCGGTCTCACGCAGTCCGGCCAGGATCCGCTGCTCCACCTGGGGGTCGACGCTGCTGGTGGCGTCGTCGAGCACCAACAGGCGGGGGCGGCGTACGACCGCGCGGGCCAGCGCCAGGCGCTGGCGCTGGCCGCCGGACAGCGTCGTGCCGCGCTCGCCCACCACCGCGTCGAGCGCGCCCGGAAGCGCGGCGACGAACCCGTCGGCCTGGGCCACCCGCAGGGCGGCCCACACGTCCTCGTCGGGCAGGTCGCGGCCGAGAGTGACGTTGCCCCTCACCGTGTCGTCGAACAGGAAGGTCGCCTGCGGCACCAGGGCGGCGACCTCGGCCAGCACTCCCGGCGCCAGCAAGCGCACGTCGAGGTCGTCGTAGACGACGCGCCCGGTGTCGGGGTCCAGCAGGCGGACCAGCAACGTCGCCAGCGTCGACTTGCCGGAGCCGGTCTGGCCGACCAGGGCGACGGTGCGGCCGGGGCGTACGTCGAAGGAGATCTCCTGCAGCACCGGGCCGTCGCCGTAGGAGAAGGCGACCGCCTCCACGTCGAGCGCCGCGGGACCACCACGGTCGGGCAGGGCGGCGGCGCCGTGCTGCTGCGCGCCGGTCGCGGTGAGTACGCGCTGCACCCGGTCCCAGCCGACGACGCTGCGCGGCAGCTCGTTGAGCACCCAGCCGATCGCGCGGACGGGGAAGGCGAGCAGGGTGAACAGGTACGCCACCCGGACCAGCTCACCGGCGGAGATGTCACCGCTGCCGACGCGGCTGGTGCCGGCCAGCAGGACGGCGAGCACCCCGATCACCGGCAGCGCCTCCATGACCGGGTCGAACGTGCCGCGCACCCGGCCGACCACCGTCATGGTGTCGCGCAGCTCCTGCGCCTTGGCCCGGAACCGGTCGGTCTCGACGCCCTCGCGGCCCAGCGTCTTGACGACCAGCGCGCCGTCGAAGGACTCGTGGGCGATGGTGCTGACCTCGCCGCGCAGCTGCTGCGCCCGGGTCATCAGCGGCGACATCCGGCGGGAGTAGACGACGGTGAGCGCCGCGATCGCCGGGAAGATGATCGACCCGACGACCGCGAGCACCGGGTCGGTGACGAACAGCAGGCCGAGCGAGGTGACCAGCATGATGAGCACGCCGACCGCGAAGGGGAACGGCGCGATCGGGTACCAGGTGGCCTCGACGTCACTGTTGGCGTTGGACAGCAGCTCGCCGGTGGGGTGCTCGGCGTGCCAGGACAGCGGCAACTCGAGGTAGCGCCGGGTGACGCGCCGGCGGTAGGAGGCCTGCAGGCGGTACTGCATGATCCCCGAACCCAGCCGGCGGGCGAGGATGCCGACCACCTTGAGCGCGGCCACGGCCATGATCGCCAGGAAAGAGATGGCCAGCCCGGCAGTGGCGGCCTCACGGTCGCGGATGCTCGGCACGATGACGCGTTCGGTGATCGCGCCGAAGACGTACGCCTGCCCGATGGTGGTGAACGCGAACAGGGCGCTGCCGACCGCGGAGACCGCGAAGATCCGCGGCTGCTCCTTCACCCCGACCCAGAGCACGCCGAGCCCGCGCCGCATGGCTCCCTGCGGCACGGCGGGGGCGGGGGCGGTCACGGGGCTCCTCGGGTGCGGGACCCCGGCCCGTCGGTGCGGGGGTCAGTGTCCTGCTGTCACGGTCATGCAACTGTCAAGTTCTGACACCGCATCCGCAACAGAGATTCCCTGGGCGGGGACGTCGGTCGGGCCGATGCGGGCGTCGGTGGGCCGGCCCGCCCGCGCGGCGTTCCGACGGGACCCCTCCCTGATCACTTGGCGTCCTGGAGCCCCATCTGGGGCGAATTCTCGCCAGATGATCAGGGAGGGCCCGGCCGGCTCGCCAGATGATCAGGGACGGCCGCGCAGAGACGGCCCGGTCACGGGCGCCAACTGCATCAGTCTCGGACGGTGTGCCCTGCCTCCCGCAGCGCCGCCTTGACGTCCCCGATCCGCAGCGCGCCGAAGTGGAAGACGCTCGCCGCGAGCACCGCGTCGGCGCCGGCGTCCACGGCGGGGCCGAAGTCCTCGATCCGGCCGGCCCCACCGCTGGCGATGACCGGAACGCTGACCCGCGCGCGCACCGCCGCGATCAGCTCGGTGTCGAAGCCGGCGCGGGTGCCGTCGGCGTCCATCGAGTTGAGCAGGATCTCGCCGACCCCGAGCTCTTGACCGCGTACGGCCCACTCGACCGCATCCAGCCCGGTGCCGGTCCGCCCCCCGTGCGTGGTGACCTCGAAACCGCTGGGCGTCGAACCCTCCGGGCCCCGCCGAGCGTCGACCGACAGCACCAGCACCTGGTTGCCGAAACGCCGGGCGATCTCGCCGAGCAGTTCCGGACGGGCGACGGCGGCGGTGTTGACGCCCACCTTGTCGGCGCCGGCCCGCAGCAGCCGGTCGACGTCGTCCGGCGAGCGCACCCCGCCGCCGACGGTGAGCGGGATGAACACCTGCTCGGCGGTGCGGCGCACCACCTCGTACGTCGTCTCGCGACTGCCACTGCTCGCCGTGATGTCGAGGAACACCAGCTCGTCGGCGCCCTCGGTGTCGTAGAGCCGGGCCATCTCGACCGGGTCGCCGGCGTCGCGCAGAGCCTGGAAGTTGACGCCCTTCACCACCCGACCGGCGTCCACGTCGAGGCAGGGGATGACCCGGACCGCGACGCTCACCGGCGCGATGTTACCGCTTCGTGGGGTTGACGCAGCCCGGGCGGGCGCCCGGGAGCACGACGCGGAAACCCTTCGCGGGCACGGCCCGGCCGACGTGCCAACCCTGTCACTGATCGCACCGATGGCCGACAGGAAGGCCGCCAGACAGCGCCTGGCACCCGCACGATGGAGGTGAGCAGCCGCCGGGCTCCGCGCGACCTAGCGCGTTTTCGCAGCACGTTCTTCGGAACATCCACAGCACCGGGACGCTGGGGATGTTCCGAAGATTTTGGGCTGTCGGGTGCGGCGTGTCGGCGCGGGGTCGGCATCGGCGACCGGGTCGTGTTGCCACAGAGGCCAACATCCAGCCGATGTTGCGCTGTGTGGCAACACTCCCGCGCCTCGCTTGCCCGCCGGACCGCGACACGCGCAGGGTCCATGAGCCGTTCCACCGCTGGACCTGAGCGCCCGAGCAGGTCCAACCGGCGACACGGAGCCGCCTTCGGGCTAGCCGAGCGAGCAGTCCCGGCCGCCCCCGGTCCAGGCGACCGCCTCGACCTCGACGAGCATTCGCGGGTCGATCAACCCCGCGACCTGCACCAGGGCGGTCGCGGGCAGGACGTCGGCGAAGACCTCCCGATGCGCCCGGCCGACCTCTTCCCAGTCGGCGATGTCGGTGACGTACAGCCGGGTGCGCACGACCTGGCCCATCGACGCCCCCAGCTCCTCGAGCGCCGCCCGCACCGTGGCGAGCGAGCGGACGGTCTGGTCGTACGCGCTGCCCTCGACGCAGGTGCAGCCCGAGACGTAGATGGTGTCCCCGGCGGCCACGGCGCGGCTGTAGCCGACCGCCGCTTCCCACGACGTACCGGTGGACACCCGACGGGCGGTCATGCCGACACCGCAGCCAGCGCCTCGGGCAGCGTGAAAGCCCCGGCATAGAGGGCCTTTCCGACGATGGCCCCCTCGACGCCAGCCGGCACCAGCTCCCGCAGCGCACGCAGGTCGTCCAGCGAGGAGACCCCCCCGCTGGCGATCACCGGCCGGTCGGTGGCCGCGCAGACCTGCCGCAGCAGCTCCAGGTTCGGTCCGGTCAGCGTGCCGTCGCGGCGGACGTCGGTGACGACGTAGCGGGCGCAGCCCTCGGCGTCGAGCCGGGCCAGCACCTGCCACAGGTCGCCGCCGTCGGAGGTCCAGCCGCGGGCCGCGAGGGTGGTCCCGCGCACGTCCAGGCCGACCGCGACCCGGTCGCCGTACGTGGCGATCGCCCGGGCGCACCACTCGGGCGACTCCAGCGCCGCAGTCCCGAGATTGACCCGCGCGCAGCCGGTGGCCAGCGCCTGCTCCAGCGAGGCGTCGTCGCGGATGCCACCGCTGAGCTCGACCCGGACGTCCAGCGTCGACACGACCCGCGCGAGCAGCTCGCGGTTCGAGCCGCGACCGAAGGCCGCGTCGAGGTCGACCAGGTGCACCCACTGCGCGCCGTCGCGCGGCCCCTGCAGCGCGGCGGCGACGGGGTCGCCGTAGGAGGTTTCGCTGCCGGCTTCGCCCTGCACGAGGCGTACGGCCAGGCCGTCCGCGACGTCGACCGCCGGCAACAGCTCGAGCGTCACC
Source organism: Mycobacteriales bacterium (assembly GCA_038234255.1). Taxonomy (GTDB): domain Bacteria; phylum Actinomycetota; class Actinomycetes; order Mycobacteriales; family SCTD01; genus SCTD01. Next base: position 18,028 of record JBBSUR010000012.1, on the reverse strand, counting down.
GGGGCCGACGGGTGGGGTCGCGGACGAGCACCACGATCAGCGGCAGGGTGAAGGTGGCGATCACCAGGAAGCCGATCCGTCCCGTCCAGGTCGGGACGAGGTACAGCGCGAGGGCGGCCACCACCAGCCAGCCAAGGGCGAGGGCGAGCTTGAGCCGCCACGGCAGCGGCGGGAAGCGTCGCTGGCGGTAGACCCGCTGGCGCTTGGGCAGCTCCGGCAGCGACGGGGTGACCCGGTCGAGCCGCTGCTGGCGGGCAGCGGCCTTGGCCTTGCGCTGACGCTCCGCTGCCTGCGCGGACTCCCGGGCCGCCCGCTCCCGGGCGCGCTGCCTGCTCATCGACCGGTCACAGCGTCGCCACCCAGTTCGCCAGCAGCACCGCGCCCGCATCGCCGCTCTTCTCCGGGTGGAACTGCGTCGCGGACAGCGCGCCCCGCTCGACGGCCGCGGTGAAGCACTCCCCGTGCATGGCGGTCGTCGTCAGGGTGTCGGTATCCGGGGACGACCCGGGACGACCGGCGTAGGAGTGGACGAAGTAGAAGCGCTCGCCGGCCAGCTCCGCGAACAGCGTCGATCCGACCGGCGCATCGACGGTGTTCCACCCCATGTGCGGTACGACGTCGGCCTCGAGCCGGGTGACCGTTCCGGGCAGGACGCCCAGCCCGGTGGTCTGCTCACCGTGCTCGACCCCGCTCTCGTACAGCACCTGCATTCCCACGCAGATGCCGAGCACGGGGCGCTGGTGGCGCAGCCGGTCCCACACCAGTGTGCCGCCGCGTACGGCGTCCAGGCCCTGCATGCAGGCAGCAAAGGCGCCGACACCGGGCACGACCAGCCCGTCGGCCGCCAGCGCGACGTCGTAGTCGGTGGTCACGGTGACCTCGGCTCCGGTGCGGGCCAGCGCCCGCTCGGCCGAGCGCAGGTTGCCCGAGCCGTAGTCCAGGATCGCCACCGTGGCGCTCACAGGACCCCCTTGGTGCTGGGCACACCGGCGACCCGCGGGTCCAGCGCGACCGCATCGCGCAGCGCCCGCGCGACCGCCTTGAACTGCGCCTCGACGACGTGGTGGGCGTTGCGGCCGGACAGCACCCGCACGTGCAGGGCGATGTCGGCGGTGGCGACCAGTGACTCCCAGATGTGCCGGGTCAGCGTCGTGTCATAACTGCCGATCAACTCGACAAGGTCGGGTTCGACGTGCACGACGTAGGGCCGCCCGGACAGGTCGACGGCGGCCGAGACCAGGCACTCGTCCAGCGGCACGGTCGCGTCGCCGAAGCGGCGGATGCCGGCCTTGTCGCCGAGCGCCTGCTTGAGCGCGGCGCCGATCGCCAGCGAGGTGTCCTCGACGGTGTGGTGGGCGTCGACCTCCAGGTCGCCGCGGGTGCGAACGGTCAGGTCGAAGCCGCCGTGCTTGCCGAGCTGGGCGACCATGTGGTCGAAGAAGGGCACCCCGGTGTCGGAACTGGCCTGGCCGGTGCCGTCCAGGTCGAGCTCGACCCGGACGTCGCTCTCCTTGGTCACCCGCTCGATCAGGGCGGTACGACGGGGCGCGGGCTGGGGGTTCACGACGTGATCTCGCCCAGGGTGATCTCGTGCAGGGTGATCTCATGCAGCATGACCTCGCGCAGGGCATCCAGGAACGTCGTCGTCTCGACCGGCGTGCCGGCGTTGACCCGGAGCCAGCCGGCCAGGCCGGGACCGCTCGACACGTCGCGGACCAGCACACCCCGGTCCAGCAGCGCCTGCCACACCTGGGCGGGCCGCTCGAACGGGCCGAACAGCAGGAAGTTGGCGTCGGTCGGCACCACCCGCAGTCCCGCGGCGGTGATCTCGGTGACCATCCGGTCGCGCTGAGCCTTGACGGCCTCCACGGTCGCGAGCAGTTCCTCGGTGTGGGCCAGCGCGGTCCGGGCGGCGGCCTGGGTCAGGGCCGACAGGTGGTAGGGCAGCCGGACCAGCCGCAGGACGTCGATCACCGCCGGTCCGGCGGCGAGGTAGCCGACCCGGGCGCCGGCCAGGGCGAAGGCCTTGCTCATGGTGCGGCTCACCAGCAGGCGGGGGTGGCGGCTCAGCAGTGTGACCGCGCTCGGGGTGGCGGCGAACTCCGCGTACGCCTCGTCGACCACCACGACACCGTCGGTCGCCGCGCAGACCGCCGACACCACCTTCAGCGGGGTGACCGTGCCGGTCGGGTTGTTCGGCGTGGTGAGGAAGGTGATCGCCGGCCGGTGCCGCTCGACCGCCGCAACGGCCGCCTCGGCCGAGACGGTGAAGTCCTCGGCCCGCCGCTCGGCGACCCATCCGGTGCTGGTGCCGGCCGCCAGCAGCGGGTGCATCGAATAGGACGGCTCGAACCCCAGGGCCACCCGGCCGGGGCCGCCGAAGGCCTGGCAGACCTGCTGCAGCACCTCGTTGGAGCCGTTGGCCGCCCACACCTGCCCGGCGTCCAGCGCGACTCCGGTCCGACCGGTCAAGTAGGCGGCGAGGTCGGCGCGCAGGTCGAGCGCCTCGCGGTCGGGGTAGCGGTTCAGCGTGCCGGCGGCGGCGACCACAGCGGCGGCCAGGTCGGCGACCAGGGCGGCCGACGGCGGGTAGGGGTTCTCGTTGACGTTGAGCTGCACGACCGCGCCGACCCCGGCGCGTCCGGCTTGCGGGGCGCCGTACGGCGTCCGTCCGCGCAGGTCGTCGCGGACCGGCAGAGACGCGGACTCGCCGCTGCCGCTGCCCGACGCCCCACGCAGGTCGGTGCGGGTCGGCACGGTGCGGCGCTCCTTGATCGGCAGGGGCCTTACCTTATCGGGCTAGTCCACGCTTCCGGCCGGCACGACCCAGGTGCAGCGCTGGCCGGTCACCGCGGCGATGAGGTCGAAGTCTCCGTCGTAGTGCAAAACGGGGAGGTCGAGTGCTTCGGCTGCCGCTGCGACCAGCAGGTCCGGGATCTTGCGGCCGCGCTGACTCCGGGCGGCCAGCAGTCGCTGAACCTGCAGCGCCCGTTGCACGTGCGCTGCGGTCGTGTCCACGAGGTCGAAGGCGTCGAGCGCCGCGAGGTAGGAGTCCCATTCGTCCGAGGACCGCGCTGAGTAGCCGACTTCGAGGTCGCAGATGCGCGGGCGTCCGAGCTGACCGGCCGCGGCCAGCGGCTCGATCACGCTCCGGATCTCGGGACGTCTGAGCCGCTTCAGCACGCTGGTGTCGATCAGGCAGGTCAGCGCCATGCGTCCGAGCGATCGGACAGTTCGAGTTCACCGAGCACGTCGAGACACGCGGCGATCCGGCGGGTCCGCGCTGAGCCGGCTCGGTGGAGCGCCGCGTTGACCGTGTCCTTCATGGTCGTCGTGCCGAGCTCTGCCCGAGCGGCCTGAAGCTTGTCCTCGTCGAGATCGATCAGGTGCTTGGCCACGTGAACAAGCATATATCGATCCCCGTGTGTCTATACGACTCGGGAAGGCGCACCGCAGGGTGCGAACGTAGCCTGTGCCTCGTGCCCGACCGGCTGCCGCTGTTCCCGCTCGGCGTCGTGCTGCTGCCGGGGCTGCTGCTGCCGCTGCACGTGTTCGAGGAGCGCTACCGGGTGCTGGTCCGCGAACTGCTCGAGCTGCCCGAGCAGCAGCGCCGCTTCGGGGTCGTGGCGATCCGCCAGGGCCGCGAGGTCGACGCCGACGGGGTCACCGCCCTGCACGAGGTCGGCTGCGTGGCGCAGCTGCGCCAGGTCCAGCGGCACGACGACGGTCGCTTCGACCTGCTGACCGTCGGCGCCACCCGCTTCCGTCTGGCCGGGCTGGAGACCAGCGGCCCCTACCTGTCCGGCCGGGTCGAGTGGCTGCCGGACGAGTTGGGTCCGGGGGCGGAGGCACCGCTGCTGGACCGGGCGGTCCGGGCGGCGTTCCGGGACTACCTCACCGCGCTGGCCGAGGCCGGCGGCAACCACGTCGAGGCGCCCGAGCTGCCGGACGACGGCCTGGTCCTGGGCTACGTCGTCGCGGCGACCGTCGTGGTCGACCTGGAGGTACGCCAGGCTCTGCTGGCCGAACCGGACGGGACAGCGCGGCTGCGGGCCGAGCTGCGGCTGCTGCGCCGGGAGGCCACGCTGCTGCGGGCGCTGACGGCCACGCCGTCCCCGGACCTGACCCGCGGCCCGTACAGCCTGAACTGACCCGTACAGCCTGAACGCCAAGGCGTGCGGGCTCAGCGCCGGCGCAGCAGGGAGGCAACGAGATAGGCCAGCAGCGACCCGAGCGGCCAACCGACGAGCGCCTCGCGCGCCTTGAGCTTCAGGTTGAGCTCGAAGGCCCCTTGCCCGCCGGCCCGCACCGCGTCGCGCAGTCCTTGAAGACCGACCTGCTCCCCCACTTGCATCGCGACATAGGCCGCGAGCAGACCCCCGACGGTGAGCGCGACCACGACCACCGGGCCGTGCGCGGAGCCCAGACCGAAGGCGATCAGGCCACCGAGCACCCCGGCCACCAGGGCGGCTGCCAGGAAGTAGCCGTCCGCGGCGATGAACTTGTTGGTATAGGGCTCGACCAGGTTGACGTTCTCGCCCGTGACGACCACCGCCACGTGCGGCGCCAGCGCGGCCCACAGCAGACCGAGCGGCGCACCGATCAACACGGTGATCGCCAGGGTCACCAGCCCGGCCCGCGCGTCGTCCAGGATCGGTGGTGACGCATCCGAGGTGCTCATCGGACCATCGTGCCCGAGCGAGCGCCGGTCAGGACCGGACCGCCCGGCGGTAGGCCACCGCGGCCAGCGCCAGCGACAGGCCGGCGACGACGGCGCAGACCACCAGGTCGCCCAGCAGCGCGGCCGGCTCGACCCGCGGCCCGAGCGCGTCGGCGAGCGCATCGGCGGCGTAGCTGCTGGGCAGCAGTGCCCGGACGACCTGGAGCGCAGCCGGCATCCGCTCGGCCGGGACGACCCCGAGGAACAGCACCGCCGACATGCCGAGCTGACCGGCGACGGTGGCCAGCTCGGGCCGTGGGGCGAGCAGCCCGAGCAGCGCCCCGATCCCGGCCAGGCTCGCGCCGGCCAGCGGCAGTACCAGCACCAGCACCCACAGGTGCGCCAGCGGCAGCCCGTACAGCAGGCAGCCCGTCACGCCGGTCAGCACGGCGCCGGGCAGGGTGAAGGTGGCGTACGAGGCGGCGGTGCCCAGCACGACGGCGGACGCCGGGACCGGTAGGGCGGCGTAGTAGTCCAGGCCGTCGGCGCGCAACGCCCCGAAGCGCTGGGCCAGCAGGTTCAGCGCCACGAAGGCGACCACCAGGACGGTCGAGCCGGCCACCACCTGCCGGCCGGTCGCGCCGTCGCCGGCGTCGACCACTCCGCGCAGCAGCAGCAAGATGCCGACCGACTGCAGGGTGGCCACGAACAGCAGTGGCCCGCGCGCCGCCTTGGCCCGGCTGACCTGGCCGGCGTAGACCGCGCCGAGGGCGTTGCGCAGGCTGGGGGCTTCGGCCAGCGGTGTGGTCATCCGCGTTCCAGGTCGCTGTCACGGCCGCCGAGGGCGAGGTAGACGTCCTCCAGGGACGGCGTGGCCAGGGTGAAGTCATCCAGGCGCTCCAATGCGGGCCCGGCGGTGAGCCGGCCGAGCGCGTCCCGGGCCTGCTCGCGGGGCAGCCGGATGCTCCAGCGCCGTCCGGAGACCACGGCGGTACGCGCCAGCTCGGCAACGGTGGGGTCGTCCAGCGCGGGCGCCCCGCGCCACACCAGGTCCAGCCGGACCTCGTCGCTGACCAGTGCCTTCAGCCGGCCGGGGGTGTCGCAGGCGATCACCCGGCCGGCGTCGAGCACGGCGACGCGGTCCAACACCGTTTCGGCCTCGAGCACGTTGTGCGTCACCAGCAGCACCGTCGCTCCGGCCGCCCGGCGCCGGTCCAGCGCAGCCCAGACCGCGCGCCGGGCGGCCGGGTCCAGTCCCGTCGTCGGCTCGTCGAGCACCAGCAGCGGGCGGTCGCCGGCGAGCGCCGCGGCGAACTGGGCGAGCCGGCGCTGACCACCGGACAGGGCCAGCAGCGGCCGGCGGGCCAGCGTGGCGAGGCCCAGCTCGTCCAGCACCGCGTCCCGCTGGCTCCGCGCGGCAGCGCGGGTCAGGCCGCGCAGCCGCCCCGTCGTCTCGACCGCGAGCCCGACCGGCAGCTCGCGCAGCGCCGGCTCGTCCTGGCCGAGGTAGGCCAGCAAGCGGGGGGCCAGCGAGGGGTCGGCGGTGATGTCATGGCCGAGCACCCGGACGACACCGGCGTCGGGGCGCAGCGCCCCCGCGATCTGCCGGACCAGGGTGGTCTTCCCGGCGCCGTTGGGCCCGAGCAAGCCGAACACCTCACCGGCATTGATCCGCAGGGAGATGCCGTCGTTGGCCAGGACCGGCGTGCTGCCGCGCCGGCCTCGGTGGCTCCGGGTGAGTTTGTGGAGCTCGACGGCGGCGGCCGTCCGGGTGGGTGTGGACCCGGTTGAGAGCGGTAGTTCGGTCGGGCCGGTCGGTTCGGTCGGTGGGGGCGCAGCGGCGGGAGCCGGCCTGCCGGTCATCGCCCCTCCCGGCCGTGGTCCCGGCAGCGTGCCGACCCGTGCTTGCGTCGCCCAGGGTAGCCCGCAGCCGGCGCCGTGGCCTGCACAACAGCGACGTGGACCTGCGCGGCGACTGGCCGGCTCGCCCTAGGCTCCGGCCATGAGCCCGCGCGCCCGACTCGTCACCGCTGCCCTGGCACTCGGTGCGACGGCCCTCACCGGCTGTTCGGCGCCGGATCCCGCGCTGCGCTCGGATCCCGCGGGCGGGTCGTCGTCCGGCGCCGGACCAGAGGTCGCGCTGCCCGCGGATCCGCTGATGCCGCTGGTGCCCGCGCCGAGCGAGGTGCCGACCGGCATGGTGCCCCTGCTGGCCGGCACCGGCACGCGAGATGCCGCCGCCGTCGCGGGCTACTCCGCCGATTCGGGCGCGGCCGCGACCGCGCTGACGGCGCACCGGTTCTCCCGCGCCTACGTCGCGCAGTACGCCGACCCGAACGGCGCGCAGGTGCTGTCCGTCGTGGTCGCGCAGTTCGCCGACGAGGCCGGGGCGACCGCTGACCTGGAGGATGATCTGGCCGGCAGCTCGGGTGAGCCGCTCGACCTGCCGGTGATCGGCGAGGCCTCGCAGGCGCGGCGTCAACCGCTGCCCGGCGCAGGAGAGGGGCAACTGGTGACGTTGCGCTTCCGGTCCGGCCGCACGACATGGCTGCTGGCGTACGGCAACACGCCCACCGCGGACCCGGCCGTCGCGGTGGGGCTGGCCCGGCAGCTGGTCGACCGGGCAGAAGCTGCTTCCTGAGCCCCCTCCCTGATCACCTGGCGAGATCGGGGCGCGACACGCCGGGAAGCTGCGCCAGATGATCAGGGAGGGACCCGACCGGGGCCTGCCCGTACAGCCGCTCAGTGCCAGGCGTCGGCGGTGCGCCAGACCAGGATGTCCAGGATGCGCAGGCGGGTCACCGGCGTGCCCTGATCCGCCGCCAGCCGCTCCAGCACGGAGAACGCCGGTTCCTCCGCCCGCAGGTCGTCGCGCATCTGGGTGCACAGCAGCGCCATGAACTGCTGCCAGGAGCGGTCGGTCGCCCGGGGGATCACGCCGGTCGCGGTGTAGGCCTCGAAGATGCGCGAATCGTAGATCGGTACGAGCTCGGGTCGCTTGCGGTGCAGCACCTTGCTGACAATGGTGCCGCGGATCCCTCGGCCGGCGTAGCGCGGCTCGTCGAGGATGCCGAACAACCCGGCCACACACAGCACGTGGTCGTCATCGGCGTCCTGCAGGTCGACCGCGGGCAGCTCCGCGACCGCCTCCAGCGCCGGCAGCATCTCACGCAGTAGGGCGAACCGGCCGCTGTCGATGTGAGCGCCCAGCAGCATCGGGGCAAGCAGGTCGCCGTCGACGAGCTCCCACGAACCGTTGGTCAGCAACGTGTCGTACGCCGGATAGGCGTAGCCGTTGCGGACGTCGAGGTAATCCAGCAGCACCTGGTCGGGATGCTCGACCTCAAGAGTGCCCGCGCACAGCCGCATCTGGGCCAGTTCCCCCTCGACAGCCAGGCCGGTGGCGGCTCGGCCGGCCGGCCGGATCACCCGTTCGATCATGTCCTACCTCCCGTGGCGTCCGGTTCAGTCTCCAGCACTGCCTCGACGAAGAACTGCACCTGCGGCGTGAGCAACCGAGATCCAGCGGTCCGCTCGACCAGGTCGAGCACCTGCGACGCGCCCATGGCGAGCCTGCCGGCGAGCAGCCGGACGTCGTCGTCATCCTCCCCCACTCGGTGCGCCAGCGCCTTCATGACCAGCACCGTCTGGGCGCTGGCGACCTCGACCCGCAGGGCTCGCTCAGCGCCTGGAGCGCGGGGACGATCTCCCCCCGGTCCACCTAGCTAGACCCGCTGCACGGTCGTCGCTCCGATGAAGATCCCCCGGCGCCGGAAGGCGGCAGGTGACTGCACGAGGCAGATCGCCTGCAGGGCCGGGTTGTCCGAGGGCCACCAGAACACCTCGAGGAACCGGGACGGGTCGAGCACCCAGGCCGGCGGCGCCACCCCCCGCGCCGCACAGATGTGCTCGACCAGCGCCGCGAGGTAGGCGTCGACGCGCGCGGTGACCCGGACCGGCTCGGCGTCGTCCACCGGACCGCCGAGCAGCAGTCCGTCGAGCAGCTCTCGTACGGCGTGGGCCCAGTCCTCGCCGCCGGCGATCCGCTGCGCGGTCTGCCCGACGGTCGGCCGGGGGCCGCCGGGCACCGGACCGGCCGGTTCCTCGTCCCGGGCCGCCCACACCACCTCGCTGGGACGCGACCGACGGGCCGGGGCCATGGTCAGGCCCCGGACGGCAGGCAGCCGCTGCCCAGCAGCGCCTTGAGGTCGGCGAACAGGGCCGGCGTGGCCCGCACCCGCAACGTGGCGTCCACCTGCACCACGGTCGTCCGACCTGCGTGCACCAGCTGCAGGTGCAGGTCGGTGGTGCCCGGATGCGAGGCCAGCACCTCTTTGAGCCGATCGACCAGGGGCGGGGTGCAACGGGGCGTCGGCAGCAACACGACGACCGGGCCCCTCGGCCCGACGGACAGGTCCGGCACCGTCACCTCGTTGGCAATGATCTTGGGGACGTCGTCGCGCTTGTCGACCCGCCCGCGGACCAGGACCACCGCGTCCTCCACCAGATGGACGGCGGCCGGGACGTAGCTCTGCGGGAAGAACATGACCTCGACCGCGCCCTCGAGATCCTCCAGCGTGACCTGCGCGTACGCGTTGCCCTGCTTGGTCATCTTGCGGGTCACGCTCGACAGGATGCCGCCGACCGTGACGGTCCGGCCGTCCTCGCACTCCGCGATCTGCGACACCGGCAGGTCCACGGCGCTGGCCAGCAGGTGCTCGACGCCGAACAGCGGGTGGTCGCTGACGTACAGGCCCAGCATCTCGCGTTCGTAGGTGAGCAGGACCGACTTGTCCCACTCCCCCATCGGTACGACCACGTCGAACAGCCCGCTCCCTGTGCCTTCGGTGGCATCGTCGCCACCGCCCGGCTCCTCGTCAGCGAAACCGCTGGCTACATCGTCAGCGGAGCTGAACAGATCGAACTGGCCGATCGCCTCGGCCCGCTTGGTCTCCAGACACGCCTCGATCGCCTCGGCGTGCACGGCGACCAAGCCCTTGCGGCTGTGCCCCAGCGAATCGAAAGCACCTGCCTTGCAAAGCGATTCAACGGTCTTTTTGTTGCAAGCCACGGCCTGCACCTTGCGCAGGAAGTCGCCGAAGTCGGCGTAGCGGCCCTTGGCCTGTCTGGTCGCGACGATCGAGGCGACCACGTTGGCACCCACGTTGCGGATCGCGGTCAGCCCGAAGCGGATGTCGGTGCCGCGGGGGGTGAAGTCGCCATCGGAGTCGTTGACGTCCGGCGGCAGGACCTTGATCCCCATCCGGCGGCACTCGGCCAGGTAGAGCGCGCTCTTGTCCTTGTCGTCCTTCACCGAGGTGAGCAGCGCCGCCATGTACTCGGCGGGGAAGTTGGCCTTGAGGTAGCCGGTCCAATAACTCACCAGCCCGTAGCCGGCGGTGTGCGCCCGGTTGAAGGCGTAGTCGGAGAACGGCACCAGGATCTCCCACAGCGTCTTGATCGCCGCTGCCGAGAACCCGTTGGCCGCCATCCCGCCGGAGAACGGGATGTATTCCTTGTCCAGGATCTCCTTCTTCTTCTTGCCCATCGCCCGGCGCAGCAGGTCGGCAGCGCCGAGGCTGTAGCCCGCGAGTTGCTGCGCGATGGCCATGACCTGCTCCTGGTAGACAATCAGGCCGTACGTGTCGCCGAGGATCTCGGCCAGCGGCTGCTCCAACTCGGGATGGATCGCCACGATCGGCTTGCGGCCGCACTTGCGGTCGGCGTAGTCGTTGTGCGCGTTGGCGCCCATCGGTCCGGGCCGGTAGAGCGCGAGCACGGCGGAGATGTGCTCGAAGGCCTCAGGCTGCATCGAGCGCAGCAGCGAGCGCATCGGCCCGCCGTCGAGCTGGAACACCCCGAGGGTGTCGCCGCGAGCCAGCAGTTCATAGGTCGCCGTGTCATCCAGGGCGAGGTCCTCCAGGACGACGGTCGTGCCGCGGTTGCTCTCGATGTGGCGCAGGCAGTCGTCGAGCACCGTCAGGTTGCGCAGGCCGAGGAAGTCCATCTTCAGCAGACCGAGCGACTCGCAGGCACCCATGTCGAACTGGGTGATGATCGCGCCGTCTGCCTCCCGGCGGTGGATCGGGATGACGTCCATCAGCGGCTCGCGGCACAGGATCACCCCGGCGGCGTGAACTCCCCACTGCCGCTTGAGCCCCTCCAGCCCGCGCGCGGTGTCGACGACGGCCTTGGTGTCGGGGTCGGACTCGTACAGCGCGCGGAACTCGCCCGCCTCGCAGTAGCGCTTGTGGCTCGGGTCGAAGATCCCGGCGAGCGGGATGTCCTTGCCCATCACCGGCTGCGGCAGCGCTTTGGTGATCTTGTCGCCGATCGCGAAGGAGTAGCCCAGCACCCGGCTGGAATCCTTGATCGCCTGCTTCGCCTTGATCGTGCCGTAGGTGATGATCTGGCTGACCCGCTCCTCGCCGTACTTCTCGGTGGCGTAGCGGATCATGTCGCCGCGCCGGCGTTCGTCGAAGTCCAGGTCGATGTCGGGCATCGAGATGCGCTCGGGGTTGAGGAAGCGCTCGAACAACAGCTTGTGCTCGATCGGGTCCAGATCGGTGATCCGCAGCGCGTACGCCACCAGGCTGCCGGCTGCCGACCCGCGTCCGGGGCCGACCCGGATGCCGCTCTGCTTGGCGTACCGGCACAGGTCCGCGGTCACCAGGAAGTAGCCCGGGAAGCCCATGCTGCAGATGACGTCGACCTCATAGTCGGCCTGCAGCCGGTGGCCCTCGGGCACCCCGCCGGGGAAGCGGTCGCGCAGGCCGGTGTGCACCTGCTCGCGCAGCCAGTTCTGCTCGGTGTAGCCCGTTGGCACCTCGACCCGCGGCATGAGGTCGGCGCCCTCGGTGAAGCCCATCGAGCAGCGCTCGGCGATCCGCAGGGTGTTGTCGCACGCCTCGGGCAGCTCGCGCCACAGCTCCCGCATCTCGCGCGGGGTCTTGAGGTAGAAGTCCGAGGCGTCGAACCTGAGCCGGTTGGGGTCGGCCATCGTCTTGCCGGACTGCACGCACAGCAGGACCTCGTGCGCCGTGGCGTCCTCGGGTGCGGTGTAGTGCAGGTCGTTGGTGGCCAGCAGCGGCAGGTCCATCTCGCGGGCCAACCGCAGCAGGTCCTGCTGGGCGCGCCGCTCGATCGCAATGCCGTGGTCCATCAGTTCGCAGAAGAAGTTCTCCGCGCCGAAGATGTCGCGGTAGTCCCCTGCGCTGCGCTTGGCCGCCTCGTAGTTGCCCATCCGCAGGTAGGTCTGGATCTCCCCGGACGGGCAGCCGGTCGTACCGATCAGGTCCTTCGCGTGCTCGGCGAGCAGTTCCTTGTCGGCCCGCGGCTTGTAGTAGTAACCCTCCAGGCTCGCGAGGCTGGAGATCCGGAACAGCCGGTGCATCCCCTCGGTGCTGGTGGCGAGCACGGTCATGTGCGTGTACGCCCCGCCGCCGGACACGTCGTCCTCGCCGCCGGCGCCCCACTTGACCCGGGTCTTGTCGAACCGGCTCCCAGGAGCGACATAGAGCTCCGAGCCGATGATCGGGTTAATCCCGTGCTGCTGCGCCTTCTTCCAGAAGTCGAAGGCCCCGAAGACGTTGCCGTGGTCGGTCATCGCCAGCGCCGGCATCCCGAGCTCGGCGGTCTTGGCAAACAGGTCGTCCAGGCGGGCCGCGCCGTCGAGCATGGAGTACTCGGTGTGCACGTGCAGGTGCACGAACGAGTCGTCGGCTCGGGACAAGACGGACTACCTCCTGACGGGTACGCCGATGGAGCAAGCGTCGGTCCGAGGGGAAGGCGGGCCGTGCTGTGCGGGTCGGGCGGGTGCTGCGGGCTGCACCGACGACTCTGCCACGCGCCAGGGGCAGAGCCGGTCCGCGACGCACCGGCGGTTCCGTGAAAGACGCTCTCAGCGAGCGCTGAGCACCGGGTCCGCCGTCGACGGCACGTCCCGGCTGTGGGCCCGGAACGCCAGCGCCAGCAGCACCAGTCCGGCCAGCAGGATCGGCACCTCGTCGTTCACGTACTCCGCGTCGCTGATGCGCGAGATCAACGGTTCGAGCGTGTCACCGAGGCCCACGATCCACGCCGCCAACAGCACGACCGAGCCGACCCGACGGCAATCCGGCGGCCCGTACTCGGCTGGCGGAGCCCCGCGCCGACGGCAGCCACGAGGCCGAGGAGCACGCCGCTGAGGTACAGCACGAACCGCGGGAGATCGGTGGCGGCGCCAGTCGCGAGGACGGATCCGGCCTTGAGCGCGAAGCAGGTGCCGGCCGCGGCGGCGACGTAGGGAACCCAGGTGTGGCGGTGAGCAGGCATCGTGTTCCTCCAGGCAGTAGCGGGTGGGGTGCCGTCCACGCTGGCCTGGCGCACGCCGCCAGGCATCGGTCGAAGGAGCGAACTTGGCCCTCTGCCGCACGGCCGGTCCGGGATCGGCCGGAAGACCGAGGCGGAGCACGCTCAGCGGGGCTACCGTCCCGACTTGGACCTGCGCGTGGTGCTGCCCTCGCGCGCCGACCGGCTGGGGACCATCTCGCAGGACCTGCTGCTGGCCGGCGCCGTCACGCTCGTCGTTGTCACGGAGTTCACCAGCCGCACGACCGCGCGACCCCTGCTGAGCGTCGCGCTTGCCGTCCCGGTCCTGCTGACGCTCGCCTGGCGCCGGTCCGCGCCGGTCGCGGTAGCAGTCGGCATCTGCCTGCTGTCCTTCGGCCTGTCCGCCACCGCGCCCGGGCGGTTCGGGCCGCAGCTGGTGTTCTGGCCGTGCTGCTGGCGATCTACAGCATCGGTGCCTACAGCACCGGACGGCGTACGTGGCTGGGCGGCGCGGCCACGCTGGTACTGGTCGAGGCCGCACACCTCGTCACCGCCGACGGCAACCCGGGCGACTTCCTGCCGCTGCTGACGTGGGCGGCTCCACTGGCCGCCGGCCGACTGGTCCGCCGCCGCACGCTGGAGGCGGTTGCTGCAGCCACGCAGGCCGCCGAGGTCGTAGCCCGCCGCGACGCCGAACTGCGCCAGGCGTGCGAGCACGAGCGGGACCGGATCGCCCGCGAGCTGCACGACGTCGTCGCCCACGCAGTGTCGCTCATGGTCGTGCAGGCGGGTGCCGAGCTACGGCTGGGGGCCGCCGCACCGCAGACCCGCTCAGCGCTGGACGCGGTCGAGACGGCCGGCCGCCAGGCACTCGGCGACCTGCGCACCATGCTGGGCCTGCTGCGCTCCGGACCGAGCGGCGAGCTGGAGCCGCAGCCGCGGCTGGCAGACCTGCCCGCCCTCGTGCAGGGTGTACGGGCGGCCGGTCTGCCCGTGATCCTGCAGGAGACCGGCTGCCCGCCGCCGGACAGTCCGGCCGCGGTGGGCCTGTCGGCGTACCGGATCGTGCAGGAGTCCCTCACCAACGTCCTCAAACACGCCGGTCCGGTCCTCACGACGGTGCGGGTCGCCTACGGACCGGATGCGGTGCGGCTGGAGGTCACGAGTCCGCTGCCGGCCGGGCCGCCGGCCCAGCGGGCCGCGGACGGGCGGGGTTTGCTGGGCATGCAGGAGCGAGGCGCACTGCACCTCGGCGCCGTCTCCGCCGGACCGGAGGGAGCGTCCTGGCGGGTGCAGGCGACCCTGCCGCTGGCGACGTCGCGGACAGCCGTCCCGTGACGCTGCGCCTGCTCGTCGCCGAGGACCAAGCGCTGGTCCGGGCCGGCTTCGTCACCATCCTGCGTACCGACTCCGACATCGAGGTCGTCGCCGAGCCGTCGACGGCGAGCAGGCGGTGCAGCTGGCGGTCCGACACCGCCCGGACGTCGCGCTGCTGGACGTGCGGATGCCACGCCTGGATGGGCTGGCCGCCACGCGGCAGATCCGGGAGCGGGTGCCGGCGACGGCGGTGCTCGTGCTCACGACGTTCGGTGAGGACGAGGTCGTCTTCCGGGCCGTCGCCGCCGGCGAGGGACACCTGGACCCGGCGGTGACCGCGGCGGTCGTCGCGCACTTCCGCGAGCACCGCACGCCGGCACCCGACGGCCGCCGGCTCACGCAGCTGACTGCCCGCGAAGCTGGTCGTGTCCGGCGGCACGGTGAAGACCCATGTCGCGAGCGTGCTCGCCAAACTCGGCGTCCGGGACCGGGTCCAGGCGGTGGTGGTGGCGTACGAGAGCGGCCTCGTCACCACCTGAGATTGCCCCGCGTCCCCGGCTTCGGACTGCACCCGGTGCTCCCCTCCGCGGGGTACGCAGCGGTACACGGGGAACGAGGCCGGGATGACTGACGCCGCGACAGCCCTGTCCACCTCGACCGCTGCGCTGCCCGGTGGGCGAGCCATCCCGCTGCTCGGGTTCGGGACCTGGCAACTCACCGGTCAGCCCGCCACCGAAGCGGTGGCGACCGCGCTGGCGGTCGGCTACCGCCACCTGGACACCGCCACGATGTACCGCAACGAGCGCGAGGTGGGGGCCGGCCTGCGCGACAGCGGGGTGCCGCGCGAGCAGGTGTTCGTCACCACCAAGCTGCCGCCCGACCACGCCGGCAGTCAGCGCCAAGTCCTCGAGCAGAGCCTGTCGGCGCTCGGCGTGGACCAGCTCGACCTGTGGCTGGTGCACTGGCCCCCAGACGCCGACAACGGAGTCGACGTCTGGCGGGCGTTCCTGCAGGCACAAGCCGACGGGCTGGTAGGCGATGTCGGGGTGAGCAACTACTCCCTTGCCCAGCTGGACGAGCTCAGCGACGCGACCGGCGTGATGCCGGCGGTGAACCAGATCAAGTGGAGCCCGCTGCTGTTCGACGCCGCGCTGCTCGACGGTCATCGCCAGCGCGGTGTGATCGTCGAGGGCTACAGCGGGCTCAAGGGCGGAACGCTCGAGCATCCGGTCGTCACCGGTCTCGCCGGACGGATCGGCTGCTCGCCCGCGCAGGTCCTGGTGCGCTGGCAGCTCGAGCACGGCGTGGTCGCGATCCCGAAGTCGATGAACCAAGGGCGGATCCGGGCGAACGCCGACATCGACGAGATTTTCCTGACCGCTGCCGATCGGACGGCGCTGGACGCTCTCGGTGGTGCCGGCACCGGCGACCTAGGTCAGTGACGTGGACCTGGTCCCAGATGACCTCCTCTGCCTGCGCCCGCTCGGTGGACGTGAAGTCCAGGCCGGCGATGCGCTGCAGGTGGCTTCAGCGGCGCGGTTCTGTCAGACCCTGATCGTAATGTTCTGCCATGGAGTCTGTTTCGGGATTGAGCAAGGTTTCCGGTCTGAGCGATGACGAGCTGGCGGACGGGATCTGCAGCTGGGCGGGGCGGGTCGCGGCCGGCATGGCGCAGCTGCTGGCACTTGTTGCCGAGTTCGACCGGCGCGAGGCGTGGGCCGGCCCAGGGATGCTGTCGTGCGCGCACTGGCTGTCCTGGCAAGCCGCGCTGTCGCCTGGCACGGCCCGGGAGTGGGTGCGGGTCGCTCGCCAGCTCACCGAGCTCCCGGCAGTCCGGACGGCCTTCGAGGCCGGCCGGATGTCATGGTCGCAGGCCCGGGCGATCACCCGGGTGGCCGAGCCGGATGACGGGGTCGACTGGGTCGAGCTGGCCCGGCACGGCAGCGCTGACCAGCTCGAACGGATCGTGCGTGGCATCCGGCGTACCAAGCACGCCGAGGCAGTCCAGGCCGATCCCGAGGAGACCGCCTACCGGATGCGCACCCGACACCGCTACGACGCCGACGGCAACCTGGTCGTGACGATCTACGCCCCGGCCGAGGACGCGCCCGTGATCCTGGCCGGTCTGGCGGCCCAGCGGGCCGAGCTCGACCGGCAACGCGAGGCGCGGGCAGCTGCGGCGGCGGCTGTGCGCGAGGACGTTCCCGCGGGAACGTCGGAGGAGGCGCCCATCGCCGCCGACCGGGTCCCGGCGCCCGACCCGGAGCAGGTCCCGGTACTCCGAGACGTTCCCGCGGGAACGCCAGGTCCGCCCGTCGCGGACCCCATCGCCCCCGAGTCGAGCAGAGCGACCGACGGCGACGCCCTGCTGGACCTGGCGTGTGCGGCGCTGGACAGCCAGCGCACCGCCCATCCCGAGATCGCCCGGCGCACCCGCGCGCACCTCGTCGTCCAGGTCGACCCGCTGTCGGGCTGGGCCCGGCTCCGTGACGGCGAACTGCTCCCACCCACCAGCCTCAAGGCCGTGCTGAAGACGCTGCCCGGCCGCGGCGGCATCCTCCGCCTGCGCCGGCTCACCGCTGCTGACCTCACCGCGCACGACCTCGGTCGCAGCACCCGCGAACCCAGCCTGGCGCTGCGCGAGCTGCTCGGCAGTCTCGACGGGGAGCGCTGCCGCTTCCCGGGCTGCACCAGGCACACCAAACTGCACGCGCACCACGTCGTCTACTGGGCCGACGACGGCCCGACAGACCTGTCCAATCTTCTGCTCCTGTGCAGCCGGCACCACACCCTGGTGCACCAGCTGGGCTTCCATCTCGTCCTCCGCCCCGACCGGCGCCTCGAGGTGCACACCCCCGACGGCATCCCGGTCCTGCGCCACCCCGGTCAGCCGTGGGCCGACCCGACCCAACTCGATCCCACCGGCCGCATCAGCGCAGGAACGCTCCCACCGACCCACTGCGACGCCCGCCTGGACCTGGGCTACGCCGTCGCGGTTCTGCTCCAGCAGGCGGCCTGAAACTGAATGTGGCTATCGTTCCGGGATCGCGCCGAGGTCGATGATCAACTCACCCCAGGGCACGGGTACGGCGCCTTCCACTTCGACGGTCGCGAGTTCGGTGTACGAGCCGGACCGCAAGGCGAACGCGTGCAGCCGCGGTGCCGGACTGAGGTCGAGCCGCCAGAACAGCGGAATGCCCACCTCCGCGTACTCACCCGGCTTGGCGAACAGGTCAGTCTTGCGACTGCCGGGGCTCATGACCTCCACGACAAGACCGAAAGCCTCAGGACCGCGCGGGTAGGGACCTGACCCGGTCGGTGGCTCCGCCCGCACGACGGCCAGGTCAGGCACCCGTCCGTCCGTGCCGATCGGAAGGCCGAACTCCCACACGACGAGCCACTCGGGCGGGCAGGACTGCAGCAACTGTCGGAACAGCGCGGCACCGGCCAGCTGGTGACGCTGTGCCGGCGGCGGCGTCACGACGAGGTGCCCGTCGACGACCTCGTAGCGGTAGCCCTCGGGCAGGTCGTCCCGGTCCGGCAGCTGCTCGAAGTTCCACGGACCGGCGCGGTCCAGCGGTGTGATCGACATGACGTGTCCTCCTCGGCCAGGCTCATGGTGACACCTTGCCCGCGTCGGCGTCACCCTCGTGTCTCGCTCGGACCAGGTGTGGACGACGCGGCCAGGTCCGCGCGTCAGCCTCTCGACGGTGTCGGCAGGTCGAGCACGGTGAGCAGCTC
>JBBSUR010000011.1:0-24535 GCA_038234255.1 Mycobacteriales bacterium | reverse complement strand
GACCCGGGTCCGGACCTGCTCGTTCCCGGAACGCCCGGTCGGCTCGAGGCGTGGCCCGTCTCCCCGGCGGTCGGCAACGTGCGCAACAACGGCCCCGAGCTGGTGCGGCCACTTCCGCCGGAGCCGACTCCCATGCTGTTCTGACGGCGGGTAGCGTGCCCGCCCGTGGATACCTCGGACACCCGTCAGCAGCTCGAGCAGATGCTTCGCGAGATCGACAGCGCCTCGGCGATTCTGCACGCCGAGGGGGCCGGTGAGTCCAGCGAGCTCAGCTCGGTGGACCAGCACCCGGGCGACACGGCCGGCGAGTTGACCGACGCCGACCAGCAGAACGCCGTGCTGGAGAACTCAGCGGAGCACCGCGAGCAGGTGCTCGCCGCGCTGGCCCGCCTGGACGACGGGACGTACGGCGTGTGCGTCGACTGCGGGCAGCCCATCGCGCCGGCGCGCCTGGACGTACGGCCGGAGGCGTCGCGCTGCCTGGCCGACCAGGAGAAGGCGGAATCAGCCAGCTGGTAGTCAGGGTCGCCGCGCGCTCACCACCAGGTGCAGGCCGGTCTGTCCTTCGCGCTCGACCGACAGGGCGACCTCGGTGCAGACGAGGGTGCGCAGCGCTGCCCGGCCGCCCTCCGCCAACGCGCGTTCGACCGTCGCCGGAGTGAGAACCGAACGCGGTCGTACCCACTCGACGTCGAGCCCGGCGTCGGTGAGCAGCTGGTGCAGCTCCTCCGGCCAGAAGCAGCGGGTGATCGCCCCGTCCTCGTCCGGCACCAGCACGACATCGGCCGAGGGGACGTCGGCGAGCTCGGCCCACCGGCCCTGATCGGCCAGGCGAGCCAGACCGAGTACGAGCGAGTCGACGACCAGCAGCAGTCGCCCCCCGGGGCGAAGCACCCGGCACAGGTGTTCGAGGGTGATCTCCGCGGCCAGGCACATCGACAGCGCGCGGGATTCGGCGAGCACCAGGTCGACGCTGGCCGGGCGCAGCCAGCCCAGCGAACGGGTGTCGGCGACGACCGGGAGGAGCCGCCCGGGCCCCGACGCGACCTTCGGCATCGCATCGTTGTCGGCGCGTACGTGCACCACCTCGTGGCCGAGGCCGAGCAGTTGCCCGGCGAAGGACGCGCCACCGGAGAGGTCGAGCACCCGGCAGGCGCCCTCGGGCAACCAGGCGGCGAGCTGGGCTGCGGCCACCTCGGCGTAGAAGGTCCAGTAGGCAGAGTCCGCGGGCGGAACCGGGTGTCCCGTCGTCTGGCCGGACGGCAGCGGGTCAGAGACCGTGTCGGTCATGGGGGCGCCGGGAAGAGCACGAGCCGGTCCCTACCCTGGCGTGATGAGTCCGACGCCCGAATCGGTCGAGACTCCGGTCGGGACGGCGCGGGTGTGGCGCGAGGGTCCGCAAGGCCGGCCCCTGCTGGTCCTGGGCCACGGGGCGGGCGGGCGCCGGGCTGGCGAGCCGGGCTCGGGTGGTCCGGTCCCCGCGGCGCTGACGACACTGGACCTGCTTGCCGCCCGGGACGCCGCGCTGGCCGCCGGCTTCGCCGTCGTCCGGGTGGAGCAGCCGTGGCTGGTACGCGGCAGCCCGGTCGCCGAGGCTGGGCCCCGACTGGACGAGGCCTGGCGGGCCGTCCTGGCAGCGTTGACCGACTCGGCCGGCGGACGCCACGCGGCCCTGGTCGTCGGTGGGCGCAGCAGCGGGTCGCGGGTCGCCTGCCGTACGGCGCAGGAGGTGGGCGCCACCGCGGTCCTCGCGCTCGCCTTTCCGCTGTGCCCGCCGGGACGTCCGGACCGCTCCCGGCTGGCTGAGCTCATGCGACCGGACCTGCCCCGCCTGGTGCTCCAGGGCGAGCGCGACGTCTTCGGCTGTCCCCCTGCGGCGCCCGGTCTGCAGGTGCATGTCGTGCGGGGTGCCGACCACAGCTTCGCCGTGCGGCGCAGGGACGGGCGCACCTCCCTGGAGGTTGCTGAACAGGTGCGCCAGGTCGTCGGCAGATGGCTTCGCGCGCACGTTCAGACGCTGACGTAGAGCTCGGCGGCGACCGCGGCATCGACCCGGACACTCACCCCGTCGACCTGCAGCAGGACCTGTCCGTCGCGTCGCTCACCGACGAGCACCGACTGCCCGGGCAGGAGTCGGGAGGCCTCGAGCTCGACCATCCGCTGGACCAGCGTCTGCAGGTGCTCGTCGATGCGCCGGATGACGCACGAGCCGCCCGGGGGTACCTCCGCCAGCTGCCGCAGGGGACCGTTGTCGACGATGTTGGCCGACCCCGGGATGGGGCTGCCGTGCGGACAGGTACCCGGGTCGCCGAGCAGCTCGACCAGGTGGCGCTCCAGGTTGTCACTGATGGCGTGCTCGAGCCGGCAGGCCTCCTCGTGGACCTGCGGCCAGGGCACCTTCAGCACGTCGACGAGCAGGACTTCGGCGAGCCGGTGACGGCGGAGCATGGAGGTCGCGTACGCCCGCCCGGCTTCGGTCAAATGCAGGACCCGGTCCCCGTCGAGCGTGACGTACCCCTCGCGCTCCAGGCGCTTGACCGTCTCGCTCACCGCGGGGGCGGACACTC
Source organism: Mycobacteriales bacterium (assembly GCA_038234255.1). Lineage (GTDB taxonomy): Bacteria > Actinomycetota > Actinomycetes > Mycobacteriales > SCTD01 > SCTD01. The sequence goes on along the minus strand of JBBSUR010000011.1, from coordinate 21,968 downwards.
CGAGCCGGTCCACGATGCGGGCGCGCATCGGGACGATCCCGGCTTCCTCGAGCTCCAGGATCGTCTCGAGGTACTGCTCCACCGCGGGGTGATGGTCTCCCATGGGCGGAGCGTACGTGCCGACGACTCCGGCGGGAGCGGGAACAGACGCCCGACGTGCGGATGTTTGGACCAGAGTCGACGGTCTCGAGGGTCTGGGCCGGGTCGACACGGAACAGGAGCGCACATGCCTAGGGCGGTCTGGCCAGAAGCGGGTCCCGAGGGTGTCGGTGCCCGATGGGCAGCCTGGGACCCCACCGAGCAGGCGGTCCCCCCGTCTATCCGCGTACTCTCGCCCCAGTCCCGACTCAGGGCCGGCGCGAGGGGAGGTGCAGCGATGACCGAGCAGGAGACGAGCGAGCAACGGCGCTCGCGCTTCGAGCGCGACGCGCTGCCGTTCCTCGACCAGCTCTACTCGGCGGCGCTGCGGATGACCCGCAATCCCGCCGACGCCGAGGACCTGGTGCAGGAGACCTTCGTGAAGGCCTTCGCCGCCTTCCACCAGTTCCAGGAGGGCACCAACCTCAAGGCCTGGCTCTACCGCATCCTGACCAACACGTTCATCAACACCTACCGCAAGAAGCAGCGCCAGCCGCTGCAGAGCCCGACCGACGAGATCACCGACTGGCAGATCGCCGCCGCCGGGGAGCACACCAGCGCCGGTCTGCGCAGCGCCGAGACGGAGGCGCTGGACCACCTGCCCGACTCCGACGTCAAGGAGGCGCTGCAGCAGCTGCCGGAGGACTTCCGGATGGCGGTCTACCTCGCCGACGTCGAAGGCTTTGCCTACAAGGAGATCGCCGAGATCATGGGCACTCCGATCGGCACCGTCATGAGCCGGCTGCACCGCGGTCGCCGCGGTCTGCGTGCGATGCTCGCCGACTACGCGGTCGAACGCGGCCTGGTGAAGGCCGCCACCGGTCCGGAGGAACCCTCATGAGCTGTGGCGAGCCGCACGAGACGCCGTGCAGCGAGGTGCTGGAGGCGGTCTACCTCTACCTCGACGGCGAGCAGGACGACTCCCACCGCGACAAGGTCCGCCTCCATCTCGACGAGTGCTCGCCGTGCCTGCGGCAGTACGGGCTGGAGCAGGCCGTGAAGTCGCTCGTCGGTCGCTGCTGCGGCAGTGACCCCGCTCCGATCGACCTGCGCGAGCGGGTCCTGGTGCGGATCCAGCAGGTACGCCTGGAGATCGAACAGGTCGAGTACCGCGCGGAGTAGTCACCGCCGAAAGAGTCACCGCCACTCCCACGTGTCCGTCTCGGTGCCGGTGGTGTCGCTGATCGCGATCGTCAGCACCTCGCCTGCCGGGTAGTCCAGGCCTGGTGGCGACCCCCAGGTCCCGGAGCCCCGGTCCTCGGCGTCGCCGGGCGGCCACGTGCGGCTCTCCAGCACGGTGCCGGCCTCGTCGGTGATCCGCAGGGTCAGCACGCTGGTCGGGTCGAAACCCCGCACGGTGTAGGTGAAGAAGTTGGAACCCGTGATGCTTGCGGCCCGGACCACTACGGAAGGCTGACGGGAAGCCTGCGGAGACGGCGACGGCGACGGCGGTGCAGCGGGCGGCGTCGCGGACGGTGCAGCCGTGGGCCGGACCGATGGTGCCGCCGACGCCTGCGCGGATCGCACCGCCACCGGTCCCAGGGTCGGTCGGCTGCTCGGTTCGGAGATCTGACTGGCGATCTCACTGGGGATCGCCGATGTCGACGTCGGGGCCTCGGAGACGACGGTTGGCGTCGACGCGGGAGCCGGCTCCGGCGTGGGCTCTGTCGTGGAAGTCATCGCCGGGTCAGCGGACGGCGCTGGTTCAGCGCTGACGGCGGGAGCGGCCGGCCGCAGCGTGTCGCCCGCAGGGCCGGCGGTGACCACCGTGGTGGCTGTCCCCGCCAGGACAACCACCAGCAGCACCGCCGCGCTTCCGACAGCAGCAGCGGCCCGCCGCCGGCGCTGCTCACCGCGGGCACGGACCAGCGCCGGGTCCGCGAGCGGGGGCACCGGCGAGGTCTCGAGGTCGGCGAGCGGGTTGTCGTTCATCGCGGGTCCTCCGAGACGGTGAGCAGGGCGGCCAGGGCGGCGCGCCCCCGGGCCAGCCGTGCCTTGACGGTGCCGGACGGGCTGCCGGTTTCGGCGGCGATCTCGTCGACGGACAACCCGCCGAGGTGATGCAGGACGATGGCGCGCCGCTGGACCTCCGGCAGTCGCCGCAGGGCGCTGACCAGTGCCACCCGGTCCGGGGAAATCTCCGGCACATCCGCCGACGGTCCGTGTCGGCGCAGCAGCCCGGAGCCGACCCGCACCCGCCGAAAGCGCGAGACGGCCAGCCGCCACGCGACCTGGCGCACCCAGGCCTCGGGGGCGTCGTACTCCCGAATGCGGTCCCAGCGCTGCCAGGCGCGGGCGAACGCCTCCTGGACGCAGTCCTGCGCCTCCGGTAGGTCACCGGTCATGGCGTGCAGTTGGCGCACCAGCGCCGGACCGCGCTCGGCGTAGAAGGCGTCGAACGCCTGCGCGGCCGGCGGAACGACCGGGCTGTGCTGGTCGCTCATCGCATCCCGTTCCGCGCGCTGCACGAGCACTGTTGCCACCGAGGCCTTTCGCGCGCGGGCCGCTGGTACGGCCTCACTGCGGACACGCATGCCGGGTCCGTGCGGTTGCACGGTTCCGCACGGCAACTGCGCTCCGACGGCCGCGCGACCGGTCCGGTCTACCCTCTGGCCGCATGACCTGGCTGGTGACCGGCGGAGCGGGCTACATCGGCGCCCACGTGGTGCGTGCCCTCGTGCAGGACGGTGCCTCGGTGGTGGTGCTCGACGACCTGTCGACCGGCGCGGCGGCGCGGGTCGACCAGGCAGCCACCTTCGTGCCCGGCACCGTCCTGGACGGCTCGCTCGTCCGCCGGGTGCTGGCCGACCACGACGTACGCGGCGTCGTGCACATCGCCGCCAAGAAGCAGGTGGGGGAGTCTGTCGCGGACCCGCTGCTGTACTACCGCGAGAACGTCGCGGGGCTGATCGCGCTGCTCGACGGCTGCCGGGCGCACGGGGTCGAGCGCTTCGTCTTCTCCTCCAGCGCCGCCACCTACGGCCTGCCGGACGTGGAGCTGGTCGACGAGGACACCCTGGGCGTTCCGCTGTCGCCGTACGGGGAGAGCAAGCTGGTCGGGGAGTGGCTGCTGCGCGACTGCGCTGCGGCGTACGGACTCGCCGTCATGTCGCTGCGCTACTTCAACGTGGCCGGGGCGGCGAGCCCCGAACTCGGCGATCCGGGCGTATTCAACCTGGTGCCGCTGGTGTTCTCGGCGCTGGCCGCCGGACGGCGACCTCAGGTGTTCGGCGCCGACTATCCCACTCCCGACGGCACCTGCATCCGCGACTACGTGCACGTCGCCGACATCGCCGCTGCCCATCTGGCGGCGGCCCGCGCGCTCGAGTCCGGCGCGCCGGGAGCGACCTACAACATCGGCCGGGGCGAGGGCTCCAGCGTGCTCGATGTGCTCCGCGTGGTCGGCGAGGTCACCGGCGCGGATGTCGCGTACGACGTGGTGGCCCGGCGGGCGGGTGACCCGGCGCGGGTGGTGGCCGCGGTCGACCGCATCCGGGTGGGACTTGGCTTCTCGGCGCAGCGGGACCTGCACGACATGGTGCAGAGCGCCTGGGCCGGCTGGCAGGCGCGTACCGCCTGACGGTGGGTCAGGCTGCCCCGCAACGACTGAGACAGGTTCAGGCGTTGGGGCGCTTGCCGTGGTTGGCGGCGCTCTTCTTGCGGGCGCGACGCTTACGACCTCGCTTGGCCATGAAAATCTCCTCTTGACGACGGCGTACAGGGTTGCACACAAGGGGGACGTCATGCAGGTGCAGCGATTCGACCCGTTCACGGTGCTGGCCCGCATGGGTCGGGAGTTCGACGAGCTCGTCCGCCGCGGGTGGGGCGGTGGGGTGCCCGGCCAGGCCGCGGGGGCGATGGCCGGGTTCGTGCCGGCCGTCGAGCTGCTCCGAGACGGCGACCGGAGCAACTGGAGGCCAGCGACGACAGCGGGCTGCTCGACGTACGCGTAGGCGAATGTCGTCCAGCCCGAGCCGTCGAGAGTGCGCGTGCGATCACGACGGGCGGTACGCCTCCGGCGGTCGAGTCGGCGGAGCCGGCCGGGGAGGGCGACCACGAGGCGTCGGCCTAGCGCCGGCACGGCCGGACCGGTCACCCCTCTCGGCGCCCAGCATGCCGAGCGTGACCAGCTGCGCGAGACCGGCGGCCAGGAGCACGTCGCCGGGACTGACGACCTCCGGGCGCAGCGGCAAGCGCACGGGGATCACGTCCCCGAGCTGCTGCAGCCTGGTGTCGGTGTCGGTCCCGGCGAGCCGGTGCCGGGCGTCCGCGCCGGTCAGCAGGGGCTGGACCGACACACCGGCCCGCCCGGCGGCGTCCGCGGAGACCGGCATGGCGCCGTTCGCCGCGATGACCAGCACGTTGGCGAAAAGACCCAGCGCGGCCAGGCCGGTCCCCCGGATCCCGCGGTTGCGGGACAGGAAGAGCAGCACCAGCCCGCCCGAGACGATCAGTCCGATCAGGAAGAAGGGACCACCGACGACGGTGCCGACGACCTGTGCCGCGAGCGCGCTGACCGCCAGGTAGCGCTGTCGCAGCGGCAGCGCTCCCAACCGGTCCAGGCTGCCGCCACAAGCCCAACCGATCAGCAGCGCGACGAGCAGGACCGCCACGAGGAGGGACACCCCGCTAGTCTCGCCGCCGCTGGAGGCGTCGGCACTACCGGCAGGAGCGAGGCTTTCAGATGAGCGAGTTGGAGGTCGATCGCCGGGACGGTTCGACCTGGCTGACGATCAACCGGGAGGCGCGACGCAACGCGCTGAGCAGCGACGTGCTGGAGGCGATGCTGGCCGAGCTGCGTCGACCGAGGACAGCGCGAGTGGTGATGGTGCGCAGCGTCGGTGCGGTGTTCTGCTCGGGCGCGGACCTGGTGCAGCTGGCGCCGGGGGCGACCGGGCTGCAGGTCCACGAGAGCCGCGGGCTGCTGCGCGAGGTCGTGCTGGCGATGCGGGCCTGCCCGATACCGGTGGTGGCGACGGTCCAGGGATTGTGCCTGGCCGGCGGGGTGGGCCTGGTCCTGGGCTGCGATGTCGTGCTCGCGTCGGACACCGCATCGTTCGGACTGCCGGAGGTGGAGCTGGGCCTGTGGCCGTTCATGGTCAGTGCGCTGCTGGGCCGGCACGTGAGTCCCAAGCACGCGATGGAGCTGATGCTCACCGGACGGCGGGTGCCGGCCGCGGAGGCCCTTGCCATGGGCCTGATCAGCCGGGTGGTCGGCGCTGACCGGTTGCCGGAGGAGGAGCGAGAACTGGCGGATCTGTTGGTAGCCAAGCCGCCGGCGGCGGTCCGGCTGGGCAAGGCAGCGTTCCGAGCCGCACTCGAGGCGCCGCTGCCCGCGGCGCTGGAGGCGATGCAGGCGCAGCTGTCGCTGCTCGGCGCGAGCGAGGACGCCGCCGAGGGGGTCGCTGCCTTTTTGGAGAAGCGGCCGCCCCGGTGGAGCGGTCGCTGACCCAGGGTCCGGCGAGCCAAGCCGGACCGAGCCGGGCCGAATGCTTCCCCCTCGCGCTGATCATCCGCAGGATCGGCGCACTCCGATGCGGACACCACCCCCGTACGACACCGATCCTTGGGTTGATCTTCGCGGGGAAGCCAGGGGGCTGGGGTGAGCGATATTCGGGGGAGGGAAGCTGTCGGCGTCGGCTGTCCCGCCCGTGGAGATCGATCTCGGTGCCAACCTGCTGCTGGCCGCGGGAGGTGGTGGCACCGAGAACGGAGGAGGCGCTGGGAACCCTCAGGAGACGAGCCGCCGTAGGCTCGTGCTGTGAGCGAGCAGCCGGACCCGGCGGAGACGCCCGGAGCGGCCGGCCACGACCCGGACCGCCCGGCGGCGCTGCTGGAGTTCATGAGCACGGGCTGGGCGCCGCGCGCCGACCCGCTCCCTGCGCCGCACGCGGTCGCGCCGTACTCCGCCCGTCGGCGCACGGCGCTGGCCGAGCGTTTTCCGGGGGAGCGCCTGGTCGTCCCGACCGGGGGCTACCAGACGCGCGCGAACGACACCGAGTACCGCTTCCGCCCCGGGACCGACTTCGCCTACCTGGTCGGCTCGCACGAGCCCGACGCGGTGCTGGTGATCGAGCCGGACGCCACCGCCGTGCTCTACCAGGCACCGGTGATGGACCGGGCCACGCCGGCCTTCTTCACCGACCGGATCTACGGCGAGCTGTGGGTCGGCCCTCGGCCGAGCCTGGCCGCGACCAGCGCTGAGTTGGGTATCGACGCCCGCCCGCTCGAGGAGCTGGACAAGCTCTCCGGTCGGGCCCGCGTCGTCCGCGGTCAGGACGCCCGGGTCGAGGCGCTGTTCGCGACCAACAACGACCACGACGCCGAGCTCCTGACCGTCTTGAGCGAACTGCGCCTGGTCAAGGACGAGCACGAGATCGCGCAACTCCAGCACGCCGTCGACGCCACCGTCGCCGGGTTCGAGGACGTCGTACGCCAGCTCGACCGGGCGAAGCAGACCAGCGAGCGCTGGGTCGAAGGGGTGTTCGGGCTGCGCGCCCGGGTCGACGGAAACGATGTCGGCTACGGGAGCATCTGCGCCGCCGGGGCCCATGCCTGCACCCTGCACTGGACCGACAACGACGGGCCCGTCGTTGACGGCGACCTACTGCTGCTCGACATGGGCGTGGAGGGCGCGGAGCTGTACACCGCGGACATCACCCGCACGCTCCCGGTCAGCGGCACGTTCACGCCACGCCAGCGTGAGGTCTACTCCCTCGTGCTCGGCGCCCAGGAGGCGGGCATCGACGCCTGCAAGCCCGGGGCGGACTTCCTCGACCCGCACCGGGCCGCCATGCAGGTGCTGGCCCACGGGCTGCAGCGGCTGGGGGTGCTCGCCGACGCCGAGGCGGCGCTGGCCGAAGACGCGCAGCTGTACCGGCGCTACACCCTGCACGGCGTCAGCCACATGCTCGGGCTCGACGTGCACGACTGCGCCCACGCGCGGCAGGAGGTCTACCGCAAGGGCACTCTGCAGCCCGGCTACGTGCTCACCGTCGAGCCGGGGCTGTATTTCCAGCCCGACGATCTGACCGTCCCGGCCGACCTGCGCGGGATCGGGGTGCGGATCGAGGACGACGTCGTGGTCACCGAGGACGGCTGCCGCAACCTCTCGGCCAGCCTCCCGCGCGACCCGGACGCGATCGAGGCGTGGATGGCGGCGCTGCAGACGGAGTGACCTCCTGGCGGTGGTCCACCGACGAGGGTCAAGCCCGCCCGGGTCCGCGCCGAAGAGGACTGCGTGACCACCTCGATCGAGCCCTTCCTGCGCGCGCTGGTCGATTGCGGCGGATCCGACCTGCACTGCAAGGTCGGTTCACCTCCCCGGGTTCGGATCGACGGCAAGCTGCGCAAGCTCCAGACCCGCGACCTCACCGCCGCCGACACCGCGCAGATGGTCACCGAGGTGCTTCGCGAAGACCTCGTCGAGGAGTTCCAGAAGAGCAATGAGGCCGACTTCGCCTATGCCCTGGCCGGTCTCGGTCGATTTCGGGTCAACGCCTTCCGCAGCCGCGGCTCGGCCGGTCTGGTCTTCCGCCGGGTCAGCGTCGGGGCCATCGCGCTGACCGACCTGGGACTGCCGCCCGTCCTCGCCTCGCTGGCGATGGAGCCCCGTGGGCTGGTGCTGGTCACCGGCCCGACCGGTTCGGGCAAGACCACGACGCTGGCCGGGATGATCGACCACATCAACGCCAACAAGGAGGTGCACGTCGTCACGATCGAGGACCCGATCGAGGTGCTGCACTTCGACAAGATGGCGATGGTGAACCAGCGCGAGGTCCGGGTGGACACCGAGGACTTCGTCACCGCCATGCGCGCCGCGATGCGCCAGGACCCCGATGTGATCCTCGTCGGCGAGATGCGCGACCACGAGACGGTGAAGGCCGGTCTCGCGGCCGCCGAGACCGGCCACTTCGTCATGTCCACGCTGCACACCACGGACGCGGCCGAGACGATCAACCGCATCATCGACTTCTTCCCGCCGCACGAACAGAAGCAAGTACGCCTGGCGCTCGCCGCCTCGCTGCGCGGCATCATCTGCCAGCGCCTCGTGCCTCGGGCCGACGGCGAGGGGCGCTGCGTGGTCATGGAGATCGCCGTCAACACCGGCCGGATCGCCGATGCGATCGCTGACCCGGACAAGACGTCCACGATCAGCCAGCTCATCTCCGAGGGCTCCTACTACGGCATGCAGACCTTCGACCAGCACCTCGTGTCCTTCATCCGTGACGGGGTCGTCACGATGGAGGCGGCGATGGCGGCGTCGACCTCACCGCACGACCTCACCGTCGAGCTGCGCCGCCTGGGCCTGGTCGCCTGACCCCGGTCACGTCGTGTGCAGCCGTGCCCGATCCGTACGCAGCCCGTGCTCGCTGCACCGCGCCGTCCACCCGCTCGGCGTGACCTGGACCACCATCCGCCGCCGGCACAGCGCGCAGAACCTCGGCGGGTCCAGCTCGGCCGCCTGTCGACAGCCGGTGTGCCCCCCTGGGGTCAGCTCCGCCCCGCACTGTGCGCACCAGGGCGTGAGCGGCAGCGCGTACGCCCACAGGTCGAGCCCGGGAACAGGGGCCCAGTCGTCGGCCGGGGTGCGCACGAACCCGAGTCGGCCGTAGAGCCGGTGCGCGGCCGTCATGTTCTGCTGGGAGGACAGTCGGACGACGGTGCACCCGGCCGTACGCGCCCGCTCCAAGCAGGCCCGCACCAGCGCCTCGCCGGCCCCGCTCCCCCGGGCGTCCGCAGAGACCGCCAGCATCCGGATCACCGCCTCACCCGGAACCGCCCGCTCGGCCCAGGGACCGCCGTGCGTCGCCACGGTCACCGAGCCGACCAGCCGACTCTCGCGGAGCGCGACGAGCACCGTCGCTGAGGCGGCGCGGCTCGCGACCTCGCGCAGCTGGGGTTCGTAGTCCGGGGAGCTGAAACCGCCGCCGACATAGACCTCGGCGGTCAGGTCGGCGACGGCGGGATGCTCACGCGGCTCTACCGGCCGGACCTCGATCGCCGGATCAGGGACAGTCACGGCGAGGTGTCCACCCGAGTCCTACCACACCTATGGGGAGTAGCCCGCGACGGCCCGGGCACGACCCGTCCATGTTCTTCTTCACCAACTCGCTGGGCTGTCTGCCGAGCATCCTGATCTCCGTCGCCTTGTCGGTTGTGCTGTTCCTGGTGTTCGGTCTGCTCTAACCTGTCTGCGGCAGGGCGCAGGGTCACGGCCGGCGTACGGCGGTGCGCAACACCTCCACCTCGACCCGGATCGGGCACCCGGTCAGGTGGTCACCCACCAGGCCGCAGGCCTGCAGGAGTGAGTAGACGGTGGTCGGCCCGACGAAGGTGAAGCCTCGACGCTTGAGGTCCCGAGCGATCTCGGCCGAGCCGGTGGTGGCCGCCGGGACCTCGGTCCAGAGCGTGTAGGCCGGGCTCGGCAGTTGCGCGTGCGACCAGAGCAGCGCCGCCAGGCCGCCCTGTTCGCGCAGGGCGAGGGTGGCCCGGGCATTGGTGATGCAGGCCCGCAGCTTGGGACCGGAGCGGATCAGCCGAGCGTCCCCGAGCAGCGGCTCGACGTCGCGCTCCACGTCCATGGCCGCCACGACCTCAGGGTCGAAGCCGGCGAAAGCCTGCTGCAGCGCCGTCCGCTTGCGCAGCACGGTGATCCACGCCAGCCCCGCCTGGAAGCCCTCCAGGCAGATCTTCTCGTACAGCCGCTGCTCGGAGGTCTGCGGGCGGCCCCACTCCCGGTCGTGGTAGCGCTCGTACAGCGCCACGCCCTCCCCGAAACAGCGCACGACCCGATCCCGCCCTCAGAACGTCCGGGTCAGCGCCGAGATCGGCATCCCGAGCTCGGCCAGTATGGCCGGCACCCGCTCGGCCGGCAGGTGCAGGCATTCCAGCGCCTGGAGCTCGGTCAGTCCCACTCCCCGGTCCAGGAACTGGTCGCGAGCGGTGGCAAGGACGTCGAGCGGCAGCGCGGTCACAGCCGGGAAGTCTGCCAGCCTGCGGACGCCGACCGTCACGCAGTCGTCGTACGGCCGACACCGCGACTACGCCCGGGCGGGGCAGTCTTGGGCTCCACATCGGTGTGGGCCCCACCCTCGAGGAGGCTGTCATGCACGCTCGTTCCACCTGGGCAGACGAGGCCGCGTTCCACGCGGCCGATGCCCGTCGACGGGTGTCGACCGAGCTGGATTTGGGCGCGACCTGGCGACGGGCCGGATCCAACGACGCCTGGCGGCTGGCCTGGGTCCGGGACACCGGCGAGTTGTACGTGTGCCGTGCCGACGCCTACGACGGCTCCTGCACCGATGTCGCCGTGCTCGCGGTGCTCCCCGACGAGCACGTCGTGGATGCTGCGCTCGTCGGGTGGCGCGAGCACCGCACCGATCCGGACGGCCTGACCTGGCTGACCGAGCGGCTCAGCGCGCTGGTCGCTGCCTGACCGTGCGCAGGCGCACGCTGCCTACGCTGTGGCGGTGTCGAGCCTCGCAGACCTGATCGGGGCCCGCACGGTCCTGCAGCAGGACGACATCGACTGGCTGCACCGGTTGGTCGGCGAGTGGCAACTGGTGGCGGACCTGTCCTTCGCCGACCTGATCCTGCATGTACGCACGTCCACCCCCTCGTGGCTGGCCGTGGCACACATGCGTCCGACGACCGGTCCGACCAGCTACCCGATGGACGTCATCGGATCCGAGCTCGGGGTGGCCGCTGCCTCACGCTTCGAGCGGGCCCTCGCCGACGGGCGCATCATCCGGGAGAACGAGCCCGACCGCCGTCCTGCCCCGCTCCGGCAGGAGGCCGTGCCGGTCCTTCGGGGTTCGCGGGTCATCGCCGTCCTCAGCCGCGAGACGCAACTGAATGCGACGCGGATGCCGAGCGCACTGGAGCTGACCTACCTGACGACCGCGGGGGAGTTGCTCCAGATGGTTTCCGAAGGCCGGTTCCCCTTCCCGGGCCCCCTGCCGGACCGGGAGCAGACGCCGCGGGTCGGTGACGGGCTGCTCCGGCTGGACCGCACCGGACATGTCGTGTACGCCAGCCCCAACGCCCTGTCGGCCTACCGCCGGCTCGGCGTCACCGGTGATCTGCTCGGAGCGCATCTGGGCTCCACCATCGCCCGGCTGAGCGCTGCTCCGGGAGAGCTGGACGAGCCACGCGGTTCGGCGGCACTGGCTGCGGTGCTGCGCTTCGGCGAGCCACGCGAGTCCGAGGTCGAGGCGCGGGGCGCGACGGTTCTGCTCAGGGCGTTGCCGCTGCATCCGGGCGGGGAGCCGCGGGGTGCGCTCCTGCTCGTCCGGGACGTGACCGAGTTGCGCAGCCGGGACCGCCAACTGCTCGGCAAGGATGCCACCATCCGCGAGATCCACCACCGGGTGAAGAACAACTTGCAGACCGTCGCGGCGCTGCTCCGACTGCAGGCTCGCCGGATGGATGTCCCCCAGGCCCGGGCGGCCCTGGAGGAGTCGGTCCGCCGGGTGGCCTCGATCGCGCTGGTGCACGAGACGCTGTCGCAGACCGAACAGGACGTGGTGGCCTTCGACACGATCGCCGACCGGGTGCTGGCCCTGTGCGCCGAGGTGGGGGCACCGGAGTCGGCGGTCGTCATCCGCCGGACCGGCAGCTTCGGAGAGCTGCCCGCCGAGGTCGCCACGCCCCTGGCCATGGCCCTGACCGAGCTCGTCCAGAACGCCATGGAGCATGGCTATCCGCGGACGCCGACCGATCTGACTGCCAGCGGCCGGATCGTGGTGCAGGCGGAGCGGACCGACACCGGCCTGCACCTGCTGGTGGTCGACGACGGAGTCGGCCTGCAGGCGGGATTCGAGCTGTTGAGGTCGGCGCAACTCGGACTGCAGATCGTGCAGACCCTGGTGACCGGGGAACTGCGCGGCACGTTGCGGCTCAGCAATGGCCCCGACGGGCGGGGGGCGAGGGCTGAGCTGACCGTCCCCGTCAACCCCTAGACGACCACAGACTCACGGTGAGCGCACCGAGGCCAGGATCTTGACTTGTGGCGCTGGTCAACTCGCGGAACAGCAGGGCGGCGCCCACGACCAGCAGCGCCAGCAGGATCAACGCCACGAGTCGAAAGCGCCAGACGGCGCGCCACCGTGGCGGGAGCTCCCGAGCCAGCAGTGGTGGCCGTACGTAGTGCTCACCCACGCCGAGGTCAGGCGGACGGGGCGCGGGCCGCGGCGCCGCGGCGCTTGAGCATGCGGCGCTCGTCCTCGCTGGTGCCTCCCCACACGCCCGCGTCCTGGCCGGTCTGCAACGCCCACTCCAGACAAGGGTCCACCACGGAGCAACTGGAGCAGACGATCTTGGCCTGATCGACCTGCGAGGCGGCCGGACCGGTCGTCCCGATGGGGAAGAACAGCTCCGGATCCTCGTTGCGGCAGAGCGCGGCGTGGCGCCAGTCCATGGGCTTCAGACTCCTCAGCTCGGCGGCGTGCGCCCTCGCGCTACTCCCGCTTCGTTCGGCGCAACGGTGCGCCGTCACGCCTTGATCCACCTTTGCATCAGCGGTGCGGCCTTGCAAGCGCAGTTCCCGCCGTTCAGGACGCGGCGGGGGTGTGTTTGGTCACGTGGGGTGCCGCATTCCCCGCTCCGGCGTCTGCCACGCCTCGCCGGGCGAAAAAGTTCAGACCACGATTTCTAGCGCTCGGGGGACCGAGCGGAAGACCACCTCGCTGCGGTCGCCCAGGTCATCTCCGTCGACCTGGAAGGCGGCTGGGGCCTCGGCGAGCAGGGTGAAGCCGGTGACGTCGTGCAGCGCGAACACGGCGCGACCGCGGGGGCGCGGATGCTTGGCCAGGATCTGCCGCAGGTGCCGCAGCGTGCTGACCGTCCGCAGGCTGCGGACGGCGAACAGGTCCAGCCCGGTCTCGAAACTGGCGGTCGGACACGGCCGAACCGGCCGCGCTCCGAGGTAGGTCCACGGGTCGCTGTTGCAGACCAGGGCGAGCCCCACCCGCTCGGCCACGCCCCCGTCGACCTGCACGGTGATCGGCATGGACCGGCGATCGGTGTGCAGGAAGAACTGACGCAGTCCCTGCCGGACGAACAGGCTCGGCGTCGCCTCGTTGCCGCCCGTGCGCTTGTGTTCGACCCGTCGGACGACCTGGGCGTCCAGACCGAGCCCGGCGCAGAAGGTGAACCACCGGTCGTCGGCCATCCCCAGGCCGATCGTCCGGCGTCCGTTCGAGCGCAGCGAGGAGAGCAGCCGGCTGGTCGCCTCCACGGCCGAGGGCGGCAGCCCGAGGGCCCTCGCGAAGACATTGGTGCTGCCACCCGGGACCACCGCCAGCGCCGGCAGCCCGGCCTGCGGTCCGTCGGTCAACAAACCGTTGACCACCTCGTTGACGGTGCCGTCACCGCCCAGGGCAACGACGACGTCGAGCCCGTCGAGAACCGCCTGGCGGGCCAGGGAGGTCGCATGATCTCGCGCCTCGGTGTGCACGACGTCGAGCTTGTTCTCGCTGGCCAGCGCCCGGGCGAGCACGTCGACCACCCCCGCCGTGGTCGTCGTGGCCTTCGGGTTGACTATGAGGAGGGCACGCATGGCCTCACGGTACTCAGCACTAGCGTTGCCGAGCGTGATCCTGCGCTCAGCCGTGACCCGAGCGGCGCTGCTCGTCGGTCTCGAGGGCGCGGCGCTGGCGATCCTGGGCCTGGGCTACGGCGCAGCCGGTGTGGTCGGGGACCCGTTCGACCGCGCAGCGACGGTGCTGGAGGCCGGCTTCGCGGTGGGCGTGGGCGCCCTGCTGCTGGTGCTGGCGCGAGGGCTGAGCCGGGTCGTCGGATGGGCGCGATCGCCCACCGTGGTGCTCCAGCTGCTCGCCCTTCCGGTCGGCGCAGGTCTGGTGCAGGGCGGGGTCTGGTACGCGGCGGTCCCGGTGCTCGCCCTGCCGGCGGGCGTGCTCTACCAGCTGGCCACACCCGAGGCGCGGGCCGCCTTCCGCGGCAAGGACTGACGGGCGGGCGGCTCGTCGAGGCTCCGGCCGGCTACTCGTCGGCGAGCAGTCCGCTGCGCAACTGGGCCAGCGTACGGGCAAGCAGCCGGGAGACGTGCATCTGGCTGATCCCGAGTTCGGTGGCAATCTGGGACTGGGTCATGTTGGCGAAGAAGCGGAGCAGCAGGATCCGCTTCTCCCTGGTCGGCAGCTGCTCGAGCAGCGGTTTGAGCGATTCGCGGTACTCCACCCCCTCGAGCGCGTCGTCCATCATGCCGAGGGAGTCCGCGACGGCCGGAGAGTCCTCGTCGCCGCCGTCCGGGGCGTCCAGGCTGACCGCCGAGTAGGCGTTGGCCGACTCCAGCCCTTCCAGGATCTCCTCCTCGCTGAGGTCGAGGTGGCCGGCCAGTTCGGCGACGGTAGGTGACCGGCCGTTCTTCTGGGACAGCTCACTGGTGGCCTTGGTCAGGCTGAGCTTGAGCTCTTGCAGGCGCCGGGGGACGCGGATGGCCCACCCCTTGTCCCGGAAGTGCCGCTTGATCTCCCCCACGATCGTGGGAGTGGCGTACGTCGAGAACTCCACGCCCCGCTCGAGGTCGAACCGGTCGACCGACTTGATCAGGCCGATGGTGGCCACCTGCACCAGGTCGTCGAGTGGCTCGCCGCGGTTGCGGAAGCGCCGGGCGAGGTACTCGACCAGCGGCAGGTGCGCCTCCACGAGCTCCTCGCGCAGGCGGGTCCGGCGGGGGTCGTCGGCGGGCAGCTCTGCCAGCCGCAGGAACATCGTGCGAGCCCGGGCACGGTCGGCGACGGTCCGCTCCTGGCGAAGGGTGAGCGGGACCGCGTCGGCGACGAACTCCGTCTCCGGTGGCAGCGGTTGGGCCGGTGGCAGCACGGCGTCCTCGGTGCGGTGCGGGTCCAGTCCGGTGACGTCGGTCATGATGGCCCGCCGACCCCGGACAGGTCTGCCCGACACTTGCGCAGCGACAGCGTCACCCGATTGTCGGCGTCCAGTGAGCTGTCGACCTCGCCGGCCAGTGCGGTGAGCACGGTCCAGGCGAAGGTGTCCCGGGACGGCTCGGAGCCGTCCTGTGTGAGCACGCTCACGTCCACCCGGATAGCGCCGGCGGTCAGTTCGAAGGTGCACTCGAGATCGGCGCCGGGAACTGCCTGGGTGAGCAGCATCGCGCACGCCTCGTCGACCGCGATGCGCAGGTCCTCGATGTCGTCGATGGTGAAGTCCAGTCGTGAGGCCAGGCTCGCGGTGGCCGTGCGCAATACGGACAGGTAGGCGGCGGCCGCCGGCAGCCGCAGGACCACGACATCGCGCGCGACCGCAGCCGGTCGGTCCGAACCGTGGTGGGCATCGCTCAGCATCGTCATCTGCCGAGAACCGTCCGCGCTGTCCGCCATGCCGCCTCCGAGTGCCGGTCGCGCCGGCGTTCGTCGTCCCCCCTGCCCTAGCAGGGCCACCGGCGCTCTGGGCTCCAGCGTGTCCATCGTATGCCGGGCCATGATCGGGTCGCACGCCGGCCGGGGCAGGGATCGTCGATCCGGCTGACAAGCAGGCTCCCCGGCGGCGGGGACCACCCTCGATACCACCGTGGTCTGCGGCCCCGCCGTGAACCGCGAGGGGGTCTCGCTCGACGACCTGCAGCGGGGGCTGACCGACGCTGACCTGGCCGGTGATCAGCCGGGCGCCGGATCGGCGCAGTTCGCCTGGCTGCGGGCCCGGCTCGCGGAGGTGTCGGGACCCGGCCGCGACCGGCTGGTGGTGGTGTTCAGCCATCACACCGTCGCCAGCATGACCAACCTCGGCCGTCACCGCTGCAGCACTCGCCGTGCGTCTTCGTGACGGCAGTCAGGCCGTCGAATGTCGCTGCGGTCCAGTCGTCCCCGTGCGGCGTGTTCACCCGTTGTCCCGGCCGCGGACGAGACCGCGTAGCGCGATGTGGACTGTGACTATCCGCGCCGCGCGCCCAGGCTCACGAGCGCCTCGCCGTCGACCCGGAAAATGGTCCACTCCGACTGCGGCACCGCGCCGAGGGAACGGTAGAAGCCGATGGCGGGAGCGTTCCAGTCGAGCACCTGCCACTCGAAGCGGGCATACCCGCGCGCGACGCACACCCGCGCGAGCTCGGTGAGCAGTGCCGTGCCGAGACCGGCGCCCCGGCCTGCCGGGCGGACGAACAGGTCCTCCAGCCATAGGCCCGGCAGCCCCTTCCAGGTGGAGAACGTGACGTACCAGACCGCGAAGCCGGCGACCTTCTCGTCGAGTTCGGCCACGTGGCAGGTGGCGGCGGGGGCGGGTCCGAACAGGGCGTCGTGCAGCATCGCCGCCGTCGCCTCGACCGCATCGGGCTCGCGCTCGTAGGCGGCGAGCTCGTGGACCAGCTCGAGCAACACCGGGACGTCGTCGGCGACCGCCGGGCGGACCTGGCGTGCTGAGTTGGTCACGCGTTCCACGACAGCACCGCCGGGATGCCGTGCTCGAAGCCGAGGCTCGACAGCGCGCCGGCGTCCAGGACGAGCTGCGAGGCGACCAGCGGGGACAGCCCCAGCCAACAGGCTGCCAGAATGCGCAGCGCATGGCCGTGGCCGACGACGCAGACGTCCCGGCCCTGTTCGACGTCGGGACGGATCCGGTCGACGACCCGTTGCTGCCGCGCGGCCACCTCGTCGAGCGTCTCGCCGAGCCCGGTGGCGTGCCAGATCAGCCAGCCGGGTCGGGTCTCGCGGGCCTGCGCGGTCGTCCGGCCCTCCTCCGGGCCGTAGTCCCACTCCGGTAGGTCGTCGTCGGGCTCGGCGACGAGCCCGGCCAACTCGGCGGTGCGCGCTGCGCGTTGGAGCGGGGAGGTGAGGACCAGCCCGAAACTGCGGCCGCTCAAGCGACCGGCCAGCGCCGCGGCGTCGGCCTCCCCGTTTGCGTTCAGCGGGACGTCGGTCCGACCGGTGTGCCGGCCGGTTCGGGACCACTCGGTCTGCCCATGCCGCACGAGCACCAGTTCTGCCATGGGCCGCATGCTGCCAGGTCGGCAGCTGATCGGGCCTGCGGGGCTAGCCGGCCGGCTTGGTGTAGGTGGAGCCCTTGGTCTCCCAGAAGATCGCAGCGATCTCGTCGATCCCGTCGAGCAGCTTCTGTCCCTCGGCAGGGTCGAGATTCTGCTTGGCGCCGGTGCCGCTGGCCTGCTTGATCGTGGTGTTGATCAGCGCGTTCAGGTCCGGGTACTTCTCGAAGTGCTCGGGCTTGAAGTAGTCGTGCCACAGGACCGCGAGGTGGTGTTTCACCAGCGTGGCGCGTTCGCCGATGATGCTGATCGCGCGGGCGCGGAACACCGGGTCGTCGTTCGCGGCGTACTTCTCCTGCATGGCCTTGACCGACTGTGCCTCGATCCGGGCCTGCGCGGGGTCGTACACCCCGCACGGCAGGTCGCAGTGGGCAGACACCACGGTGGTCGGGGTGAGGAAGCGGGGCAACTTCATACTCGGTCCTCCAGAGCTCGGCGATCTTGGCTTCTCGTTCGGACCCTACCCACGGGCCCGGACCGCTACCGGAACGGGAGGAACCCGTGCGCAGACCGCTCGGTGCGGTCCTGGTCCAGGGTCCGTCGATGCTGCCGACGCTGCGCCCCGGCGACTGCCTGGTAGTGCGCTGCGGTGCCCGGGTCCACTCGGGCGACCTGGTCGTGGCCCGGTTCGCAGCGGGACCACCGTTGCTGGTGGTCAAGCGCGCCGTACGTCCCGTCGGCGGCCTGTGGTGGGTCGAGTCCGACAACCCGACGGTCACCGACGACAGCCGGCGGTACGGACCGGCCGAGGTCCTCAGCCGGGTCGTGCTGCGCTACTGGCCGCTGCCCGTGCGCAGGCTGTCGTAGAACCGCAGGCACGCGTCGTAGGTCGGGAGCAGGCCGCTGGTCCGCGCTTCGGCCAGGCTGGGCGCCGCCGCGTCCTTGTCGGACACCGCGGGCTCCGGGCCGGCCGGCCACGGAAGGTCGAGTTCGGGGTCGAGCGGATGGAGCCCGTGCTCGCGGCGGGGGGCGTACGGCTGGCTGCACAGGTAGGTGACGCTGGCGCCCTCGGTCAGGGCGAGGAAGGCGTGACCGAGCCCCTCGGCGAGGTAGACGCCGCGCCGGTCGACGTCGTCCAGGCGGACGCTGTCGCTGCGGCCGAAGGTGGGTGAGCCCACCCGCAGGTCGACCACCACATCCAGCACCGCGCCCCGGGTGCAGTAGATGTACTTCGCCTGCCCGACCGGCACATCGGCGAAGTGCACGCCGCGCAGTGCACCCTTGCCCGACACGCTGTGGTTGGCCTGTCGCACCGCGAAGCAGTGGCCCAGCACTCCCTCGAGCACGTCGGCCCGGAGCCACTCGAGGAAGACCCCGCGCTGGTCGGGAAACTGCCGCGGGGTGAACACCCAGGCACCGGGGACGGCGAGCTCGGCGACGTGCACGGGCAGGACTCTAAAGGTGCGGCGGCGCCGGTGGACCGGTCCCGTGTGGGATCGTGACGTGGTGACGACACCCACTCCTGCGTACGACCGAGCAGGCTCGGACCGGGACCGTGACCCCGCGTTCGCGCTGCATCGCGGCGGCAAGGTGGAGGTCGTCTCCTGCGTACCGCTCCAGACCCGCGAGGACCTGTCGCTGGCCTACACGCCCGGGGTGGCGCGGATCTGCACAGCGATCGCGGCGGAGCCCGACCTCGCCTACGACTACACCTGGAAGTCGCGCACCGTCGCGGTGGTCACCGACGGTACGGCGGTGCTCGGTCTCGGCAACATCGGAGCGCTTGCGTCCCTGCCGGTGATGGAGGGAAAGGCACTGCTGTTCAAGCACTTCGGGCAGATCGACGCGGTCCCGATCTGCCTGGACGTGACCGACGTCGACGAGCTGGTCGAGACGATCGCGCGGCTGGCACCGGCCTTCGGGGGGATCAACCTGGAGGACATCAGCGCCCCCCGCTGCTTCGAGGTCGAGCGGCGGCTGCAGGAGCGACTGGACATCCCGGTGTTCCACGACGACCAGCACGGCACGGCGATCGTCGTGCTGGCCGCCCTGCGCAACGCCGCGACGCTCACCGGACGCACGCTCGCCGACCTGCGGGTGGTCGTCTCCGGCGCCGGCGCGGCCGGGATTGCGGTGTCCAAGATGATTCTCGAGGCCGGCATCGGCGACCTGGCCATCGCGGACAGCAAGGGCATGGTGCACCGCGAGCGCGAGGACCTGAACGAGCAGAAGCGGATGTTCGCCGAGATCAGCAACCGGGCCGGACACCGCGGGAGCTTCGTCGAGGCGCTGCACGGGGCGGATGTGCTGATCGGGCTGTCCTCCGGCACCATCGCTCCCGAGGCGGTCGCTTCGATGGCGCCGGACTCCATCGTGTTCGCGATGGCGAACCCCGAACCCGAGGTGCACCCCGATGTCGCGCACGCCCACGGCGCCGCGGTGGTGGCGACCGGGCGCAGTGACTTCCCCAACCAGATCAACAACGTGCTGGCCTTCCCCGGTGTGTTCAAGGGCGCGATGGCCGTCCGCGCGACCTGCGTCACCGAAGGCATGAAACTGGCGGCGTCCGAGGCCCTGGCCGCGGTCGTCGGCGACGACCTGGCCGCCGATTGCGTCATCCCGAGCGTGTTCGACACCCGGGTCGCGCCGGCAGTGGCCGCCGCCGTCGCCGCAGCTGCTCGGGCCGAGGGCGTGGCCCGGCTCTAGGGTCGGGGGATGCTCGCTGTCACCTGTACGTCCCAGTCCGCCGACGACCCGCTCTCGGGGCTGAGCGTCGGCGAGCGGCCCGAACCGGTGCCGCCCGCGGGGTGGGTACGCGTGCGGGTACGGGCCGCCTCGCTCAACCACCACGACCTGTGGTCGCTGCGCGGAGTGGGCTTGCCGGCCGACCGGCTGCCGATGATCCTGGGTTGTGACGCGGCCGGGATCGCCGAGGACGGCGCCGAGGTGGTCGTGCACGGCCTGGTGGGCGATCCGGACTGGCCCGGCGACGAGACGCTCGATCCGGGTCGCAGCATCCTGTCCGAGCTGCACCAGGGCACCTTGGCCGAGCAGGTCGTCGTACCGCGTCGCAACCTGCTGCCGAAGCCGGCTGCGCTGTCCTTCGAGGAGGCCGCCTGCCTGCCGACGGCGTGGCTGACCGCCTACCGGATGCTGTTCACCTCGGCCGGGGTGTCGCCGGGGGACCGGGTGCTCATCCAGGGCGCCGGCGGCGGTGTGTCGACGGCGGCGATCGCGCTGGCCCGGGCCGCCGGGCTGGTCGTGTGGGTCACCGGCCGGGATCCCGACAAGCGCCGCCGGGCACTGCAGCTCGGCGCGCACCAGGTGTTCGAGCCGGGCGAGCGAATGCCGGCCCGGGTGGATGCGGTGCTGGAGACCGTCGGCAAGGCCACCTGGTCGCACTCGATGAAGAGCCTGCGCCCCGGCGGCACCCTGGTCGTGTCCGGGGCCACGACCGGATCGGACCCGAGCGCGGACCTGAGCCGGCTGTTCTTCCTGCAGCTGCGGGTTGTCGGGTCCACGATGGGCACCCGGGACGAACTCGCCGGGCTGCTGTCGATGCTCGCCGCCACCGGCATCCGGCCCCAGGTCGACGAAGTCATCGGGCTCGCCGAGGCCCGCCGGGGCTTCGAGCGCCTTGCCTCGGGGGACGTGGTCGGCAAGCTCGTGCTGACCCCGTAAGGAGACTGCCTTGGTCCTGCCTGTGCACGACGTCAACCCGACGCGACGCACGCCGTGGGTGACGCGGCTGTTGCTGCTGGTCAACGTCGTCGTGTTCGTCCTCAGTCCGATCGCCCTGGCTCCGCTGGTCGGCGCGGGCAGTGCCGCCTCCACCTGCCGGGTGGTCGCCTTCCTCGACGAGTACGCCGCTAAGCCGAGCGAGGTGATCGGCAACGACCCGCCGGAGGAGGTGGCGACCGGTGCGGTCGGGCGGGATGCCGCCGGCCGGGAGGGCTGCGTGACGCAGTCACCGCCGCCGTACGACAAACAACCTGTGCTGTCGGTCCTGACGGCGATGTTCCTGCACGGCGGCTGGCTGCACCTGCTGGGCAACCTGCTGTTCCTCTATGTCTTCGGCAACAACGTCGAGGACCGGCTCGGCCGGGTGCGCTTTCTCGCCTTCTACCTCGGCTCCGGGTTCGCTGCGACGTATGGTTTCTCGCTGTTCTTCGCCGGCTCGGACGCACCGCTGGTCGGGGCCTCCGGAGCGATCGCGGGAGTCTTGGGGGCTTACCTGGTGCTGTTTCCCAAGGCGCGGGTCTGGTCGCTGCTGACCTTCTTCTTCTTCCTGCCGGTCCGCCTGCCGGCCTGGATTGTCCTCGGCAGCTGGTTCGTCCTGCAGTACCTCTACGCCCGAGGGGCCGGGCTGTCCGAGGCAGTGGGGACCGCCTACCTGGCGCACGTCATCGGCTTCGTCCTCGGCGCGGCGCTGGTCTGGCCGTTGCGCGGAAGTGGCCGACGGCGGGAGACGGCCGACCCGCGCTGGGGCCCGTACGCCCGTCGGTGACGCTTGAGGTCCGGGCGATGACTCAGCCCAGCAGATGGCGCAGGTAGCGGTCCGGAGCGGCGAGGAAGTCCTTCCAGTCGCGGACCACGTCCAGGTCTTCGTAGCTCACCTGCCGGATCCCGTGGTCACCCAGCTCCAGGACTGTTCGCGTCCGGGAGCGAGGTGAGCAGCGGCGAGTGGGTCGCGCACAGCACCTGAGCGCCTTCGGTGCGCAGGTCGTCGAGCAGCGCGAGGAAGGACTCACCGTGGCTCATCAGATGGAACCGCGGCTCCACGCGCACATCTGTCGAAGGGTTGTCCTCCAGGTAGGTGTAGAAGCCGTGCATCGTCTCGGCGCGCAGGAAGTACGACGCAACCAGCGGT